>NZ_CP022605.1:0-344004 GCF_002278035.1 Ochrobactrum quorumnocens | reverse complement strand
CATGGCGCTTTTCTTGGAAAGCATGGCACCGTGAAAATCATTTGAGCCGACTTCGCCTGAAAGCTGATCGCGGCGCAGTAAGACAATGTCAGGATCGACTTCCGCGTGAATGGCTTCAAAATTGCTCGCAAGATCATCATAATGTGCAGGCTTTGAAGCAAGTTTCAATTTGCCAGCGCGCCGGAAAGAGCAATCGATATTTTCTTCGGCGACGATACCTTCGATAGTATCCACGGAATCGTCGAAGGCTTTGTAAAGAGCCTTGGCGCGTTCTGCGCCAAGGTGTTGTTTTGCCGCGATAAAGCTATGCGCTAGGCCGTTGTTGAGATGCCCGCCATTGCGTCCTGAAGCGCCGGAGCCGACAAGCCCAGTTTCAAAGACCGCGACGCGGCTGCCTGCTTTGGCAAGATGCAATGCAGCCGAAACTCCGGTGAAACCACCGCCGATAATGGCAACATCATAATGCCCTTCTGGCGGGTTCTTCTCGCCAGCTGTGAATGGCGGTGTCGTATCGTGCCAGTAGGGTTTAAATTGCATCTTGCTAAACCTTATTTACAGTCCAACGACACCGGCGAGACCGGAAATATCCTTGATTTCGGTATAGCCGTAATAAGGATTTGCTGGCTCATGTCCGCGATTGACCCAAACCTTGTTTTTGATGCCAAGATCATGTGCTGACATCAGGTCGTAGCGGAACGATGACGAGACATGCAGTATGTCTGCCGGGTTGGCGTTGAGCTGGTCGAGCATGTATTCAAACGCCTTGAAGCGTGGCTTGTAAGCCTGTGCCTGCTGTGCTGTGTAAACAGCATGGAATGGCGCGCCGAGCTTATCGACATTGTGGTGGATCTGCTCGTTCATCGCGTTTGAAAGAATGACGAGCGGGATTTCTTTAGCAACTTTGGAAAGACCAGCTGGCACGTCCGCATGCGGGCCCCAAGTTGGAACCCGTTCATAGACGGTGCGCGCGTCTTCTGCTTTGAAGGTGATATTGTTCTTCTTGCAGGTGCGTTCAATCGCATTATGAACGACTTCATTATAGGGCTTCCAATTGCCCAGGATTTCATCAAGACGATAGGCCGCAAAATTCTTGATGAACTGCTGCATCTTCTCTTCATCAAGCTGTTCGCAATAAAGCTCGCGTGCAGCTTCTGCCATCTGAAAGTTGGTCAGTGTGCCGTAGCAATCAAAGGTGATGTATTTTGGTCTGAACTGGGCCATGATTTGATCCTTACGAGGCTTGCGGGCACTACTGCGCCGTTGTCATACATCATAATGAGCGGCGAATAGACTAATCACTGCATTCATGTAGGTACGAAGCAGATTGTTTCGTATCTGGCCAGAGCTATGGCAGAGTGTTGCGTAAAGCTGATTGATCGACTGGCTCTAGAGCCGAATTTTTAAATGATAACGGGCCCACGGGGATGGTATCGCGGCATAAGATGCGGCGGGGGCCTACAAGGAAAGTGAAAACGCATCGCATTTGGATGTTGGTCGGGATGAACTGCTGCGCATGGCATTTTAATTTGAAGGCAAGAAGAACTTTGCCGGATAAACACTATGACCATGTCGCAAATCATACTTGAAACGATGACGCCGGATCATCTTGATGGCGCTGTTGTGCTGTCAAAGCAGGCAGGGTGGCCGCATCGTCGTGACGATTGGGCATTGGTGCTGGCGCTGAGTAATGGTTTTGTAGCTCTTGAAGACGGACTGGTTGTCGGAACTGCCATGGCAACGCCATTGGGGGATGATGTTGCAACTATCAATATGGTTATTGTCGATGAAGCGATGCGCGGGCGCGGGCTTGGACGCAAATTGATGCAGGCGGCGCTTGATGCTGCAAGCGGGCGCACATGCCTGCTTGTTGCCACGCAAGATGGCTTGCCGCTTTATGAAAAGCTTGGTTTTGTGGCAAATGGTGAAATCATTCAACATCAAGGTGTTATTGAAAAAGTTGACTCGCCGGAACATGTCGTTTGGGCTCGTGCTGACGATTTCCCGCGTCTCGTTTCGCTGGATCATCAAGCCACAGGAATTGATCGTGCGACGCTTATGCAGCTTTTGAGTAAGTGCGCGAAGTTTGCCGTTATTCAAAAGGCTGATCAGATTGAAGCATTCGCAGCTATTCGTGAGTTTGGCCGCGGGCAGGTCATTGGGCCAATTGTTGCAAAGAACGATGATGACGCGCGTTCGCTGATCGATTTTCTGCTCTCCGATTGTATTGGCCAGTTTGTCCGCATCGATACGAGTATCTCAACAGATCTGGGCATCTGGCTCACAGAGCGCGGACTTGTTCATGTTGGAGGCGGGATCACGATGCGCCGTGCGGAGCGCACCAATGAAGAACATCGCGATACGGGCTATCGCACATATGCGCTTGTAAATCAGGCTTTAGGTTGATTTGGAGAATATTATGCTGAGCAATTCGCTGATCGAACTTGATCGCGCCCATCTGGTGCATCCGGTCTCATCATTCCGCAGTCATGAAGCCGCAGGTGTGCGTGTCCTGAAGTCGGGCAAGGGCGCGACTCTGACCGACGCATCCGGCCATAAACTGCTGGACGGTTTTGCGGGCCTTTGGTGTGTCAATGTTGGCTACGGCCAGGACAGTATCGTCGAAGCGGCCACAAAGCAGTTGCAAGAGCTTCCCTATGCAACCGGCTATTTCGGCCTTGGTTCAGAATCTGCCATTCGTCTGGCCGCTGAACTCGCAGATCGTGCGCCGGGTGATCTTAATCACGTCTATTTCACGCTTGGCGGTTCCGATGCGATCGATAGTACAATCCGTTTCATTCGCTATTACTATCATGCCAAGGGCACCCCGCAGAAAGACCAGTTCATTTCGGTGGAATATGGTTATCACGGCTCTTCGGCTGCGGGTTCCGGTCTGACAGCTCTTCCAGTATTTCATGCGGGCTTTGGTGTGCCTTATGACTGGCAACATAAAATTCCATCGCATTATGCTTATCGAAATCCGGTGGGCTCTGATCCGCAAGCAATCATCGATGCATCGGTTGCAGCGCTTCGTGCCAAGATCGAAGAGTTGGGCGCAGAGCGCGTAGCAGCATTTTATGTTGAGCCCATCCAGGGATCGGGTGGGGTACTCGTACCGCCGACTGGCTGGCTCAGTGCAATGCATGCGCTTTGCAAGAAATATGATGTTCTATTCATCGCCGATGAAGTGATCACCGGGTTTGGACGAACAGGCCCACTATTTGCCTGTTCGGAAGATGATGTTGTGCCGGATTTCATCACGACCGCTAAGGGTCTGACATCGGGCTATGTACCGATGGGCGCCGTGTTTATGTGTGAGCATGTCTACAACACCATTGCTGATGGTGCAGGCAAGGCGGCAGTCGGCCACGGCTATACTTATTCTGCGCATCCCGTCAGCGCAGCGGTTGGCCTTGAATGCCTGCGCCTTTATGAAAATGGTCTGCTAGAAAATGGTCGTAAAGCTGGTCAGCGCCTCCTGGCAGGGCTGCAATCACTTGCTGATCATCCGCTAGTCGGCGATGTGCGTGGTCGCGGTATGTTGGCTGCAATTGAGCTTGTAACTGACAAGGAAAGCAAGACACCACTTCCTGCTGCGGCTGATCCGGCACGCCGCATCTTCGACCGTGCATGGGATAACGGCTTGGTAATCCGTGCTTTTGCGAATGGTGTTCTTGGTTATGCCCCACCTCTTTGCTGCACCGACGAAGATGTGGACGCGATTATCGAACGCACGCGCAAGACACTTGATCAGACGCTTGCTGATGAAGACGTGCGTGCGGCGATGAAGGGCTAAGTTTGACGAACAGCAGCAGAATTGCGCGCAGGAATTTCGTAAACTCATAAGATTCGCAATATTATGCTGCTGCTCTTCACCAATTCAGCGCAATTTACGTGCATCGCCATAACAAACTGTCATGGCCACCAAAGGTGAGGATTCAAGGCAAATCCACCGGATTAAATTGGGATCTCGAATAAATGCCCGCCATGTAATGGGTCAAATCGCTCTCCCCAAGCCTGTTTCGGCTCACATTGCAACGAGGTGTTGTTAATAACTGAATTTCTAAACTGCGGTGAAATCGGTGACTATAAACCGGCGCACCAGTTGCAACTTTAACAAGGGGAACTGCAATGAGCGAGAAGATAATCAACTGGACTTCTTCCGACGACCGGATGATTGAGAATGCAATTCGTCGCGGGGCAACCCGGCGTGAATTGTTGCAGATGATGCTGTTGGGTGGCGTCGCCGCTGCAGCCGGTACGACCATTCTTGGTCGTGCGACAGCTGCATATGCTGCCACACCTGTCAAAGGCGGTTTCATCAAGGCTGCTGGTTTCAGCGCCTCCACTGCCGATACCCTTGATCCGGCTAAAGCTTCCAACGCGACCGATTATGTGCGCTGCTGCGCATTCTATAATCGCCTGACATTTCTTGACGGTCAGGGTGAAACACAGATGGAACTAGCTGAAAGTGTGGAAAGCGTTGACGCCAAGGTCTGGACTGTCAAGCTTCGCAAGGGCGTGACTTTCCATGATGGCAAGTCGCTGACCGCGGATGACATCGTTTTCTCGCTTAATCGTCACCTTGATCCAGCTGTTGGGTCGAAAGTGAATGCGATCGCGAAGCAGATCACAGGTGTCAAGAAGATCGATGACACCACGGCTGAAATTACGCTGGAAAGCGCTAATGCAGACTTGCCAACCATTCTCGCGATGCATCATTTTATGATCGTTGCAGATGGCACTACCGATTTTTCCAAGGGCAATGGCACGGGACCATTCGTTTGTAAGGAATTCCAGCCAGGCGTCCGCTCGATGGCTGCGCGCAACGAAAACTACTGGAAGAACAACGGCCCACACCTCGACTCGTTTGAGTTCATTGCAATCTCTGATGAAAGCGCGCGTATGAATGCGGTGCTTTCCGGTGATATTCAGCTGGGTGCAAACCTTAATCCACGCTCGCTTCGCGTTCTGGAAAACAATCCGGCTGCGAAGCTTTTTATTTCCAAGCTTGGTACTTACACCAACCTTAATGTTCGTCTTGATCTGACGCCAGGCGATAAGGCTGGCGTTGCTGAGGCGCTGAAGTATCTGACCAATCGTGAAGTTATTCAGAAGTCGGTACTGCGTGGACTTGCAGAAATAGCAAACGATCATCCGGTTCCAACAACCAGCAAGTATCACAATGCAGAACTCAAGCAGCGTGAGTTTGATCCTGAACGTGCAAAATCATTGCTTGAAAAAGCCGGTATGCTTAATCAGGAAATCCGCATTACCGCCGCAGAAGCTGCATCTTCGTCGCTTGATTATGCCATGGTTCTTCAACAGGCTGCGTCCACAATTGGTCAGAAAGTCACCATTGATCGTGTCCCGTCTGATGGTTACTGGTCAAACCACTGGCTGAAAGATCCGGTCCATTACGGCAACATCAATGCACGTCCGACGCCGGATATCCTGTTCTCATTGCTCTATAAGACCGATGCACCTTGGAATGAAAGCAAGTATAAGTCGGATAAGTTCGACTCCATGCTGCTTGAAGCTCGCGGTTCGCTGGACGAAGCAAAACGCAAGGAAATCTATGGCGAAATGCAGGCCCTGGTATCCAACGAAGCTGGAACGGTCATTCCGGTCTTTATGTCTAATGTTGATGCGATTTCGCCAAAGCTGAATGGCCTTGAGCCAAACCCGCTTGGCGGCATGATGGGCTATACCTTCGCTGAACATGCCTGGCTGGAAGCCTGACCTTTGGTCAGGTAGCTTTGCTTTTCGGGTTCGGGCAAAACATTGGTTTTGCCCGAACTGATCGTTTCCCCCGATATTGGGTTGCGCATGACCATAAAATCGCCATTGTTGAACCTCGTCGCCAAACGCCTTGTTGTTGCAGTCGTTACGCTTTTGATTGTTGCATTTACGATCTTCTTTGCAACGGCGATGCTGCCCGGAGATGTGGCAGAAATCTTGCTCGGCCAGGCAGCAACGCCTGAGGCGGTTGCGGGGCTTCGCGAAGCGATGAACCTCGATCAACCTGCTTTCCTGCGCTTTTTGTATTGGCTGGGCAACCTGTTGCGCGGTGATCTTGGCGTGTCTTACGTCAATAATGTGCCGATTGCTGATCTTATCGGCAACCGGCTGGTGAACTCGTTGAAGCTTGCCGGTGTCACAGCCGCAATCTCGGTGCCGGTTGCTTTGTTTCTCGGTATTACGGCGGCGATCATGCGCGGCACAATCTATGATCGTGTTGTATCCATCTTCACAATCTCGGTAATTTCGGTGCCGGAATTCATGGTAGCGACGATCGCTGTGCTGGTGTTCGCGGTTTATCTTGGCTGGTTTCCGGCACTTTCGATGGCCAATGAGGTGACATCTTTCCTCGGTCTTTTGAAAGTCTTTGCCATGCCGGTTATCACGCTGAGCTTTGTGATCTCGGCGCAGATGATCCGTATGACGCGAGCAGCCGTGCTTGAGACACTCAATACACCCTATGTTGAAATGGCCCTGCTCAAAGGCGCATCACGCCGCCGGATGGTGACGGTTCATGCGCTTCCCAATGCGCTCGGCCCCATTGTGAATGCGGTTGCACTCTCACTGTCGTATCTGCTGGGTGGAGTTATCATCGTAGAAACGATCTTCAATTATCCCGGGATAGCCAAACTAATGCTTGATGCGGTAGCAACACGCGATCTGCCTTTGATCCAGACTTGCGCGATGATCTTTTGTTTTGGCTATCTCCTGCTCATCACGATAGCGGATCTGATCGCTATTGTTTCCAACCCGAGGCTGCGATAATCATGACCGCTTCCGTTTCAAATCCGCGAAAGACCAAGTCTCCGCGCTTCGGCTATCGAGTTAATCTGGTTGGTACAGTTTCATTCCTGATTATCCTGTGCTGGGCATTGGTTGCAATTCTTGCTCCCTGGATTGCGCCGCATCCTGTTGGTGAAATTGTCGACTTTGATTTTTTTGGTCCATTGAGTGCGCAGTTTCCGTTGGGTACTGATTACCTGGGTCGCGATATGCTTTCGCGGATCATTTATGGTGCACGCTTCACGGTCGGTATTTCAATTGCTGCTGTTTTCCTGGCTTGCTTTCTTGGTGTTACGCTCGGCATGACCGCTGCCGTAATTGGTGGCTGGTTCGATTCCGCACTAAGCCGTTTTCTTGACGCCTTAACATCCATCCCAAGCAAAATTCTCGCACTGGTTATCGTAGCAGGTGTTGGCTCATCTATCCCGGTCCTGATCATCACTATGGCCGTCATCTATATACCCGGCAGTTATCGTTTTGCTCGCGCACTTGCTATCAACATCAATACGATGGATTACGTGACGGTTGCTCGCGCACGTGGTGAAAAGATCGGCTATCTCATCCGCTCGGAAATTTTGCCCGGCATCATTGGACCAGTGCTGGCCGATTTTGGTCTGCGTTTTGTGTTCATCGTGCTGCTATTGTCCAGCATGTCATTCCTCGGTCTGGGCGTGCAGCCACCATTTGCCGATTGGGGCGCTCTGGTTAAAGAAAACATCGGCGGGCTGTCCTTTGCAGCACCGGCTGTTGTGTTTCCGTCTATTGCCATTGCGAGCCTCACAATCAGCGTCAATTTGCTGATCGACAATCTACCGCAGAAGATCCGCGACAGGAGCGAATGAATGAGCAATCTTGTTGAGATCAACAACCTACGCGTCGATGCCAAAACGGATTCAGGACGCAAAATTGAAATCATTCGTGATGTCAGTTTTGAAATTGCTGAAGGTGAAATTGTAGCGCTTATTGGTGAAAGCGGTTCTGGCAAAACGACAATTGCGCTGAGTTTGATGGGCTATACGCGTCCGGGTTGCCGGATCGTCGGTGGTAGTATTGCTGTTGCCGGTCAGGATATTGTCATCCTATCGGAGCGCAAACGTTCGAAGAAGCGTGGTACAGAAGTTTCCTATGTGCCGCAAAGTGCGGCGGCATCTTTTAATCCAGCGCATCGCATCATGGATCAGGTCATTGAGGTGACAAAGATCCACAAGCTGATGTCGAAGGAAGAAGCGCGTAAAAAGGCTGTTGAACTGTTTAAGGCATTGGCCTTGCCCAATCCTAAAACGATTGGTGATCGCTATCCGCATCAGGTTTCCGGTGGACAGTTGCAGCGCCTCTCAGCGGCGATGGCCCTTATTGGTGATCCCAAGCTTGTAATATTTGATGAGCCAACGACAGCCCTTGATGTGACAACGCAGATTGAGGTGCTGCGTGCTTTCAAATCGGTGATGAAAAAGAAGCATATCGCTGGCGTTTATGTTTCTCATGACCTGGCAGTCGTTGCGCAGATTGCAGATCGTATTGTCGTGCTCAAAGGCGGCGAAGTGCAGGAAGTGGGCTCTACGCAGTATATTCTGCATCATCCCCAGCATCCCTATACGCAGGAATTGCTTGCTGCCTTTGAGCCCGCTTTACATGTGAAACCTGAAACTGTCGCAGTTGAAAAGCCTGTGCCACTTCTCGTCGTTGATAAGGTGCTCGCCGGTTATGGCATGGTGGGTAAGTCTGGCGAACCAGCGATGATTGCGGTCAACAATGTCAGCCTCGAGTTGTCACGAGGACAGAACCTGGGCATCATCGGAGAGTCAGGTTGTGGCAAGTCCACGCTTGCGCGTGTTATTGCGGGTATTCTGCCTGCCGCGAGCGGTAAGATACTATTTGAAGGCAAGGAAATGCAAAGCGATCTGCGTCATCGCAGTCGTGAGCAACTGCGCGAATTGCAAATTGTCTTCCAGTTTGCTGATACGGCCCTCAATCCGGCCAAATCGATTGCAGATATACTGGCGCGCCCGCTTCGCTTTTATCACGGTATGAACGGCAAAAGCCGTGAAGCCCGGATCGACCAGCTTCTTGATATGGTGCGTCTGCCGCGCAACATGCGTTATCGCAGACCCGGTGAACTATCGGGCGGTCAGAAACAGCGTATCAATCTGGCGCGCGCTCTCGCTGCAGATCCTAAGATGATAATCTGCGATGAGATTACATCGGCGCTCGATACGGTGGTCGCTGCTTCCATTATTGATTTACTGAAAGAACTGCAACGCGAATTGTCGTTGTCCTATCTCTTTATCAGCCACGATCTCTCGACGGTCCGCGCAATCTGTGATGAAGTTGTTGTGATGTATGCAGGTAAAAAGGTTGAGCAATTAAGCCCCAATATGATGGGCAGTACCGCCAGCCATCCTTATTCGCGGCTTCTGTTCTCGTCGGTGCCAAAACTCGATACCCGCTGGCTCGATAGCTTGCAACAAGACCCAGAACTGGTCCGTGACTTCACCAGAAGATGAGTTAGGCCGTAGACTCATATGTGGACGGCTCCCGCTTGCAAGTGTTTTTGCAGATATTTTTGATCGGATCGCTTGCTTTCATATGTGCGGCCTTTCAGCGTGGCTTGATGACCACTGGCCAAGATGATTTCCGCAACGTGGGTTCCTAACATAACGGCGACCTTCGGTGGCCAATGAGTCTAACGGAGTTTCACACGACTTGGATCGTCCGATCGCATCATCTGCTTTTCTCTTGCAAGTTCAAAGCATCAGCTCAACACGATAGCATTTTGTCTCCGTTCACCGTGATGGCCAATCTCTTTTGTTGCCTGTGTCTGTCTTTCTCCCTGCCGGTACGTCTCGCCGTTCACCATAAGCTTCCACGCAATACGAGCGATCTTGTTGGCGAGAGCCACGGCAACCAGTTTTGGTCTCTTTCGCTGCAGAAGCCCGAGGAGCCAGAGCGAGGCATGCCTACTTCGACCCGTTCTGATCTGCTGGAGAAGGGCTGTCGCGCCAACAACCAATACGCTTCGCAACAATTCATCGCCAGCGCGGGTGATGACACCAAGCTTGACTCCGGCTGTCGAATGATCTTTCGGTGTCAGGCCGATCCAGGCTGCGAAGTCCCGGCCCGATTTAAACATCCTCGGGTCCGGTGTCTTCATCAACAGAAGTGACGCTCCAATCGGGCCGACGCCGGGGATTTCGGCCAGACGTTTGCTGCAATCGTCAGCACGATGCAGCCTCATCAGCTTTTCATCGATCGCTTTGATCTGAGAAAGTAATTCGCGGTACTCCTCGCCATGCATGGCGAAGAGTTCTTGAGTCAGTTCGGGCAATTTATGATCGGCGGCGATCTGCTCCAACAGCGGTTCGATCTTGCACATGCCCTTGGCGGAGATGATACCAAACTCCATCGCGAAACCGCGAATGGCATTGGCCAGTTGGGTGCGATTGTGAAGCAATCGTTGCCTGACCCCAATCAGCATCAAGGCTGCTTGCTGGTCAGCTGTCTTTACCGGAGCGAAGCGCATAGTCGGGCGGCTCATCGCCTCACACAATGCTTCGGCATCTGCAGCGTCGTTCTTGCCGCGTTTGACATACGGCTTGGCCAGTTGCCGAGCAATCAGCTTCACGTTGTGACCCAACGATCCCAACAATCGGGCCCAGTGATGCGAACCACCGCATGCCTCAACTGCAATGGTTGTCGGCGGTGTCTTCTCGAAGAACTTCATCATTTCCTTACGCGAGAGCTTCTTGCGCAAGATTGGTTCCTCGGCTGCGTTCACGCCATGTAACTGGAAAACGCTCTTTGACGTATCCATACCAATGCCAATCATCTGTTCCACGGGCGGTCTCCCTCGATTGGGATTTCAACGAACTCATTCTGGCACATTTGATGCCGTTGGGAGCCGTCCACCTCAACATAACGATCTGATCCAAATTCTTGCCGCTGCCAGTTTGACGGCGGCCCGGAAGTTCATCGGTACTTTGTCGTAACGGGTGGCAATCCCTCTAAACTGTTTGAGTTTATTGAAGAAACGCTCAACGAGATTGCGCTGTCCGTAAACCCATTGGCTGAAAGGGAAGCTTCCCTTCCGATTGCTCTTGGCCGGAATATTGGCCCATGCCTGCCGTTGCTTTGCAAATGCTCGTATAGCGTTGGTATCGTAGGCCTTGTCCGCCAGCAGGATCGCACCCTTGGAGATTGTCTGTAACAATGGTTCCGCCATGCGGCCACCATGGGCTTGGCCAGCTGTGAGCGCGAGACGGATCGGTCGACCATCGGCATCGACAACTGCATGGATTTTGATGGTCGGGCCGCCACGGGAACGTCCCATGCAGCCATCGTCTTGATCCCCCTTTTTCCGTCGCCGCATGTTGATGAACACGGACACAGGAGCTGTCGATCATGACGATATCGCCATCGAAAGCTTTGGAAATCTCGTCCAGAACATGATCCCAGACACCCGCCTTGCGCCATAGCACGAACCGGTTGTAGCAAGTGGTATATGGACAATACCGACCGGGAAGGTCTGCCCATGGCGAGCCTGTCCGGAACCGCCATAAGATGCCGTTGATCGCTCGACGGTCATCAATCCGTGGCACTCCACGCGGCTTGTTCGGCAGTAGCGGCTGGATTATACCCCACTCGAAATCGGTCAGATCAAAACGCCGACGGGTCATAAATTGCCTCCTTCAAATAAAGGCCCTTGAATCATGAACTGTGCGTAGGAGAAAGTGATTTTGAGCGGCTTGGAATCGCGCTCGTGTATAAGACAGAAAGGCTTGAGGACTAATGGCTGAAGTGCACCGAACTGCTGCATCCCTCCGCTTTCACGGGGACGATCTCGATCCAGAAGAGATATCGCGCATTCTTGGGGTGCAGCCGACGAAGGGCGTGAAAAAAGGCGGCACTTGGACTACACCTAAAGGGAAAGAAATTGTGGCTTGGAGCGGCTACTGGATGCTGTCCGCACCCGATGAAAGTCCTGGCGAACTCGACAAGCAGGTTGCCACACTCTTTGCCGCCTTGAGCACGGATTTGGAGGCGTGGAGAGCATTATCCTTACGCTTCCGGGGAAACATATTCGTAGGCCTGTTCCTCTCAGGCTTTAATGAGGGCCAAAGCCTTTCTCCAACGACAATCTGCGCGATCGGACGGCGTGGATTGGTGCTTGACCTCGACATCTACAGCGGTGACCACTTGGACGAAGAAGTCGTCTGAAGCCATCTTTTATGAGTTTACGACTTAGTACTCTAAAGCTTGGATTGCCGACAGGGAAGACATAACGGATTCTTTAACTCTTCATAAGCAGGAAGCCATTGAAAAGTACTTTAAAAGGTACTATTAATAGCATCTAACAAGAGGCAGAAGGCTGGCAAAATGGTTCACATTGTCCTTTCCGAAGTTACAGCGAGCGTATCGGAGCTCAAGAAAAACCCCATGGGAACAGTTCGGGCTGGTGAAGGCGCAGCCGTTGCCATCTTAAACCGCAATGAGCCAGCATTTTACTGCGTGCCGGCAAGTGTTTATGAAGTGATGCTGGAGCGGCTTGAAGATGCGGCTCTCAGCAAGCTGACTGACGAGCGCGTAGCTGATTTAGGCAAAACGTTCAAAGCAAAAATCGAAGACGGCGACATTGTCTTCGATGACTGAATATTCTCTTGAATTTCACAAGGCTGCCCGGAAGGAATGGTCGAAGCTGGACGCCAATACCCGTAAGCAATTTGCCGCCAAGCTACAGCAAAGACTAAGTAATCCGCATGTTCCCGGAGATCGTCTGAGCGGGAGCAGGGAGCGTTATAAAATTAAGCTTCGTAGTATTGGTTACAGACTTGTATATGAAGTGCTGGACGGCAGGTTGATCGTGCTGGTTCTCGCCGTCGGACGCCGGGACAAATCTGATGTCTACGAGCGCGCGCATATGCGTTAAGGCTCTCGAAAGAATGGGTTCTCCGCCCAGTCCACGTGAAGTCTCAAAATGGCATTGTTTTACCGGTGCTTTAGCTGTCAGATTCCTTGCAGTCGATTTTTGCCAGGTCTGCGGCCATTTCTAACTGGAACCATTCACATATTTCGTGGGTCCCGGGTGGGACGGTCCTGTTTCTGGGAACAATCAGGCGGTGAATTCGACCGGTCTCGCGTCGCTTATCGGACGCAATAACCAGAGTTTTGTCATGTAAAGCGCTGGCTATCACGCTAACCCAGCCGAGAGCGAGACCTTTGCCCTGGGTTGCTGCCTGCAGAATCACCGCATAATCCGAAAATTCATTCCATGTGCCGACTTCGCCAGTTTCAACAATTTGTTCGCTCAGAAAGGGCTTCCACTGCGCCCTACTGTGATCTGTAAGGTGCAAAAACACCTGATGAGGCAGGCATGCCGGACGGTCTACTGACCCATTACGCGCGAGGTACTGGGGGCTACAGACTGGCATAATGATCTCTGGCGCGAAATCCCAGATAGCGTAGCGGGGATCGTTGTCGTCCACTATGCGAGTTGCAATATCGACGTCGCCCGTAACCTCCTGCATTACGCCTGAAATCAGTTCAAAGCGGAGATTAACGTCAGGAAAAGCTTCATTAAAATCGCCCAGTCTGGGGATCAGCCAGTGGGTCGCAAACGAACTGGACATGGACATTGTGATCGTGCGCTTCCCCGCATTTTCGCGGATATTCTTTATCGTTTTGCTCACTGCCGTCATGCTTTCCCGCACCGACGCGACGAGGTGATTTCCTGCGGCAGAAATGATCAGTCCTTTTGAATGGCGCTGAAACAGCTGGAAACCCAGTTCATCCTCGAGCTGTGCGATGCATCGGCTAATCGAGGGCTGTGTAACATTGAACTCCGTGGCCGCACCCGTAAAGCTGCCATGGCGGGCGGCTGCCTCAAAAACTAGAAGCGCTCGCGGCGAAGGGATCCTGCGTGAGAGATGCTCTGTCATACGCTTAGTGTATAGCAAGCATACGTTTTTTGAACCTACAAATTATTCTCTTTCTGCAGGCTAATAGCGGCAGGCAAGCTCCCTGGAGGTATGTACCCAACAGCAGGTCAAAACGGTTGTGAAACCGCCGCGATCCTACCGGAGTTGCCAGCAACGTTTATGGAGCAGCTTCGTGAGTATGATATCGATCGCTAAACCTGGCAGTGAGAAAGCAGTTAGCGGTGATCCGCTTTTGCAACCATTTCAGCTGAAGCACTTGCTGTTGAAGAATCGGATCATCAGCACTTCTCATGCGTCAATGCTCGATGATGGGGGCATGCCGCTTGAACGCTACCAGCGTTATCATGAAGAGAAAGCCAAGGGCGGCCTGGCTATGACAATGATTGGTGGCTCCGCCATGTCGTCACGTGATTCAAGCTGGGGCGGTGGACAACTCAATTTAAGCTCCGACGCCATTGTTCCACATCTGACTGCGATGGCCGAGCGTATTCATAAGCACGACTGTGCGGTCATCTCGCAAGTTTCGCATCTCGGCAGGCGCGCAACGGCCTTTTCAAGTTCGTGGTTGCCAGTGGTTGCTCCATCGCGCGTTCGCGAGACGCGCAACCGAAATTTTCCGCGCGAAATGGATCATTACGACATTGCGCGGATCGTAACGGATTATGCAAAGGCGGCGCGCCGCTGCAGGGACGCCGGACTTGATGGGATTGAAACCGTCACTGGTGGACATCTGATCGGGCAATTCCTTTCTCCTCTGACCAACAGGCGCACGGATGAGTTTGGCGGTTCTTTACGCAATCGAGCGCGCTTTGGCCTCCTGGTGCACGAAGCCATTCGTAAGGAGGTCGGGGACCGCTTCATTGTTGGTATAAGGTTGGTCATCGACGAAGGTGGAGACGGTGGCTTGAGTGCGGAAGAATGTGCCGAAATTGCCGGGATTTTTCAATCGGAAGGGACAATCGACTACTTTAATAGCATCTATGGGCGCATGGATTCCGATCTACTCCTTTCAGAACATAATATGCCGGGCCTCTTTCAAAAAAGTGCTCCGTTTCTTAAAGAGGTTGAAGTTTTTCGTCAGGCAGTAAAACTCCCGCTCATCCACGCAGCTGGTGTACGGGACGTGGCGACGGCTCGTTATGCAATTCGTGAAAACATCGTCGATCTTATTGGAATGACGCGGGCTCATATCGCCGATCCGCAGATTGTCAATAAAATCATGCGGGGAGAGGAGGAGCGTATCCGTCCCTGTGTGGGTGCATCTTATTGTCTCTATAAAAAGGTGCATTGCGTACATAATCCATCGAGCGGCCGCGAGACTGTCTTGCCACATCAACTGACAAAAGCGGCCCCCTCCCGGAAAGTCGTTGTGGTCGGTGGCGGGCCGGCTGGTCTGGAAGCTGCTCGTGTGAGTGCGGAACGCGGGCATAACGTTGTTCTTTTCGAAGCAGCGGCTGAGTTGGGCGGCCAAATACGTATTGCGGCCACACCAAAGCAACGCCGTGATCTCCTGGGAATTGTCGATTGGCGAATGGAGGAAATTGATCGACTGGGTGTCGATGTCCGTCTGAACGCATATGTCGACGAAACTGATGTTCTAGCTGAACAGCCCGATGTGATCATTGTGGCAACCGGCGGGCTTCCGGATCTGGAGTTTATTGATGGCGGTGAACTGTGCACCAGTGTTTGGGATATTCTCACCAATGCCGTTCCGGCTCACGAAGATATCTTGATCTTCGACGGAACCGGTCGCCAGAGTGCGGCGTCATGCGCTTTGGAACTTACTACGAGAGGTAAGAAAATTCACTATGCGATGCTGGACGAAATGTTGGCTTTTGAAATGTCTTACACCGACAAATCTGGCTTCCGAAAAAAGTTTGCCGAACTAAATATTCCGAGAACCGTTGATGTCCGACTTATCAAGGTGGAGAGGAAAGATAACGGGTTGCAAGCTTATTTCCAAAATGAGCTGACGGGTGAGATCACGACACGTTTGGCGAGCCAAGTCATTGTCGATAACGGCACAATCCCACTCGCCGATATTTTTTTTGCCTTAAGAGAAAATGCAGCCAATCTCGGTGAAACACATTTCGAACCACCTGAAGCCATAGACACGAGCCCAGCACGTGGTGGCTTTGAAATTCATCGCATCGGCGACGCTATCGCCAGTCGAGACATTTACTCGGCCATTCAGGATGCGTTCCGCCTTTGCAGCATAATCTGATAACAAAACCAAAGAGGGTGAACTGGATATGTCCGAACTCAACATCTCCTACAAAAATCTTAGTGAAACAGAGAAGTTAACTCTTGATCAGAACCTCCGCTCGGGCGCATCGCGTCGCGATGTTCTTAAAATGCTGCTGGCAGCAGGCATGACGGTGAGTGGCGCAGGTGCAATTGCGACGCAAGCGACGGAAGCATTTGCGCAGACCGCAAAAAAAGGTGGCAAAATACGCGTTGCGACTTATGCCAGCAGCACCGCCGATACGCTCGATCCTGCACGCGCGATATTCAATATCGACTATATTCGTGTCAACAGCATCTATAATGGCCTCACTCGGCTTGATGATACGCTCACTCCACAAATGGAGCTGGCAGAGGCGTTCGAAACGGACGATGCCAAACGCTGGATAATCAAGTTGCGCAGGAACGTCGTTTTTCACGATGGTTCGCCGTTCGGCGCCGACGATGTCGTCTTCACGCTGTTACGCCACAAGGACCCGGCAACCGGATCCAGCGCCAAAACGATTGCCTCTCAAATCGATGCTGTCACAAAGACCGGCGATCATGAGGTTACCGTCGAATTGACGGGTGCAAATGCCGATTTTCCCGCTTTGATGGGAACACCGGCATTCCTCATCGTAAAAAATGGAACCAGCAACTTTAATCAAGGTATAGGGACCGGTGCGTTTAAAACCACGGAATTTAGCCCCGGCACTCGCTCACGCATGAAATCCAATGAAAACTATTGGAAGCAAGGGGGCGGACCTTATCTTGATGAGATCGAAATCTTTGCGATCCAAGAGGAGACAGCGCGTCTGAATGCGTTATTAGCGGGTGACGTGGACATTATTGCCAATGTCAATCCCCGGGCGGCTGCCCAGATCACCGATGCAGGTCACCAGTTGCTTCGGACCGTTGCCGGCCAATATACCAATCTGATTATTCGTCTCGATCAGGAACCGGGCAACAACGGAAAATTTGTACAGGCAATCAAACATCTTATCAACCGAGACCTCGTCAGTAAGGCGGTGTTTCGAGGTTTCGCGCAACTGGGTAATGACCAGCCAATCCCACCGTCGAGCCGTTTTTATCGACAAGACCTCGCGCCAGCTCCATACGACCCTGAAAAAGCAAAATCATTGCTCACAGAGGCAGGCCTCATTGGTAAGACAATTCCAATTGTTGCTTCAAGTGCAGCACAGCAGTCTGTCGAGATCGCAATGGTCTTGCAGCAGGCTGCGTCCGAGATTGGTCTTAATTTCGATGTCCAGCGTGTTCCAGCCGATGGCTATTGGTCGAACTATTGGCTCAAAGCGCCAATATGCTTCGGCAATATCAATCCCCGCCCCACGCCTGATGCAATGTTCTCACAATTTTACAAGTCTGACGCAAGCTGGAATGAGAGTAAATTTCAGAACGAGAAATTTGATGCTCTGCTCTCAGAGGCACGTGGCCTTACCAACGACGCAAAGCGGATCGAAATTTACAGCGAACTCCAGGAGATCGTGAGTGCCGATGCTGGCACGATCATTCCAACATTTTATGATGGTCTCGATGCTTATAGCGGAAAGGTCAAAGGTATTCGTCCGTTGCCGAGCGGAAATCTGATGGGCAATTCCTTCGCTGAACATGCCTGGCTGGAAGCCTGACCTTTGGTCAGGTAGCTTTGCTTTTCGGGTTCGGGCAAAACATTGGTTTTGCCCGAACTGATCGTTTCCCCCGATATTGGGTTGCGCATGACCATAAAATCGCCATTGTTGAACCTCGTCGCCAAACGCCTTGTTGTTGCAGTCGTTACGCTTTTGATTGTTGCATTTACGATCTTCTTTGCAACGGCGATGCTGCCCGGAGATGTGGCAGAAATCTTGCTCGGCCAGGCAGCAACGCCTGAGGCGGTTGCGGGGCTTCGCGAAGCGATGAACCTCGATCAACCTGCTTTCCTGCGCTTTTTGTATTGGCTGGGCAACCTGTTGCGCGGTGATCTTGGCGTGTCTTACGTCAATAATGTGCCGATTGCTGATCTTATCGGCAACCGGCTGGTGAACTCGTTGAAGCTTGCCGGTGTCACAGCCGCAATCTCGGTGCCGGTTGCTTTGTTTCTCGGTATTACGGCGGCGATCATGCGCGGCACAATCTATGATCGTGTTGTATCCATCTTCACAATCTCGGTAATTTCGGTGCCGGAATTCATGGTAGCGACGATCGCTGTGCTGGTGTTCGCGGTTTATCTTGGCTGGTTTCCGGCACTTTCGATGGCCAATGAGGTGACATCTTTCCTCGGTCTTTTGAAAGTCTTTGCCATGCCGGTTATCACGCTGAGCTTTGTGATCTCGGCGCAGATGATCCGTATGACGCGAGCAGCCGTGCTTGAGACACTCAATACACCCTATGTTGAAATGGCCCTGCTCAAAGGCGCATCACGCCGCCGGATGGTGACGGTTCATGCGCTTCCCAATGCGCTCGGCCCCATTGTGAATGCGGTTGCACTCTCACTGTCGTATCTGCTGGGTGGAGTTATCATCGTAGAAACGATCTTCAATTATCCCGGGATAGCCAAACTAATGCTTGATGCGGTAGCAACACGCGATCTGCCTTTGATCCAGACTTGCGCGATGATCTTTTGTTTTGGCTATCTCCTGCTCATCACGATAGCGGATCTGATCGCTATTGTTTCCAACCCGAGGCTGCGATAATCATGACCGCTTCCGTTTCAAATCCGCGAAAGACCAAGTCTCCGCGCTTCGGCTATCGAGTTAATCTGGTTGGTACAGTTTCATTCCTGATTATCCTGTGCTGGGCATTGGTTGCAATTCTTGCTCCCTGGATTGCGCCGCATCCTGTTGGTGAAATTGTCGACTTTGATTTTTTTGGTCCATTGAGTGCGCAGTTTCCGTTGGGTACTGATTACCTGGGTCGCGATATGCTTTCGCGGATCATTTATGGTGCACGCTTCACGGTCGGTATTTCAATTGCTGCTGTTTTCCTGGCTTGCTTTCTTGGTGTTACGCTCGGCATGACCGCTGCCGTAATTGGTGGCTGGTTCGATTCCGCACTAAGCCGTTTTCTTGACGCCTTAACATCCATCCCAAGCAAAATTCTCGCACTGGTTATCGTAGCAGGTGTTGGCTCATCTATCCCGGTCCTGATCATCACTATGGCCGTCATCTATATACCCGGCAGTTATCGTTTTGCTCGCGCACTTGCTATCAACATCAATACGATGGATTACGTGACGGTTGCTCGCGCACGTGGTGAAAAGATCGGCTATCTCATCCGCTCGGAAATTTTGCCCGGCATCATTGGACCAGTGCTGGCCGATTTTGGTCTGCGTTTTGTGTTCATCGTGCTGCTATTGTCCAGCATGTCATTCCTCGGTCTGGGCGTGCAGCCACCATTTGCCGATTGGGGCGCTCTGGTTAAAGAAAACATCGGCGGGCTGTCCTTTGCAGCACCGGCTGTTGTGTTTCCGTCTATTGCCATTGCGAGCCTCACAATCAGCGTCAATTTGCTGATCGACAATCTACCGCAGAAGATCCGCGACAGGAGCGAATGAATGAGCAATCTTGTTGAGATCAACAACCTACGCGTCGATGCCAAAACGGATTCAGGACGCAAAATTGAAATCATTCGTGATGTCAGTTTTGAAATTGCTGAAGGTGAAATTGTAGCGCTTATTGGTGAAAGCGGTTCTGGCAAAACGACAATTGCGCTGAGTTTGATGGGCTATACGCGTCCGGGTTGCCGGATCGTCGGTGGTAGTATTGCTGTTGCCGGTCAGGATATTGTCATCCTATCGGAGCGCAAACGTTCGAAGAAGCGTGGTACAGAAGTTTCCTATGTGCCGCAAAGTGCGGCGGCATCTTTTAATCCAGCGCATCGCATCATGGATCAGGTCATTGAGGTGACAAAGATCCACAAGCTGATGTCGAAGGAAGAAGCGCGTAAAAAGGCTGTTGAACTGTTTAAGGCATTGGCCTTGCCCAATCCTAAAACGATTGGTGATCGCTATCCGCATCAGGTTTCCGGTGGACAGTTGCAGCGCCTCTCAGCGGCGATGGCCCTTATTGGTGATCCCAAGCTTGTAATATTTGATGAGCCAACGACAGCCCTTGATGTGACAACGCAGATTGAGGTGCTGCGTGCTTTCAAATCGGTGATGAAAAAGAAGCATATCGCTGGCGTTTATGTTTCTCATGACCTGGCAGTCGTTGCGCAGATTGCAGATCGTATTGTCGTGCTCAAAGGCGGCGAAGTGCAGGAAGTGGGCTCTACGCAGTATATTCTGCATCATCCCCAGCATCCCTATACGCAGGAATTGCTTGCTGCCTTTGAGCCCGCTTTACATGTGAAACCTGAAACTGTCGCAGTTGAAAAGCCTGTGCCACTTCTCGTCGTTGATAAGGTGCTCGCCGGTTATGGCATGGTGGGTAAGTCTGGCGAACCAGCGATGATTGCGGTCAACAATGTCAGCCTCGAGTTGTCACGAGGACAGAACCTGGGCATCATCGGAGAGTCAGGTTGTGGCAAGTCCACGCTTGCGCGTGTTATTGCGGGTATTCTGCCTGCCGCGAGCGGTAAGATACTATTTGAAGGCAAGGAAATGCAAAGCGATCTGCGTCATCGCAGTCGTGAGCAACTGCGCGAATTGCAAATTGTCTTCCAGTTTGCTGATACGGCCCTCAATCCGGCCAAATCGATTGCAGATATACTGGCGCGCCCGCTTCGCTTTTATCACGGTATGAACGGCAAAAGCCGTGAAGCCCGGATCGACCAGCTTCTTGATATGGTGCGTCTGCCGCGCAACATGCGTTATCGCAGACCCGGTGAACTATCGGGCGGTCAGAAACAGCGTATCAATCTGGCGCGCGCTCTCGCTGCAGATCCTAAGATGATAATCTGCGATGAGATTACATCGGCGCTCGATACGGTGGTCGCTGCTTCCATTATTGATTTACTGAAAGAACTGCAACGCGAATTGTCGTTGTCCTATCTCTTTATCAGCCACGATCTCTCGACGGTCCGCGCAATCTGTGATGAAGTTGTTGTGATGTATGCAGGTAAAAAGGTTGAGCAATTAAGCCCCAATATGATGGGCAGTACCGCCAGCCATCCTTATTCGCGGCTTCTGTTCTCGTCGGTGCCAAAACTCGATACCCGCTGGCTCGATAGCTTGCAACAAGACCCAGAACTGGTCCGTGACTTCACCAGAAGATGAGTTATTACAACGTAACCCGAAAGTGGGAAATCGCTCCCAGTTTTCTACGATCTGCTTGTCTTATGGTGTTTCCTGTCAACTGGGAGATACTCGTCCCACTGCGAGAGAGTTCGAGCTCTCCCAACAGTGGCGAGGGGCGGATCGTGGATATGCAGACCGTTTAATGGGTCGAGCTAGAGTTTGATCGCCTCGTCTCAAAGATCGCACCGCAGCGAAGAACCGCGCCAAGGCGTTTTCCATTCCTCTGCTCAAGCGCCAGAATGCGGAAAGGCTCAAGCAGATTGAGCGCCAGATGCAAGCAATAGAAGCAGAAATCATAGCGATCATTCAAGTGGATGCACAATTGGCTGCAAATTTTTCTATCCTCACGTCCATACCAGGTTTCTCGACAATCATTGCCTTCTCCTTGATCATAGACATGCCAGAACTGGGGAGACTTGAAACCAATCAGGCCGCAGCCCTTGCCGGGCTGGCCCCAATGACGAGGCAGTCGGGCAAATGGCGCGGCCAGACCTTTATAGCCGGTGGCCGCGCCAATATCCGACGGGTCCTTTACATGCCTGCTCTGGGAGCTACCCGTTTCAATCCTGACCTCAAAGCCAAATACGATCAGCTCAGAGCAAAGGGAAAACCGCCAAAGGTCGCCATTACAGCCGTCATGCGAAAGCTCATCGTGCTAGCAAATGCACGCCTAAAAGCGCATCGCTGTTGGGCACCAAAAATGGCTTGATCAAGACGGATACTCTAGGTCTACTCGGTGAACATAACGTCGAGCGGGAGATGTGCTTTCACTATCGGTGATTTGAGCACAACGAAGCTGAAATACTTATCAATGCCAACATCCATATCAATCAAACGCTCCATGATCGTCTGATATTCGACGATTCCCGCGGTGACGAATTTAACAAGATAATCGTAACCGCCTGATACGAGATGGCATTCGATAACGGAATCAATTTTCTCCACCGTTGCTAGGAAACGTGCAAAATCAATCTGCCGGTGGTTTTTGAGTGTGACTTCGGTAAATACGGTCAGCGTGTGTCCGAGTTTTGACACGTTAATCTGTGCCGAATATCCGGTGATATATCCTTCAGACTGAAGTTTTTTCACTCTCATCAGACAAGGGCTAGGTGACAGATTGACGAGTTCGGCAAGTTCGACATTGGTTATCCGCCCATTCTTCTGCATTTCGGATAAAATTCTGATGTCAATTTTGTCGAGCTTCATAGTCAAAACCATTCATTCGGTATTCTTATTTCGGATTATTATCTTTTTCGGTCCAAGCTGCAATCATGCGGTTTACGGTTTTCCATCTTCAGTTATCATACGAAGTAGACTTGCCTTACACACAATAATCCCCTGTAGAAACCTCAGTAAACCATATGAAATTCTGTGTAAGTGCAAACTCCGATGCACTGCGCTTCGCTTGCCGGATTAGGATATGCGAAACACTGGAGTCCTGCACATGTCTGCACCGCTATTGCACATCGAAACCAATCCGATTTTGCCTAAAGAGGCGGATGTTGTTGTCATCGGTGGGGGCGTTGTCGGTGTATTTACTGCCTATTACCTTGCACGCAGCGGTGTGAAGGTTGCGCTCGTCGAAAAAGGTCGCATTGCAGCCGAACAGTCAAGCCGCAACTGGGGGTGGTGCCGTCAGCAGAACCGCGATGCGCGTGAACTCGCCATGGCAACGAAAAGCCTTGAACTCTGGGATAGGATTGCGGCGGAAACTGGTGAAGATCCGGGCTTCAGGCGCTGTGGACTGCTTTATCTTTCACAAGACGAGGCAGAAATTGGGGGCTGGGCGCGCTGGCGCGATTTTGCCAAATCTGTCGGCGTTACAACGCATATGCTAAGCGCCTCAGAAGCTGCCGAACACGGCAAAGCAACCAAACGGGCGTGGGCGGGTGGCGTTTTTTCTCCGACAGACGGTATAGCAGATCCCTCACGCGCTGTTCCTGTTGTGGCGCGTGGCATTATGGCTGCTGGCGGAACGGTGCATCAGAATTGCGCAGCGCGCGGCCTGGAACTGAGCGCCGGACGCGTCTCTGGCGTTGTAACCGAAGCAGGCACGATTCAGACGAAGACCACGGTACTGGCGGGCGGTGCATGGGCATCGTCCTTCTGTAATCAGCTTGGTATTCGCTTTCCGCAGGCTGCGGTCCGTGCGTCGATTTTGTCCGTTGGACCCGGAGCCAATGGACTACCGAATGCTTTGCATACCTCGCAAGTCTCCCTTACACACCGCTATAATGGCGGCTACACCCTGGCAATCAGCGGCCAGGCTCGTGTGGATGTAACACCGCAGCAACTACGGTTCAGTCGCGAATTCATACCTATGTTCGCACGTCGCTGGCGGAGCCTTGCACCAGGTGGCATTCAAGGCTGGTGCTCAGGCCATGAAACGCTAAGCAAGTGGTCCCTAGATAAAATCACACCAATGGAAAGAAATCGCATTCTTAATCCGAAGCCTGATGAGGGGCAGATCAGACTTACATATCAAAGAGCGCGTGATCTTTTGCCTGAGCTTGCCACGACACCGATTACCAACCGTTGGGCAGGCTATATCGACAGTACGCCGGACGGCGTGCCGGCGATTGGTGAGATCGAAACAGTTCCAGGCTTTATCCTTGCTGCAGGTTTCAGCGGACATGGTTTCGGCATCGGTCCGGGCGCGGGGCACATGATTGCTGACATAGTTTTGGGACGGAAGCCGATCGTTGATCCGACACCATACAAACCCGAACGGTTGAACCGTAGCGCATGGGGCAAAGTCGCCGAATTTTAGTCATTGCGAAGCCAGGAATAATCGATGTGAGCACGAAGGTTGACCAGAGTTACAATCGCCCAGATATTGACTAGCAATCTGAACATGACGTGGCTGCACGTGCTGACGAAATGCCGTTGCCAAGCGGCGTGGCGGATCTAGCCAATCGTGCTGGCACGTCTGCCAGCACGATTGCCCGTCTCGAAAACGGCATGCTTGCAGAGAGCCATGAGGTATCCGTCGCGAGCATACCAGTTGATTGGCGAGTTACGCGCAGAATGGAAGGAACTCGACACAAAAATTGCAGCCTTGAATACCGAGTTTATCCAGCTGGCACGCGGTGATGCCGCTATGCGCAGACTGACCTCGATACCCGGTATTGGTGTGCTTAACGCAACGGCCCTGGTCGCTGCGGTGGGTGATGCGAGCAGCTTCACCAAAGCGCGCGACCTGGGTGCCTGGCTCGGATTGGTCCCCAGACAGTACAGCACCGGCGGTAAACCCCGACTGCTTGGGATATCGAAACGTGGCAACACCTATTTGCGCACTCTGCTCATCCATGGTGCTCGCGCGGCGTTACCGTCGCTTTCAACAAGTGACACGCCTCGGGCGATGGCTGAAGGCCATGATAGAGCGAGGCGTACACCGTAACGCCGTGATTGTAGCGCTGGCAAATAAGCTGGCAAGGATAGCGTGGGCCGTCTTGCGCAAGGAAACAGGCTTTGACCGCAGTTACCCAATAGCTGCGTAATAGGATCGGCTATGCACTATGAAACGCGTAGCCCACCGAAGTTTGCAGGAAGGATCGTAAAGATGGCCTGACAGTCGAACGGCGTTTAGAAAGCCCGGTCAAAAAAATGGCACTGGGTGCCGAAGTGTTTATTGGGGCTCTGAACGTGCGGATGTCCATCTTGGCAATGAGCTTACTCATGAGACTGTATACGTTGACGCAGACTGATCAGAACATCGCAAAAATCCTCTTGCAAACCGGGCGATCCATACTTTTTTTGAAGCGCAGCCCTTCACTGCGAATGAATTCCCAGATCGTATTGTGCGAGACGGAAATACCCCGCTCGGTCAACGCCGCCTTCAGGCCATGCAGTGCCAGGTGGGGGGTCTCGGCGAGCCGTTGCACAATGATATCACGATGCGGTTCGAGTATCCGCTTGCGGTGGCCGCCCATCTTGCCGGGATGAACCGATCCGGTCGCACGATGGCGCTGGGACCATTTTACGACTGAAGACGCGGCAATTTCAAACCTCGTCGCCACTGAACGAATGCTTCCACCACTCAGCACGGCGGCACGGGATGGCAACCTGATCACCGCTGGCGGTGTTACGTCCGGAATCGATTTCGGTCTGTCAGTCATCGTTGAGTTGATGTGGTAGGATGAGGCGGAGACAATCCAGCTCTCGCTCGAATACGCCCCAGCTCCCATTTGATAACGGATTGCCGTCAAAGGCTCGCCGGAAATTTATGCGGAAGCCCGTCAGTGCGTGGTTCGGTCTAGGCAAGAGCGGGAGGCGCTCCTTTGAACTTAATCCGCTTGAGACATCGGTTTATGCAATGAAGTTGACTGACGGGAGAGCGGGGTTTCGTCATACTGGCATGGTTACATAAAAGGCAGCTTTTCTAATGGCGGCGTAACCTTAACCTATTCCCGGAAGCGTGTTGATATATGATGGTGTGATTGTGCAGGTTATAGGTAAGCGATATCGCGCCAAATAATATTGGCGGTTTGGCGTAGTTCGTGGTGGATGACAGAGGTGAAGCGGACAAGGGGAGATTGGTGAAGGTTACGGTGCCTCGGTTCTCGACAGCTGCTTGAATGTCTGGCCCCGCCGTTGTCTGCTTGAGTTGCGACATATGCCCCTAGGAGGCTATTTGACGATGGGATATCACTCAACACAGCCTTAATCGCGATGTGCGTTCCCCGCATTCTCCTGCAATTAAGTGAACACGCAAATCCCACTCGTCGGTTTGCAAATAATAATTCATCCGTCTAAACAGCGCTTGCGCCCTTGGGAGGATGGGCCGGTGTTGATTTAGAATATGGATGGAAAAAATGATTATTGTCTGGCGCGGATGGGGGTTTCTCTCCGTGATCATTATTGGAGCGGTGACGGTTGCCACTTTGCTCGGCACACTTTGGGTGACGGAAACCTTGCAGTTGCCTGACTGGACGAAAGCTCTTGATATTGCGCTCTCACTGATAGTAGCCGGTATCGTCAACTGCATAGCCGGGCGCGCGCTCAACAAAGAAACGGGGTCGCAGTTTGTTTCCGACGATAAGACCGGACGCTCTTGCGGGAACAGTGCAACTCGGCACGATCTGTTCTTCATAAAGATGGAATATTGGTCAGTACCGCTCTTTGTTATAGCAGCATGGCTTATAGCAGCGACATTCTTTGCCGAGTAATGTGACGGCGCTCATCGGATGATCAATCCCTCCTCGATTTGAAGGGCGATTGTCCGCCTGTGTTTTTCGACACGCTGGTATCGCGCCAACTATCCAACAAAAGTCGAATTAATTCCATGACACGAAGAAAGGGCTCGATCACGCTTTTAGCGTGACGTTGAACTATTATGACATCAACTTTGAAATCGCTTCTAACCGCGCTGTGCCTCACTGCCGGAGTCTGCCTTGCGGGCTGCAACGACCAGAAGAACGGGCAATCAACTGCGGAGGCTGAGCAGCCTTCAGCCCAGCAGCAGGAGATTGCGAAATACAACACCTATATTGACGCAGCAAACGGCAGTGCGTCTTTCGGAGCCAATCTCGCCGATCATCTAAAATATTACCAGGAGACGCTGGAAAAGGGCCATGAGCTCAAGAACTATTCCGTCGAAAGTCCGTATAACATCAAGCGTATGCGTGAGACGCTCGATAAAGCTCTGGCGATGCCTACGGAACTCCCCGAAATCGACGAGGCTGCAAAAGCCCTTACAGCGGCGTTGAAAGAAGTTGAGCCGCTGAATGCGGAACTGGATATTTACACTCAGGCAAAGGGTTATCTTGCAGACAAGGGAAAAAAGGCTCGTGAAAAGGATGACGAGTACGTTGCCGCGATGGCAAAAGTCGCAGCGGCGGAGGAAGAGTTTTACAACGGTATCCGCAAACGGGACGAGGTAAACACCCGTACTGCGTTTGAGCAGGCCCAGAAGGATACGGTCGAGTATTTCCGCGCGGGCATAATCCTTTATTCAAAGCAGACTGCTCGACTTGCCGACGAGTTCTTCCAGTCGAAGGGTGAAGAAAAAGCCGCTCGGGCGTTTGGCGACAGTCTCAATCAGGTCAATGAAATGGCGGAGGGCTTTGATAAAAAGATCCGCGAAAATAGGCCGGATGGTTGCACGAGCATGATGCGTTCGGTCAATAGCGTCCTGGCGCGAGGACGCAATGCCATTCAGCGTGCTGAAAGAGGCGATTACAAGGATCAGGGGTTCAGCAGCCTTTCCGACCCTGTTGTTATGGATGTCCGCGCGTTCAATCAAGATTTCAACAATATGATCAACGACTTCAATCGCGATCGATGCTAACACGTGGAGCCATCCTATGAATTTCCTTCACAACTTTGGCTCAGCCATATTGTTATCGCAGTTTGCCAGCCGTCAACTGGAGGGGCTGCATACGCTCATGGACTGGAAACGCATCCCAGTCGGAAAGTCAGACGATTTTTATCGACAGACGCTTGCTTTCGATAAGATTGTGGGCGAGGGGAGTTTTGGACGCTGTTATCAGCGCTATTTCTTGATCAGAAAAGCCATGGTCGCTCTGGCTTCGATTATTATCGTCTCAGCGTTGATTGTCTTTTTGTTGTCGAAAGTGCCGTCGTTGGGCGGTCAGATAAATGAACTGATCGCCTGGCTTTTGTTAGATTTTATGCGGTTCATTTATATTGTAAGCACGGCAAGCGGGGTTCTGCTTGTGATATTGGTCGGATGCCACTTTTATTCGCGCTCGCTTCTGAACCGGCTTCTGGGTCCGGAGCTTGCTCAGCTTTGGCGTTCAATTATCCGGAAATGGGCTCCAGAACTTCAGAATGAGGACGCTTTACGCCGCAACGAGCCCGACGAAGTTGCAGCAATGATCGTTCACTATCGGCGTTGAGGGCGCGGATCCTCTGCAACTGGTCGAGTTGGCTTCTGCTCGGCTTACGTTTCAAAACGTAATCGCCGTATTGATATTCTGAAGTAATAAAACATCGGGAAACGTAATTTGAGCGGTTCGGTGGTGTCATCGGTTGGATTGCGCTGTATTCAAGGAGCGTTGAATCAAATGACTAATGAGGATTGTTATGAAAGCATATCTTTTAGCCGCCACACTCGTAATTGCAGCTACTCCTTCTTTTGCCTGCACGGCAGAAGAAGCCACTGCAAAGGCCACTGAGGTCTCGCAAAAGATGCAGGAGCTTGCAGCCAAGGACCCTCAGAAGGCTGCAACCGTTGCCCAGAAAATGTCGGCTGCTCAAACGCAGGCGGCGACTGATCTAGAGGGCGCCTGCAAGGTCTATGACGATATGCTCGCTGAGCTGAAATAGTCCTGAAGCTTAACGGCAGCACCTCACAGGTGCTGCCGTTAGCTTGCGCCAAAATATTCCCTGAACGTCAGGTCTGTAAGCTCGCATCTTCCTCGAGGCGGTTTCGACAAAAGGAGGCGAAGTCAACGAGAAACCGTTTGGCAACCTGACGGTTGGACGGAATCTCGAGTATTTTCTGAATCTGTTCCGGCGCCTCATTCATGACAGCAAGCCGGAAGAACAGGCTTTCATTGAAACCGGAACTTACCGTTGAAAGCACCGTCCTGAGCGTTTCCAGCATATCGTCTCCGCGATGCGAGGCATGGACGAGTGCAGTAGGTTTCTCGATCACCTGATTACCGGAAACAAGCCAGTCGATTGCATTTTTCAAGCCGCCTGGGATACTGCGGACATATTCGGGGCTTGATATGACTAACCCGTCACTTTCCGAAATCGCCCGTTTGAAAAGCCGCACATTATCGGGCTCCTCAGAACCCTCGAGGTCGGGCGAAAAGACCGGCAAATCCCCGATACCATCAAACACATTGATGATCACATCTGCCGGAGCAATGGATTGCATTGCTCTCAAGAAAGCCGTGTTGGTGGACTGTCGGCGTGCGCTGCCTGAAATTGCAAGTATGTTCATGATCGAAAATGTCAAATTGTCTGTTTGTCGGATTTATCCTAACGGCGGCTTGTTGGAAAGTCAGGCAAAGTGCAAATCTGGACCGGATGGAATACCTTTCACGATAATCTGCATATAGCGGAAGTCGGGATCGAACATTATGCTGACGAGTAGATTCCGGCAGGATGAGAGTGTTTATGAGGCCATTCATGTGAAAATCCGGTGTTCTTCTGGCTCTGACGGCCTTAGTTGTTGTGGACGACAGCGTAGCGGAAGAGATGGATCACAAATTGATCGCAGTCGGCTCGGCCTATAGGGTTTCCAATAGTGTGTACAAGTCCCCGACCGATGCGATGGTAGACATCGGTTCCATGGGGCAGAGGGGGAGATGCGCTAGAGGTTATTATTCGCTGGCCTTACCTGCCGGCATCTTATGGCCCAGAAGTGGTCGAGAAAAATCATATTCTCTGTCGGGCAGACGGGGCGTTATCATTTAGCGTTGAGGATGGTTTCGTTTCGCCGGATGGGAAGTATCAGGTCAAAAATGTCTACGATCCTGCAAGCGAGCGCGCCGAGGCTGAAAAACGAGCTTCGCAATAGGCGAAAATCGGTAACGGGGTGTCATCTTATGGATCGGCTCCGCGGAGCCTGGCGTGTTGGGCAGCTGCTCGCAAAAGCGCTAACGAAGCTTTCACCTGGCCGCGGCCGCCGAACAGAACGCCGCTCGAATACATGGAACAAGCGAGTAAAATGAACGCAGACTATAACGAGATGTTCGTCCCGACCTGCAAACTGGAGTGATCAGTCTTGGGATAGCAACGCTGACATACCGCCGGCTTTCGACCCCATGTCCGCCGTTCACAGCCAAGGCCTAATTTCCTAAAAGCTACCACCTTTGATCATTAACGATCCGGGACATCCCCAACATTGCAGTCATCGGATGAGAACTGGTCGACGTGCGATTTACGCGGCCTGGTGTTTGGCGGCGAAAGCGCCGGGTGGTGTTCCGACATGACGCGAAAACGCCATGCTGAATGAACTGACCGACCCGTAGCCGACACGCCGTGCGAGCTCGGTCATCGCGATATGGCCCTTCATCAGCATGTCCTTTGCCACTGCCATCCGCCAAGCCGCTACATATTCCATGGGCGCGGATCCGACCTCGCCGTGAAAGCGGTCAAAAAATGTGGAGCGCGACATGCCCGCTGCTGCGGCCAGGCCCTGAATGGACAGGCTTGCACCGGGGTCTGCATGGATCTGCCGCAGCGCCAAGGCGAGTTGGGGATCGGCGAGGCCGCGAAGCAATCCAGGTTCTGCCATCGTGCTTTCGACGGAGCGCAAGGCCTCGACCAGCAGCAGTTCCAAAAGGCGTCTGAGCACCATGTCTCGGGCTGCACGATCACTTTGCGTCTCTTCCTGGATCATCTGAACGAGCGCGATCAAGCGTCCATGTGCGCGCACATGGATGACCGCTGGCAGGAGCGAAACGAGAAGTTCGCGGTCCGGCGAGGCAAAGCTGCAGTGGCCCACTAAGCACCGCATTTTGTACGGTGCGTCTTGTTCGCCCAGGCGGAACATCCCTGGCCCGGTCTCCAGCGGCAGGTGCGGGACGCCGCTTGGCGGCGGATTTATGCTCGACATGGTGAAATCGAAGACTTCGGGTACTAGCACGAAATCTCCCGCTTCAAGGAGAAGCGGCGCGCGGTCTTTAATGGTCAGCAGGCAGGTACCCTCGGCCATGGCGCAGTAGAAGGGGCTTGCCATGTTTGTGCGCTCGACGCGCCAGCGCCCGCCGCCCGTGACAAGCTTGGCGATTGAGGGCTCCGGCTTGAGTAGCGCAACGACGCTGGCAAGGGGGTCTGTCGTCGAGATAGCCATATAATCGGACTTTCATTGAAAAAATACGGACTTTCAAATATAGAAAGTCCGGGATTTTTTGTCCATCTCTCGTAGTAGCAACGACAGGAGATACGTTATGCCCAAAATTCTTATCACCGGCGCTTCGTCGGGCTTTGGTCTCGCCACGACAGAACTCTTCCTCGCTCAGGGATGGGAGGTCATCGCGACCATGCGCGCCCCGGCGGCAGTTGTCATGACAGGGCACGAACGCCTGCGCATCCTACGGCTCGACGTTACCGACGCAGCCAGCATCGCGCAGGCCGTCGCTGACGCCGGTGCTGTTGATGCGCTCGTCAACAATGCCGGGGTCGGCATGCTGAACGTGCTGGAGGGTGTAGACATGGCCAAGGCCCGCGAACTTTTCGAGACCAATGTGCTCGGCACGATGGCTATGACTCAGGCTGTGCTGCCGGGCATGCGTTCGCGCCGGTCCGGCGTCATCGTCAACATTAGTTCTAGCGTCACGTTGCGCCCGTTCCCGGCACTGTCGGTCTACAGCGCCAGCAAGGCCGCCATCAATGCGTTCACGGAGAGCCTTGCCCTCGAGACTGCGCAATTCGGCATCCATGCCCGGCTTGTCCTGCCAGGGTCAGCCCCAACGACCGCCTTTGGAAAGAACGCCGTGGCACGCATGGGGATGGACGTTCCGGCGCCATATGAAGCTTTCGTGAAAGATTATTTTGCAAAGATGCGCAGCTCGACCGAGAAAACAGAGGCCGACGACGTGGCGCGGGCCGTATTGCGGGCTGTGACGGAACCAGATGCGCCGATGCGCCTGCCAGCAGGCGCCGATGCAGAAATTATCTTCAATCAGACAGCCATCCAGGCCAACAGATGAATGAACTGCTCTTCTTGACCCAGTGCCCATAGGGAGCTCAAAAGGATGACAACACATGAATAATCTCATCGACCTGTCGCGGTTTATCCCAACGCTCCAGGCGGCACTGACCGTAGCCTATCCCTGATCGTCCTGCCGGTGGCGGGACGCGCACCACTTGAACTGCGCTTGACCGCGCCGGCAAAAGGCGACGCACTGCCAATTGTGCTTCTCTCGCATGGGGCCGGACCGTCAAAATATGTTGCTTCCAAAGATGGCTATGCACCCTGGCGCAGTTCTGGGCTGAACGCGGTTTTGCCGCGATCCTGCCAACTCCCGGAAAATCGCCTGTCGGAGGACGCTCCTGGTGCGCCTTACTTTTGGCGCCAGCGCGTGTCCGAGATGAAAACCTCCGCGGCTAAGTATGAGATTCTCGCGATTGACGTCTCTGCATTTGTTTTCGCGGCAGAGACGAATCTGGAGAAACGGCTGATTTCTGACTTGCCGGTCCCGTCCTGATCGGAGATTGAATGGAACAAACTGATAGCAGGATTCATGAAAGCCTCTTTCAGAATTCGCTTGAAAATATAGTCCTTAATTGAACGTGAGACTCACTAAATCTAAGCAAAATGCAAGGATAGCAACGCTAACAGGTTGCAGTTATTCGCTATCCGGCAAGCGGGGGAAATGTTTCATTGTCTCATCAAGGAGCACCCATTCATGTTTCGACTGCTCGAATACAGATAGTGAGGGTGTATTAAAAGCCGGATCGGCGAACGAACCGACTGCTACGCCAATCACGGAAGGTGCAGCTTCGGGCAGCCAATAAACGGTTGAGCCGCAATTTGGACAGAAATGCATCCGGACTTTGCGGCCGCTTTCGGCTGTTCGAATGAATTCAGTGGATGCACCGGAAATTTCAGCGCAATCTGACGCAAAGAAAGCATTAGCACTGAACGACGATCCTGTCCGGCGCTGACAAGCGAAGCAGTGACACAGTGCCGTCAGTTGTGGTGGCCCATGAGGCGTTACTCTAAGATTTCCGCAGACACATTGACCATAGGTCATGGATTTCTCCTGCATGGTGAGATCGCATAAGTTGAAATGGAATTTAACCACAGCCCGAACGGTTATGTGGCTCGGGTAGAAGTTGGCGGAGGCACTGGCTTTGGCGAGCAACTGATTGATGTCAGCTTCATCTCGGGTTTCAGCTTCAACGTTGGCAATATCTCAACCGAATGCTGCATATTATTACTGCTTGAAGTTTTATCCGCAACCTTCATTAAACAGAATTGCTTACCCTTGCTTTTGTGCAAGATATTGCGGACGTTGTTGCCTGGGCTCCCGTTGGGGAGAACACGTGGGAGGAAAGACATGCAGCATTACAGACTGAAATCGCTTTCCCTTGCCGCTGTCGTCGCCATTGCGGGTCATCTACCTTCGGCTCACGCGGCATCACCAGCCCCGGCGGAAGGGCAAAACGGCATGGTGGTTACAGCTCAGCATCTTGCCTCGCAGATCGGTGTCGATGTGCTCAAGAACGGCGGCAATGCCGTCGATGCTGCTGTTGCCGTCGGCTATGCACTGGCAGTCGTTTATCCGACAGCCGGTAATCTCGGCGGTGGCGGCTTCATGACAATCCGTTTCAATGACGGCAAGAGCACATTTCTGGATTTTCGCGAGCGCGCACCGCTCGCTGCCGCCAAGACGATGTATTTGGACAGAAGCGGCAATCCGGTCGAAGGCGCCAGCACTGAAACCTATCTGGCCATCGGCGTACCTGGAACAGTGGCTGGCCTCGAGGAAGCACGCGAAAAATATGGCACCCGCAAGCGCGCAGAACTCATCGAGCCAGAACTTAAGCTCGCCAAGGACGGTTTTACGCTTGAGCTGGGGGATATTCTCTCTTTTGCCGACGGCAATGAAAGACTGGCAAAAGATCCTGCGGCTGCGAAAATCTTTTTGAAAGACGGAAAGCCGCTTGGCTTGGGAGAGAAGCTTATTCAGCCGGATTTGGCAAAATCGCTTTTGTCGATTTCGGAAAAGGGCACATCGGCCTTCTATCAAGGCGAGATTGCCGATCTGATCGTCAAATCGAGCAACGAAAATGGCGGCATTCTCGCCAAGGCTGATTTTGAACAATACAAGGTCCGTGAGTTAGAACCGGTAAAGTGCAGCTATCGCGGCTATGACATCATTTCATCGCCGCCGCCTTCTTCGGGTGGATTGATTATATGCGAAATCCTGAATGTTCTCGAGGGCTATCCGATTTCCTATCTAGGTTATGGTTCCGCTGAAACCACGCGGTTGATGGTGGAAGCGATGCGCCACGCTTATGTCGACCGCAACACGGCATTGGGCGACCCGGATTTCGTCGACAATCCAATTGAGAAGCTTACCAGCAAGGCCTATGCAGAAGAAATTCGTGGCCGCATCGATCCTTATCGCGCCGGTGTCAGCGAGGCTCTCAAGCCAGCTGAATTCAAGGAAACCAACGAAACCACGCATTATTCGATCGTGGACAAAGAAGGCAATGCGGTTGCTGTGACCTATACGCTGAACGGATCGTTCGGCACGGCCAAGGTGGCCGAGGGAACTGGCATTCTTCTTAACAACGAGATGGACGACTTCACCATCAAGCCAGGCGTGGCCAATCTCTATGGTCTCATACAAGGCGAAGCCAATGCCATCGAACCGGGCAAGTCGCCGCTCTCCTCGATGAGCCCAACTATTGTGTCGAAGGACGGAAACCCGTTCATGGTCATAGGAAGCCCCGGCGGTTCGCGCATTATCACAATCACGCTGCAGGCGATCATGAATGTCATCGATCACGGCATGGATATTCAGGAGGCGATTGATGCCCCGCGCATCCATCACCAGTGGCTGCCTGACCGGGTCTATATGGAAGCGAATGCGCTTTCACCAGATACGATCAGGTTGCTAACCGGTATGGGGTATAAGGTCGGAGAGGATCACGATTGGCCGGTCTGGGGCGAGGCAGCAGGTATTCTTGTCGGAGGAAAGGACATGGCAGCCATCGAAAAAGGCGGCGACAACCGCTATTACGGCGCCATTGATAGTCGCGCAGTCGCTGGCGCCGCCATAGGATACTAAAGACAAACCGCCTTGGCGGTAGCGAGAAGACAGACAGGAAGTGAGGAGACGAGATGACTTCACTTATCCTCGGTGTTCAGTCTGATCTTGATCAATCTGCGCTTCTGTCGGTTATTCGCGCAGTCTTGAGTATTTCGACAACCATCTCCGACGCCTTATTGAGCGATCCAACCGGCAGAAATTCGTAAATCGAGTGGAAGTTGTGTGCGCCGCAGAACAGATTAGGACATGGCAGCCCTTTTTCGGACAGCACTGCACCGTCATAGCCGCCTCGCATCGGTAGGGGTGTCGGTACGACGCCTATTGCCTTCATGGCCTGAAGGGCAAGCACGACCGGATAACGCTTCTCGCCTTGCAGGCTTTCGGCGGCGTTTCGATAAACGGCCTTGTAGTCTACGTGAACTGTACCGTCGCCATGGAGTTGGTTGAAACTCTGGGCAAGGTTTTCGATAAAGGCACGACGTGCTTCGTAACTGTCCTTCGTGAAATCTCGAATATCGATAATCAAGCTTGTCTCAGCAACGGTCCCGTGAATGCCCTTAGCCCAATAATAGCCTTCGGTGCCTTCCGTATATTCCGGGCGTTCACCACCAGGCATCATTGCGATGAACTGCTGGGCATAGAGTATGGCGTTGCGCAGCTTGCCTTTGGCTGACATTGGATGGGCTGGCTGTCCTTTGAAAGTCAGGCGAAACTCGCCCGCGTTCCAGTTCTCATACACGATTTCGCCAACCGCACAGCAATCGAGCGTATAAGCGAAATCAGCCTTCAGGGAAGGAACGTCGAGCGCCTTTGCTCCGAGCAGTCCAATTTCTTCATCAGGAACGAAAACGACCTTAACCGTGCCGTGCTCAATCTCGGGATGGGTAATCAGGATTTGCATGGCATGCATGATCTCGGCGATGGCGGATTTGTTGTCAGCACCCAGCAGGCTGGTGCCATCTGTAACAATGATCCGGTCGCCGATATAACGTTCCAGTTCCGGGAACTCCGCAAGTCGCATGACAGAGCCGGTCGCTTCGTTGAGAAGAATATCCCCGCCCTGATAATTCACCACATGAGCGTGGGTGTCGGTCGTATATTCGCTGGACGTATCGAGATGGGCGACCCATGCAATTGTCGGGAATTGATGATCGGCATCCGGGGTGGCGGGCAAAGTGCCGACAACAATCGAATGATCGCGTTCTTCAACTTCCATGCCCATGGCGCGCATTTCGCGGGCGAGCAGCTTTGCGAGATCGGTTTGTCCCGCGCTCGAGGGGAGTTTGTCCGCATTGGGCACTGCGGTTGTGTTGATGCAGGTATAGGCTAGAAAGCGGTCTACGATATCCATTTTATTTTCTCGGCTAGAGCATTTCCAGCAAAAGTACGAAGCGGTTTTGCGTCGGATAATGCTTAAAAACAAATAGATAGAGCATTTTCAGCAATTCGGTTTAAATTGGAAATGCTCTATTGGTCAGCTTGGCTCGGATTTCATCTGAGCACCAAAGAAGAATAGCGGGCGTTCCTGCCCGCTATTCGCAAATCAACGCCAGCGATCAAACCGGCGGGGACGAAGTCTATTCGTCGATATCAACATCTTCGAACAGATAGCCACCGAAGGGATCGATGCGGAAGTCTTTAACTTTCTTGCTGATGGGCTGCTGGACGATCTGATGGGCGATTGTCAGCCAGGGAGCCTGTTCCTTGAACACGACCTGTGCCTGTTCGTAGAGCTTGGTCCGCTCTGTCTGGACGGTTGTCAGTTTGGCAGCTTGGATCAACTTCTCAAAATCCTGATTGCACCAGTTTGCGCGATTGGCACTACCTATGGCCTGGCAGCTCAAGAGCGCGGCAAGGAAATTGTCGGGATCGGCTATGCCGCCGGTCCATCCAAGCATAACAGCGCCATCGCGGTCCTTGTCCAGTGAACGCTTGAGATATTCACCCCAGTCATAGGTGGCGATTTCCGCCGTTACGCCCACTTCGGCGAAGTCCGATTGAATGAGCTCGGCTGCGCGGCGCGCATTTGGCATATAAGGCCGCTGCACAGGCATCGCCCAGATTTTCATCTTCAGGTCTTTGACGCCCGCTTCGTCGAGCAACTTGCGTGACTGTTCGGGATCATAAGCGTCGTCCTTGACGTTCTTGTTATAGCCCCAGACACTTGGTGGCAACGGGTTCACCGAAACAACTGCTGAGCCCAGATAGACTGCATCAATGATCGCAGCCTTGTTAACCGCCATGTTTAGCGCCTTGCGGACGCGCACATCATCAAACGGCTTCTGTTGGATGTTGTATGCGAGGAAGGACAGGTTCAAACCTTCCTTATTCAGCATTTCGACGGCCGGGTCTTTCTTCATCTCCGCAATATCGGCAGGGTTGGGAGCGGCAATGACGTGGCACTCGCCCGACTTCAGTTTCTGATAGCGCACCGCCGCATCAGGTGTGATCGCAAAGATGAGATTGTCGATCTTCTGCTTGCCCGCCCAGTAATCGGGATTGGCCTGATAGCGGATGGCGCTATCTTTCTGATAAGCTACATACTGATAGGGGCCCGTTCCGACGGGCTGCTGGCCGAATTCCGCAATGCGGCCTTCCGCGACGAGCTTGTCGGCATATTCCTTGGACTGAATGACGGCGAATGTCAGTGACAACGTCGAGATAAAAGTCGCTTCAGGATGCGTCAGCACAAATTTGACAGTGTGATCGTCAATCTTTTCGATTTTTTCGATCAATGAGGGAAAGGAATAGGCTCCAAATTGCGGCCATGTACCTTGGTTGTAGTAGGGGTTTTCCTTGTTTCCCTGGCGGTCGAAAGTAAAGATCACATCATCTGCATTAAATTCACGTGTAGGGGTGAAAAAACTTGTGGTGTGAAACTTCACGCCCGTTCGCAGGTGAAACGTATATTCCTTGCCGTCGGTAGAAACCTCCCAGCTTTCCGCGAGACCGGGTTCCAGCTCCGTTGAGCCGCGCTTGATCTTGATAAGCCCGTTGGACACGTTGCGCGCCGATGCGTCATAGACGGCACCGGATGTTGTCTGCGCCGCGTCGAACATTTCAGGAGATGCCTCGGAGCAATAAATCAATGTTTTAGCGAAGACTTGTCCAACTGCCGTGCTATTGAGCGCAGCCGCGATAAGCGCGGCTGAAAATAGTTTTCCGTAAGTATTCATGAGACTGCATTCCCTTGCTGGCGACGCGACCGACCTTCGGCGGTGTGATGTTCAGTATCGACTTTTTCAGATGATTCTAAACAGCGGTGCAGTTTTATTTGAGCGTGCAAAGGCTCGTGAAGCAAGCTCAAAGGCTCTAGTTCGGGCTGCCCGTTCCCGGAATTTCGGAAATCATCTGGCGAAGCAGGTTCCGCAAGATCGAATGCACAGCGACGGTGGCTGCCGATTGATCGCGGTCACGAGGCGTGATGAGGCGCTCTTCGCGCACGATGGCGGGATCCGTCAGGGGACGGGCAACGATGCCGCGGCCACGTAAGGCGGTGAAGGCGTAGGCAGGTAGAACAGCGATACCGGCATTGACTTCCACAAAGGGCAGCGGCAGTGTAACCTTAACCTGTGTGTGGTCATATCCCGATCTATGAAGTCGAGTTTACGCTGATTTGAGGCATGTGATTACGCGCCATATGGTGGCGGCGGCCTGGCGTAGTTCGCGCTGGATGGCAGAGGTGAAGCGGTCGCGCGGGAAATGGTGAAGGTTGTAGATCGGATCGTGAATGGATGCGAAACGCTGCAAGTGTCGTACTGATGACTTGAAGCGCTTCATGCTCCGCTCTTGCCGTCTTATAGGTTGATGAGAATTCTCGGCCCGATTGTTAAACCTTTGTGCTGGCGATGATCACAAACGGTGAGGCCGATCTCCCGATTGACAGCGCCATAAGATTTCGGTTTGTCCGTGGCTATGACGCGGGGAACTGCGCCTGACCTGACAGCATCTTTCGAATGAAGCGCTTTGCGGCTCTGGTATCGCGACGTTTCTGGATCAGAACTTCCAGCACAAACCCATCCTGATCAACGGCGCGCCACAGAAAGTGTCGTTCGCCGTTGATCGTAACGACAGCCTCATCAAGATGCCATATGTCGCCAAGGCGGGGTGTACGGCGACGGACCAAAATTGGAATATTGCCATCCGAACTTTTCAGCCCATTCGCGTACCGTCATGTGGGTAACGATAATCCCTTTGTAAGCCAGCATGTCTTCAACCATGCGAAAGCTCAATGGGAAGCGGGAATACAGCTACACCGCTTCGGCGATAATCTCAGGCGGAAAACGATGGCAGTGATAAATCGAGGCACGAGGTTCGATCATGACCTCTTATCACCGCTCAGCTTTATGCCAAAGTAAAAGTTACAATGCTCTTGTTCGGCGGTCTGCCTCAAGCAGAAATTGGTTTAATCTTGGGAGAAACTAAGCACACTACGCGTCAAATAAGCACCAAGGTTATCCGCGCAGCTGGACAAATCTTTGCTATTCTCCACTGAATATCTCGTAACCTCCCGCAAAAAGGGATCGAAACCAGCTCCATTGAAAAGGGATTCGAAGGCGATCTTTGACTGAAGCTGGCACTCTACTTCAAGTCGGCAGTGTTTTGTCTAGGATACCTCGCTCAGCCAAACGGGGTGGAGTAAACGACTCAAGATCGGCCATTCCTCTTGGAGACGAGAAAAATGAGCACCACAATACTGGCAGGCATAATAAAGAGATGCTGTGCTCATAAATGCCCAAATTCGGGATGACACCGAAAGCTCATTGATAACTTTCATTACCACTCTTTGTATAGTAGAATTCTACAGCCGCTCGATAACAATTCCGGCGATTACTTACTGAGGAGGTGATTGATGGGGATTGAAAGCGGTCTCGGACACACAAGTCCATCGTGGTTCACGGCTCCAGGCGAAACAGACATGCTGGCATGGGTGGGGTTAATACTTATCTGTGTCGCGCTCTATGGGATTGTGACGCTTTATGCAGTCTTCGACCGTTGGGCAGAGCACAGGTCGAAGGGGACCCCCCTAGCTAAGACAATCCCAACATTGTTGACGATTGCTCTCCTCTACGAGATATTTCCGCTTGAGCATTTCCACGTTTTTCTTCCCTTAACTGCAATCCTCCTCGCTTTATTGGCGGACTGGTCGCGCTTCCATTTGCCGAATATTCACGAAGTCGTGCCCGAAGCCGCTTTTTCGCCGGTCGTAGCCCCGCCGGAGCCGAGCGACGAAGTTGTTGCCATGGGCCCCGCCAAACCAGAGGAGCCGCAAGATGCTTGAGCTTCTCTTTACTTCTTTTCCAGTCATTATCCGTTACTACCAGTTGAGACGCCGGGGCGAATCCATGACGGTATGGAACATGCGGACCGCGGTGTTCCTGTGGGCCATTCTGGCCTTTTTCCTTTTCGTCGTGATCTTCTACTTCCACCCAAAATCATATTCTGGCCTGGTACCCTTTCGTACCGTGTCAACCGTAGCGCAAACCAGTGGCCCCGTAACCGAAATCGCCGTACGAAATTGGCAGAGGGTTTCCGCCGGTGACCTACTCTTCCGGATTGAAAGCAGCGCGCAGAAAGCGGCGCTCAAGCAAGCCGAAGCCGAATTCGACAGAATTGCGGCCGCAGAATCGAAAGCCAGTGACTCCTTGAAGGTCGCGCAAGCGAGCGTAGTCGTGTCGAGTGCATCGCTGGAAAAGCTGAAAGGTGACCTCAAGAACGCGCAGGCTTTATTCGCTAAGAACGCCGGCACGAAGGATACTGTGCGCCTAGCGGAATCAGCTTTCCAGATTGGCGAGGCCGATCTGGCGGCGGCACAGGCCCAGCTGAGCCTGGCGCAAGTGGAAATTTCTCAATCGCTTCCCGCGCAACGCAAGGTTACCGAGGCGACAGTCGAAAGCGGCAGGGTCGCGCTAAGCATGACGGAGGTTCGCTCGTTCACCAATGGTGTCGTAACTCAATTGTCCTTGAGCGTGGGAAGTCCCGCTTCAACTCTCATACTAAGTCCAGCGATGGTGATCATTCCAGACCGTCCAGACAATCTGCCGCTTAGGATTACTGCGGGCTTTTCGCAAGTTGCGCGCTCGACAATCTATGAAGGAATGCCCGCAGAAATCGCGTGTGACACCAACATTGGCTTATCCTTCAGCAACACAGTTCTTCCTGCACGGGTCGTTCATGTGCAGCCCGCCATCTCAACAGGTCAGATCGTGCCGGGAGGACAACTGGTTGAACTTAATGGGCGTGCGCCACGCGGATCGTTACTTGTCTACCTGGAGCTTGAGCATAAAGAACATGAGAAGATCATGCTCGACGGCACCGGTTGCCTTGTTCAAACCTACACCAACAATATTGGTGGATTTGCAGGGCACCTCATTGCGGCCACGGGCGTTGTGAAGGCTGTCGGCCTACGCCTGAAGGTATGGGGCTCGCTGATTGCAGGAATCGGTCTTGCAGGAAATGGCAACCACTAAATTCTGGGCAACGACCGTTTGATTTCTTATTGCAGGGTCGGAGCGTGAAGACCTTGCTATTTATGGATTCATAGAGGCTATTATGGTCTCAGCTGGTGCGTCCGCCGCTTCATGCGATAGTGTTCTATGATTGTTTAACTGCGACAGTCACGCTGATCCGAGGACAACACAAACCGGTTCACATTTGTGATGTAATAATAGAACGGCAAAAGGGATGATGTGATCACTATCACAATGCGAAACTGCGCAAAATAAGATAGAATGTATCGTATTACTTCTTTATATCCTTGGCATATTATATTTCAGGACGATGATCGTCCCAATGTCGAGAGAGAATGACCAAAGCCGCGATCGGTAGCAGAACACGATACGGAAACAGGGTGTAGCTATTAATTCCAGTGCAAAAGCAGCGGCTGCAGCCCCGATAATTCTTCCCCAGTATGACAACACGTCGGTCTTCCGCTCCGCTGAATTTTATTACTGACGTGCACGATTTGCCGCTTCCAGAAGGAGACTTTTCGAATGACGAAAGAGCGGCCGGGTAGAAGTAAGCGTCCCCTGAGGGTGGAAATGACTGTATCACGAAAAATTAGATGTCTAACGCCCGACTGCGGCTTCTATCGCAAGGGACATTCTCATCCATCTGCTAGCCGGGCTAGACTGACCCCAATTTCTCCTTATCGAAACCATCACAGCAGTGACGCCTCGTGCCATATAATATCAATACGCCCATGAGTTCTCCGCGCTGAGTTGCTATAGTGCACAGTGCGAACAAGCTACAAAGCCCCTAATTACGCTGCGGCGATCCAATCAAGGATGACCGATTTTCACCCTTATAACGCAGATGCAACATTGGCTTTCAGCCCACTATTTGCATTTGCGCGACAGAGAGCTCCCCTGACTCTTGGGTTATCGATCGCAAATAACCAACTGCTGAACCGATATCCTCTCTACGCTGTAAAATCGCAGCAACGACTGTTGGAACGCTATGTACGCCATAACCTGACGGGCAGCGCATATACAGACCGTTTGATACCGAAAAATGGCGAGACAATCGGCGATGCATCAATCAAATCGGGACGGGAGGCGCTGTCATTGGCAGAGTAGTCTCGTATATTCGGACACCCGCGCCCGTGATGGTTCAGATGATGATCCTTCTCCGATCATTGTTGATTTCCAAAATATTTGCGACGGAGAACTCCAAGTTCTCCGGTTTCCTGTTGGGCTAATATCTGCAAAGTCACCTCATGGCCGAGGTGATTATTATGCTGAAAGCCAAAACCGTACTTGTCAGGATGGAAAATCGCGCCTACGACCGAAAATGCAGAGCCCGGATTTGAGTGCACGAAATATTCAAGCACTGGCGCATCTCCGACAATCGCATCAACTTCTCCATTATCAAGAGCGTCAATAGCGTCTTGTGTCGCCGCGAAGCTTCTAACATCAAGCCGTAATCCACGGCCATAAATCTCCGCTACGCTTCCACCAAGCACACCAACTGTTCGTCCGGGTAGATCTGCAATGGAGTTGATCTGGTGCGTGAGCGAAAGAGCCGTCATCACACTGGTAACGGACGATGTTACGTAGGCAATGACCGCCACCCCACACACCATCCAAAGACCACCTGAAATACGACCTAGCCAGCCAAGCACATTTGGCCGCGTGATCTTTCCCGATGTTGTGACTGACATAACTTCATAGAAGCTCTCAGCCAATCCGACATGCCACTTTCGGGGAAAGGATTTGTCGAACCTCCGATAGAAAAATGCGAGAAAGATCGTCGCTAAAACAATAAATGCCATAAGCCACAGCATGGCGCGCAAATGGCCGGCATTTTCAAGACCGCTGATTACCTGCCAAAAACCACTGCTATTCTCATTGGCGACCATTATTCTCAATCCGGCATCGTACCAGGGCTGAGAAAATAGCAATCGGGCGGCGCGCTCTTTCGTGATTGTCAGGTTCGATATCGCGGCTTCAACCTCACCGTTTTCGACGGCTGTAATTAAGGCCTCAAAAGAGGGATAATCGCGATATTCGTATGTTCGGCCCAGAGCCTTTGCCGATTTTTCCCATAGCTCAATCGCCATGCCCGAATAGCGATCACCGTCCTTAGTTACAAATGGTGTGCTGATATAGACGCCAGCAATCAACGGACGGGGAGGGGTGGCCTGCTGCTGAGCCACGCTGCTGCCTATCGCGCTGAGAAAAAAGGTCAGAATTACAAACGCGGAAAGAAGGCTATTTGTTTTGGAAAATCTCATAATCTCATGGTTGATTCATTCACTTCAGTGAGAACGGCACGTACGATACCGTACATGCCGATTTAGTCCGCTACATCTTCTTGATAAGACGCTCTTCGGTCTGGCGATCCATAGAACGCTGGAAATTATCGTTATCCATCTGCTGCTGCTGCAACATGCACTGAGAATATTCAGGCGTGCCACGTGGAATGTCAAGATTATCACAAGCGCGTTGATAAGCTTCCCGATCCAGATCGTCGAGCGACTGGCAGCCCGTTAGAATACTTGCCACAATAAAAAACGTGGGTAGCATCAAATGATACATATTCAACTTTCTCTCCTGTTCCACATATCTTATTTATTTACAACATAACCGGGATAAGCGCCCGACGGGACCCCCTGTTCTTCAAAAAAACAAGTTTCTGGCAAATTTTTTATGTTCAAACGTGGCTTTGCACCTGCTGGCAGAATAGATCGAGCCGAGATTACCAGCGCTCCATTGTGGATCGAGCCATGGTAGGTGAACTTCAAGCGAGTTCGCGCGCGTAATGCATCGGATCGTTGACCAAGTAGTACCCGTCTAACGAGACCGCGACTATGCCCAGTTCGCCGGACGGTTTCCTTGACCGCGAGGCCAGATTGGGCGAGGTTAAGAAAGGCGGCGTTTGTGTCTTCACGGACGAGGTATCCCTGATATTGGATCCGCTTGGCGGTTTGTCAGTAGGCCTAGGTAGACTGCGATGGCCCCAATTGCTGTTCTTATCTGGGCATTGATTTGCGAACCGCGCCCAAGAATGCCCGACTGTTGTTTTCCATGAGGTGCCACCGCGGTCGCGGGCAACAGTACTGATCTGAGGCTGCTCCGAGAGCCAGGCGCGAGTGGTCTCGATCACAGTCGTCGAAACGAAATGAGGGCTGCTGCGCCGTCGCACGACACGCAACAAGGCGCATTGCTCGCCGGCACCATCAGCCCGCGGTCGAAATTCGCCGACAGTCATCCGCCAAAAGCAAGCCCAGGATGATGACAATATAGTCAAGCCACGCGGTTCGCCGCGCTCACGGCGCCAGAACATCTGCATCGAAGCTTCGGTAAATATCCTTCGGCCCCATAGCACTGCATCGCGGTGGAACCGCCGCGCTGCAATAGCCACTCGAACGAATTTTATCCCCGACCGGAAGATTTGCCAGGTGTTGTCGGTCGGCTGTGTATACCTATCGATTTTGAACGCAACCGACAAAGGCCCGACCTACTTATCGTACGACAGTGATAATGATCTTGTCGTCGTCGACCGGAGTTTTATTGATGGCAAAGCCGGTATGCATGAGTTCAGAGGGCGATGCGAACGAACCATAGCGCTATTTCTTTTTGCAAAGCCAAAGCCAGCCTATGCATAAGGTCATCAAAGTGCGTCAGAGCCCATAATAGTAGATCGTGCACACATGTCGCAAAATTTGACATGGTGAAACTAAACGCAGCTATGCTTCCACGAAGCGCAATCGCCTCGGGCGCGAGCGGATGCACCGCATATCAGAGATGGGAAATAATCATGTGTCCGAAGGTCTGATTCAAAAGCATAACGCTTGCGAGGGCAATACCGAATGACATGAGCCAATTCATCTCAGCCCGAAGCAATAGTCGTTCTCGATTACTAAGCAGGCCAGCATCATTACGCCGTTGCTGGCGATGTGTTATTCCCATGGTACACACCGCAAAAAAGAACAGAGGCAGATATCCAAACAACAGCCCTGATAACTGCCGTAGTGTCGCCGAACCGAAACTAATATTCACCATGAATTGTACAATTGCAGCCTGATGTTGATAGGGCGTAAAACTAAACAGCAATCCCGTAATGGCGAGTACATAGATAATTCCGTGCCGGGCCTGAAGCGTCAAAGGCCAATCAAAAGCCGGTGCGGGCGGGGCACTATCAGTCTCAAGGGCCCACTCTTTCGTACTTTTGTTGCGAGCCCTTTTTCGATCATCATCCCAAAATCGGCGATAAGCCATACGGTGAAATAGTAAAAGCATAACAACAGAGAGAAAGGGCATAATGACGTATAGTAGCGCTACCGCTCCGGCGTTACGTTCAGTCGATCCGCGCAGCAACGCAATTGCGATCCACCCACCGAACAACAAAACCCAAACCACGCTGAAGAACCCGATTACTACCGCCGCTCGCCGCGCTTTATGTCCGTTAATCCAGCGATGTAGCCGGCCGAGTGCACCCATCGGTCCGGAAGGTGAAATTTCGGTCATATTCCGTTCAGCCTATGCGGTTGAAAGCCAAAGCACGATGCGAATGCTGCATTGGCATAACTCCTTCTTGAATGTGCGGACTATATCGAAAAGAAAAGCATTGAAAACCAAATATGATCGGAACCGGAAACTGTTGCCTGAGCTTTTCTTAAATACAACAACAGGGCCTATCGAAAGACACCAATTTGCCAAGCGCAAGTTTGAACGACCGGGATAGCCGCAGGACCCAGAGCTACAAAGCAAACCTGAGCGGGTTATCCGGTCTGCGCCGTTCCCGGATATGTTCAAGGTCGTCATCGGCTTGCATGTAGTACCGGAGCAGCGGAGTTCGTCTGCTGGGCAGCAAACCTGTGTATTTTTTCTTCCAATTGAAATGCGTTGCTTGGCTGATCCCGCTCTTGCGACAAATCTCTCCTACTGGCACCCAGTCATTCCTCTGCTTGAGAATAAACTCTTTTGGGCATCCGAAAACTTCGATGCTTTCCATTCCTTCTCCAGCCAGGAAAGTAGCGCGAGAACTCTAATTATGAACGGTCCAGTTTTGAGGGAGCAGAGCAACAAGGAGACGGACGGATGAAGCGTCCACGGTTCACTGAAGAGCGGATTATCGGAATCTTGAAGGAGCAGTGGGCGGGTCTGCCGACTGCTGAGGTTTGCCGCAAGCACGGGATCAGCAGTGTAAGCCTTTAAAAGTATAAGGCCAAATATGGTGGCACGGATGTATCCGACGCCCACAAGCTGAAGGCTCTGGATGAAAATCCGCGGATCAGGCGTTTTCCAGATCATCAGTAGCGACAGAATTGTTTGTATTATGGTTGGCCGTGATCGCAATTTGGGGCCAATTATTCTTGATCGCATGGGACAGCTTCAGTCGCCAAGGCTCCAATTTCAAGACTATACCATAAATTCAATGGCTTGATCCATTGCATGCGGTTTCGGTATTGTTGCTGGGCAATTAAGTTGAGAGATTTCCCCGCTTGGCAGGCCTTTCACGCTATTGGATAATAGAAAGTCTCCTGCCCCGTCATCTGCAGGATTTGTTGCGTTCCGGCTGTCGCGGATCCGCAACAAGATCTCTTCGAGTTGCGGATCGAGATTAAGGTAATGTTGTTTTATCGAAGTGGGGCGAACGAGCGGTTCATGGCAACGCGGTCCGCGTGCGTGGAGTTTGGCTCAAGCGCTGCCATCTTGTTTATGAATATGGACCATCTTGTGGGTGCTTCACCCTTCACCGCGGCATCAAGCGCCTTGCGCATGGTGGGTTCGTCGAAGTCGCAGCAATAGCTCGGTGTTAACGGCTGCTGCCTCCACGATTCAGCGAGCGATCCGCCGTCGATGGGATCGAACCCAACCTCGTTTACGATTGCCATGGCGATCTTCTTCGCGGCTTCGTCGTCTCCCGCGACCGCCACGGCCAGTCGACTGGCCGCTCCCTTTGGCTGGCCCAGTTCCGCCAGGGAATATGCGAGGATGTTGTTGAAGGCCTTTATGACGGGGCGACCGATCTGTCTGGAGACCCAGACGCTCTCGATCTCGCCTGCGTCGAGGTCGGCGAATTGCGGGTCGCGCAGACCAGGATAGTAGTTGCTGGTATCGATGACCGGAACGTTGGCGGACAGTTCCTTGAAGAGGTCCTTCGGCAGGTTTTCAATGGCGAGAAGCGGAATGGAAAGAATGACAAGGTCCGCGCCGCAGATGGCTTCTTTTGTGTCCGCAGCAATGACTCCAATCTCGTCGGCGAATGGCCTGACGGCATCTACGCCCTTGGAGTTCGCCACCCTGACCTCATGGCGCGCCGATGCAAGCTTTCGGGCGAGAGTGCCGCCAATATAGCCGATTCCGATGATGCCGATTTTCATGCTGATGCTCCTGTTGTGCTGCCTATCAAGATAATGAAGACTGCGATTTGGACAAGAACCAACAGATAGGTGGGCTACCCACCAAAAGGTAAGTATGGCCCAGGAACGAGAGTGGAGATGCGGAGACCCGCAGCAGCAGCGCAAATGGGCGGACGCGACAACGGACGCCGTGCGGGTTCTCGAAGGCAAATGGAAGATCGTGATCATCTGCCAACTATTTGGGGCCAAGGAAGCGCTTCGTTTCTCCGAACTCGAACGGCGGTGTGAAGGGGTGAACCAAAAGATGCTCATCCAGCAACTGAAGGCGTTGGAGAAGGATGGGATCGTGACCCGTTCCGTTTATCCCCAAGTGCCGCCGAAGGTGGAGTATGCGTTGACCGATATGGGCAAGGCTCTTGGGCCGTCTATGGCCGAACTCATCGACTGGGCCTTTATGCGCAGGGCGCGGCTGGCGGGCGAAGTCCAGACATGATCCGCGTCTTCACGCCGTGGGATTTGGTAAATATCATGACATCGGCAAGCGCCAGCGCAACACTGAAAACCGAAGCATTGCCCGTTATCTATGGGCGTAGAAAATGCGGTTTAGGGCCAAAACGCAAGAACCAACAAACCGCGCAGATGGTCCATAATAAGGACTGATCACATTCTCCATTACGCCGGGATGGTCCTCTATCGTCGCCGATGGTAGGTTGTGCGCAGCAAAGCAAAGTGAGGGAATGTAGTCGTTGGGACCTCGGCCTACCCATGACTGTTGTCAGGCGAGCTCGATATCGATTTTCGAACAACCGTTCCCGTTAAACAGGAGGGGCGACCGGTATTCCTCAGCGTAGGCGTATGTGCGATAACAATGCCTTTGGGTGATCAGTTCTAGTGTGGAATTTCGGAAGCGAAGCCATCACTCTGGCCTGGAGAAATCAGGAGCCGATTGGGCCCCCTGATAAATCTTGAGTTGAATTAGCGTGCGTCCCGTACAGTATGAAACGGTTTTCGGAATAAGATGCGGTTAAAATGGCTCAGCAGGCACAGCCGAGTGCTCGAAAGAAGCCGTTGAAACCGCCAATCGGCAGCTGTGAGACCCATGCTGCATAGCCACCGAATTTACGCACCGGCGACCAGTCAGGCATGGCAGGCGGGATTGGGTATTCATCTAGATCCGCGAAGGCGTTTGCACCATAGACGAACTTGCCGTCGACCATGGTTAGATCCGACGTCAGAAATGAAATCTCGTCTTCGCTGCAATTGAAGAAGCCCTTGTCCGGCACCACCAGATCAGCGAACTGACCTTTCTCAATGCGCCGTTTCACGATCGAGACAATTGCGGCGCGGATAAAGTTGCATACCGGCAACCGTCTTGCCGGTAATCATCCATGACAGCGAAACCCAAGGATTATAAGAAGCGACGCGCGTCGCATCCGTGCCCATAAAGCACGCCTTTCGAGAGTATCTTGCCAATCGGTGGCGTTGCTTCTGCGGCTGCATAACCATATTGCTCGACGAAATATTCGCCCGATAAGTCATGCGATGCTGCACGGTTATACCTCCGCCAAGTGCTGCAATACGATCACTCGAGCGGTCCGAGATGGTCTCTGCAGGGTCGAAGAACCAGTTCAAGCCAATCAGGGCCGTCGCAGTGAGATCCTGATAGGCCCATGGAAGATGCTGATCGACCAAAACCCGAAGCGAATAACTTTGTCGACGAAATAATTGAAGTCAGGATCGGCGTGCGTGTACTTAACTCGATGAGGGAACTTGGTCGTCCTGAATTGATGCGCACTTGGGAAATAGGCCGCGCGTAGGGTCAGTGTGACCAAAACCGATCGGTGCATCAAGGCAGTGTAGAGCGCTGTAATGCAATAGACTCGGGGACGCTATACACCGAGGATTGTCCTGAAACCAGACTTAACTAAAAATCGCCTTCTGGTGCATCTAGAATGAACGATAAACTCAATAAATCTTTCAGATTTTGCAGGCGATAACAAAGGTTTAACCATATCAGTATTATTTGAAAATAGTTTAACAGGTCCTACTGATATGCGAAATTTTTGTTGTTATGCCCGTTTTGCACTGGTCTTTGGATTGTCGGCGTGTCTCCAATCAACGACGGGTTGGTCTGCAACATTGTTGCCTTCCACAAATCCGCATCAGTTCTTTGAAGCGATCAACGCAACAAATGATCGAAACTCAGATCAGAGATCCAAGCGGTCTCTTCCGTCAATTAGAAAAAACTATTTCCGTGTGAATGGTCAACAGCAAGTGGGTAATGCAACCGCTGGTGGACGTCAAATAACGTCCAAAGACAATCTCGACCGGACCACGACCGGAAGCATCGACAGGAACCAGTCCAAGCATCAATCAGCAACGTCAAACTATGTTCCGTCGGCCGAAGACATGGCCCCCGCTATCGAAATGCCGACAGGTACCGGTGCTAAGGATCAGATTGCGGCCTATCAGATACTCCTCGACAGGGCAGGGGCTTCTCCAGGAGCAATCGATGGACGTTTGGGGAGTAACGTCGATAAAGCTGCAGCGGCGTATGGTGAAATAACTGGTAAATTTCTAAACCCTGCCGACTTGGCTGCAATCGAGGCCGAACTGAACATAACCGGCGGCCCCGCTTTCAAAGAGTATGTTATTACCAACGAAGATGTAGGGCGGCAATTCGTTGCTTCAATCCCCAGTGACTACGCTGAGAAAGCACAATTAGAGTCAATGGCCTATACATCTGTCATCGAAATGCTCGGGGAACGTCTACAAATCGACGAGGCCTTCTTGAAGGAGATTAATCCAGGCGTTAATTTCAATCAGCCGGGGTCTGTTATCAAAGTACCCAACCTGAGAAAGCCAAAACGCGCGAAAGTTAATTACATTATCGCTGATAAGCCCCGCAAGCAAGTACGTGGATACGACGCGAAAGGCTTGCTTGTGGTCGCCTATCCAGCAACAATCGGATCTTCTGATACCCCGTCGCCTTCGGGCACAGTTCAAGTCAAGAGAATAGCGATAAATCCGAACTATACATACAATCCGCGGATTAATTTCAAGCAGGGCAATAATGAGCAGATTTTGACAATCCCTCCAGGCCCGAATGGGCCGGTTGGAACTGTTTGGATTGCACTTTCAAAGCCGACGTATGGGATACATGGAACACCGGATCCATCCCGCATTGGAAAGACTTCTAGCCACGGCTGTGTCCGACTTACAAATTGGGACGCAGAAGAACTGGCAAAACTAGTTAAAAGCGGTGTAGTCGTTCAGTTTACCGAATAATCTTGTAATCCAAAACGTGATTACAACACGTAAAGTTAGGCGGCGCTTAGGACGGAGCGCCATTGAGCCTTTGGCAAAATATAGTACTCTAGCGCACTGCAAAGCGCTCTGTTGACGTTATTGCAAGCTTGGAAGGCACCCTTCAACTATTTTTCGGGATTTTAAACGCAATCAGTTTAACGATGATCAATCGCGGACCTCACGGGCTATTGTCAAGCGTGGTTATGCTTCTCAGAGAGGCCCGTTCCGAAAGTGCTGAGCGGCTGAGGAGCACAAGCTTCCTTGAGAAGCCAATTTGCGAACACTTGAATTGGCCCTTCACTCAATCGGATTGGCTCCGGCAGGACGAGGCAAAAAGTCTTGGAAATCGACTGACCGTCGGGCCAAGGCGCTATCAGTCGCCCCTCCGCCAGTTCGCTTTCGATATAGAGGCGCGGCACCAGTGCGACGCCGAGACCTGCCAACGCGGCTTCGATTTGCATGGAGTGAAGATCATAGCGCGGACCGATCGCAGGATTGGTCAGGGCGATCCCGGTTTCCTGCGCATAGTGTTGCCAGGCATCCGGGTTCTGGCGCCGATGAAGGCGCGGCAGTTTATCCAGGGATACCGTTTCTTCGTCTCTATTGAGAAGTACCGGATGGCAAACCGGAACCAACGTCTCGTGAAACAGTTTGTGCGTTTTCATTCCCGTCCAGGCGGCATGCTCAAAATGGATGGCGGCATCGAACCCGCTGCCTGTTAGAACGAATGGCTCCATCCGTTCAGCAAGATGCAGGGTGATATTCGGATGCTGCTCCTGGAACGGCTTCAGACGCGGGATGAGCCAACGCGTGGCGAACGTCGGCAAGATTGCGATGTCGAGGCTCGCGCCGTCGCCGGGCTGCCCCATCAGATATTGACTGTCACGCTCCAGCCTGTCGAGTGTCTCGCGGACCTGGAACGCATAACGCTCTCCATTCGGCAAAAGCCGGACACGATTACCGATCCGCTCGAACAGCGTGACGCCGAGGAAGGCTTCCAACCGGCCTATCTGCCGACTGATCGCTCCTTCGGTTAAGGCCAGTTCGTCGGACGCACGAGCGAAGCTTCCATGACGAGCCGAAGCCTCGAACGCCATGAGTGCGGAATTGCTGGGAATCTTGCGGCGCATGACGGCTCCTGACAGGACGGTTCGGCGTTCGATTCGCTGTCACCTTGATATTGGATCACTGAAGCATGATCCATTGTCGATATGTAGGCATGGATCGGCAGTTTATCATGAAAAAATATCAACGATAGACAAGACCCGGAGCGCTGTGCTTTCGGTCGAAGGTGGTGCAATGATCTATACGGTAGAATGCAGCTTTGCCGATCCGGGCAGCGAAGCGGAATGGAACGACTTTTACAGCCTGGACAAGCTGCCAGCACTCATTTCGGTGACCGGCTTCCAAACCTCGCAGCGCTTCAAGGCGCTGAGCGGTGGCTGCCCGGTCTATCTCGCCCTTCATTCGATAGACGGCCTCGACATCCTGATGGGTAAAGAATACCGTCAGAAGGGCGGCGGCAATTTCGCACGCTGGCAACAGCACATCACCGACTGGCACCGGAACCTCTATGGCGGCATCGACCGCGCGCCGAGCATTGGTGAGGGCGAATATCTGGCGTTGAGCGCAACGGGCCCCGAGCCTCTGCTTCGGCTGGGCCTCACTCCCTCTGCGATGCAGGCGGTCGCTATGGAGAAGGTCCCGGAACACCGCTGGCTCGCCAAGGTAGAGCGCGGCACCCTGCCTGACATCGAGCATCTACCTGAAGGCGTCCATGTCTATGTGCCGATGACGGCGCAGTTGACCAAGGACGATGAAGCCGCTGTCGGAAAGGTGCGGTAGCACCGATGCCGAATGTCACGATCTATATTTCCGCAGACAGGATGCCGCCGGACGAAGCACTCACAGACCTCGCGGAGCAATGTACAGAACTTTGCACAGGCGTTCTCCGTGCCGCATTGGCCAACGTGTATATTGTCTATGTCGCTGTCCGGCATGGCCGGGGGAACCCTGCTTTCGCAGAAATCCAGTATCGCCTTGAGCAATTTCGGACGCCGCCAGTCATGGCTCGGTTCATGGAGGGGCTGGACGACGCCATAAGACGCAATACCGGCCTCACCGCGCGCATTCGTTGCTTTGGCTATGAAGCGTCGAGCGTTCACGCGCGCAATTGAGCTGATGCCTGGAGAAACCGATGTCTAATCTTACATTTCCCACACAACAGGTCGGTGACTTAACAATCACCGCCGTCAGCGATGGCTATCTCCACGCCAGTTTCGATTTCCTCGCGAATATCGACCCGGCCGATGCCGCCCGTATGCAGGAAAAGGCGGGGATAAAGGATCACACCTCGATCCACATCAACTGCTATCTCGTGCGCGGCAGCGGTCGCACGGTCCTGATTGACACAGGAGCAGGTGGTTTCAAGCGGTGGGGCGGCCGATTAAAAACCAATCTTCTGCTTGCGGGCATCCACCCTTCCGAAATCGATGCGATCCTGTTGACGCATGCCCATCCCGATCATATCGGGGGGCTGATGGGTGTTTCTGGAGAAGCCATCTTCTCGAATGCCGAACTTGTCGCCCACCATCAGGAAGTCGCGTTCTGGCAGGATGACGGCAATCTGAGCCGCGCACCCGAGCGCGCCCGCGGCAGCTTTCTCTTAGCGCGTCAGGCGTTCGACGGCTATCGCGACAGACTTCGTACATTTGACGCTGGTGAGGTACTTCCAAACATAACAGTGGTTCCTCTTCCGGGCCACACCGCCGGGCACACCGGCTATCGGCTCGATTCAGGTAACAAGAGCCTGCTGGTCTGGGGCGACATCGTTCATTTTCCGCAGATTCAGGTTCCGCGCCCCGAGGTCTCTATCGCGTTCGATCAGGATGCGCTTCTTGCAGCCGAAACACGAAAGAGGCTTCTGGATTCGGTCGCTTCGGATCGGCTGCTGATCGCCGGTATGCACCTGCGCGACCCCGGCTTCGCGCTTGTCGAACGGACGGGGGCAAGCTACCGTGTCGCTTACAAAAAGGCTTCGTCCGATTGAAGTCGGCGTGGGTTTTCGAAACCGGAACGACAACTTCCGGCCGAAAAGCTAGGGCGGTACTTCGTATTTCCGATTGTAGATGCCGCGTATCACTCAGGAGGTTCGTCGGAGCCTCGGGCTGATAAAATCAGTTTGGTCGGAACAGACCATGTTAGCGTCAGGGCGAAAAAGTTTTTCTACCGTTGCATCTGAGCAAACGAAGGCATCGCATCCTACTGAAATAGAGGTATAATTAATTTATACCTCTGCGAATTGGGCAAACCGGGTGCGAAATGGCTAACATTGAGAAACGTACGATTAGTTGCCTAGCAAACATGCAACATTCATCGACTCAAAGATCAAGACGGGCGACTACGCACCGATCTGCGAGGTTGTCCGTGTGGGGATCCGAGCTTTACGCGAATGGGATGCAGTTATCGAACGCTGGCTACAAAACTATGTAACAGCTTCCTATGACGCGATGAAGATCAATCCTTCTCCGGCAGAATCAGTCGATTCCGTTTTGGACTTCGTGCATGGCTTCGATTGCGCTGCTGAGCGGGCACATTGGGGAACGATATCCGTGAGGGGCTACGGAGGATCGGATTCGAACGGCGAGTTTCAATTGATGTCAATGCTAAAGGTAACAAAGTGGATCGTGCTTGGCTTCTACTGTGGTGGTCAAAACTGGGAGGATACCCTGTCAGAGCATTGAGAAGAGATTGGCTTTTTAACAAATACTTAGCAGGCTTACCCGAACGTGAATCAATATAGGCGTATAATGAGCACTCTACGGTAGTTTTCGCCCCACATGAATGGAAAGTGGTTAAAAGCCACATGGGACGAAGATCTTTCGAGGCCGAGAACTGAGGTCAGTTCCCCGCTGTAGTCTAAATTACGCTGACGTTTTCAGCTTTTGACTTGCCCGTTTTGCGGTCTTGTCCGATATCGTAGCTGACTTTTTGTCCGTCCTGAAGTGCGCCGCCAAAAGCGACAGCTGAGATGTGAACGAACACATCTGCCCCGCCATTTTCAGGAGTAATGAAGCCGAAACCTTTCTCGGCGTTGAAAAACTTAACTGTACCGGTCGTCATCGTTTCCTCTTGTGTCATTGTTGCTATTATACGTCTATCTTTCTCGACAATGGGTCGCAACAGGAAACAGAAACAATCATGCACGACATCGTCTGCCCGCATTGCAACAAGGCTTTCAAGATCGACGAGGCTGGATATGCGAATATTCTTAAGCAGGTAAGAGACGGCGATTTCGAGAAGCAGTTGCATGAGCGTTTGGAGTTGGCCGAACAGGACAAGCGGAACGCAGTTGAGCTTGCGCAGGCCAAGGTCGCCAGCGAATTGCAGAAAACGACTTCTGCTAAGGATTTGGAGATCCAGGAATTGCGGGCAAAGCTTGAGGCAGGCGAAGTTACTCGGAAACTTGCGGTTGCCGAGGCTCTAAGTGAGATCGAAAAGCAATGTGACAAGCTGGTGAACGATCTCGATAACGCCAAACGTGATCAGGAAGCGATGTCGAAACTGGCAGAAGCTAAGCTCATTTCTGAATTACAAAAAGCTGCTGCAACGAAGGACGCTGAAATCGAGAGCTTAAAGGCTAGGCTCGATGTGGGTGAGCTTTCGCATAAACTTGCCGTAACTCAAGCGGTCAGTGCGATAGAGAAAGAGCGCGAGCAGCTGAGGAACGGTCTTTCGCGGGTAGAACTTGAAAAGCAGCTGGCTGAAACGGCACTTAAGGACAAATATGAAACACAGCTCCGCGACCGCGATGACGCAATTGAGCGTTTGAGGGATATGAAAGCGAAGCTATCGACAAAGATGATCGGCGAGACGCTTGAACAACATTGCGCCATCGAGTTCGACAGAATTCGGGCGACAGCCTTCCCCCGCGCTTATTTTGAAAAAGACAATGACGCGCGCAGCGGCAGCAAAGGTGACTTTATTTTCCGCGATATGGACGAGGGAGCCTCGGAAATTGTTTCGATCATGTTCGAGATGAAGAACGAGTACGACGAGACGGCTACAAAAAAGAAGAATGAGGACTTTTTCAAAGAGCTGGACAAGGATCGCAGCACAAAGGGATGTGAGTATGCCGTTCTGGTTTCACTGCTGGAGCCTGAGAGCGAACTCTACAACACAGGAATCGTAGACGTATCCCATCGATATCCGAAAATGTATGTTGTCCGGCCGCAATTCTTCATCCCAATTATCACGCTCTTACGCAACGCGGCAATGAATTCCCTCAAATACAAGACAGAGCTGGCGCTGATGAAAGCGCAAAATGTTGACATCACCAGCTTTGAATCCCAGCTCGACGATTTTAAAGCAGCGTTCGGGAGAAACTGGCGCCTAGCTTCAGATGGTTTTGAAGAAGCAGTCAAGCGTATAGATGAAGCCATTAAAGATTTGGAAAAAACAAAAGAAGCGCTTCACAAATCGGCCAACAACCTTCGGCTAGCAAACGACAAGGCTGAGGATCTGACAGTCAAACGACTGACACATGGTAATCCAACGATGGCTGCGAAATTCGACGAACTCAAGCCCGGAACCTTCGGCGCTGAATGAGGCGAGAAGGATAGGCTCCAGACCCTGATGAAGTATAGCAACAGATTCCTATTAAGCCCAAGGAACTTGAAGTTTTAGCGCCGGGCTTCATTAATTCATTAAATTGGCAATAAACTCGTGTGAACATTGCAACGGGACGCAACCCCTTGATTATCGCAGGCAACATCACCAGCGTATGTATAACCTTCCCGGCAATCATTGTCGTTCAGGATGGTTACAAGGTTTTCGCCGTGGCGGATGTATCCGGTACCTATTCCAAGATGGCGCAGGAAATTACGCTCGCTCGTGTTGTTCAGGCCGGTGTCGTGCCAATGGACACGGCAGCGGTGGCTTCCGAACTCCAAAAGACATGGCATTGTAACGATGCTCAGGAATGGGCCAACGTCTACACTAAGATTTTCCCTCCTTATCAGCTTCTGAACGAAAGCTACATGGAGGCACAGAAAGTCGAAAAGAACCACGAACAGCTCGATTCACAGCGGGCTGATTTCAACCGAACGGCAAAAGGGCGGTAGGTATCTGCCGCCCTTTTGGGCGCTGTAACTGTGTATTTTGACGCGCATCTTCTCCGAAAACCGTTTCACACTTTTCAGGATGCTCTGGAACTGTCTGCCGATCAATCGATCCACGGACCAGCGTCCGCTGCCCTCTGTCTTCAGATAGGTTATGACCCCGAACCAGACGGTCGAAAGCTGAAAACCGAAGCCGCACGGGATCATGGCTATGACCCGTATCACAATCATCTTGATGATAAGCATGACGGAAAGCGGACGGGTCAGTAGGCCGAGCTGCCGGAACAGCTATATATCAAGGGGGTGTGTCGCCATTGAAGAGTTTCTCCCAGCCGAACCAGCCCATGATACCGCCGGTCTTCACTCTCAGTGCTGTATAGCTGGATCGTGAATTTTGCGATGCAAAGGCGCTAAAAGCGGAAATAGCAGTGGCATATCGTTGTTAGGATCTGTCGCAGTTTTGCGGCCTCCACCTTGAAAATCGAAACTTGATCATTAAGCAGCGGGATCACCCATATATGATAAAATTCACGTTATCGCGGTGTCTCTGCCTTCAAGTTTCAGTGTGTTTCCACTGCTCCCGATCGAAGGTGTATTGCTGGTGAGAGAACGGGATTCTTGGTAATCAGCGCTGCCGACCCTTATGCTCCTTCATTTCAGGCATTCGTCTAGGGATTGATAAAGGTCGGCTTCGACCCCAATTGTGGTCGTTTGGCGTTATGAATGACTTTCCTTGAAGCGGACGCTAAGATGGCTTGAGTTGTCGTAGATTTGGGTGTTGACGTGGCAACAGAGACAAGTAATTGACAGCAAAACCAAAATTTTACATGGTGCCTCAAGCACGGACGGAAAGAAAAATGATGCGGAAGATGGCGGTTATCCTCAGTGCGATTGCCTTGACGTATTCGATTCCCGCAAAGGCTGATCGTCTTGTTTGCTCCGAATCAAAACATCTGCGCTACATGACAATGGTCGGCGAGGTTGGCGAGATGGGGATCGACCTTGACCCTGTGGGGCAGGATCGTGCGGTTTTCGAGAGGTTGACAGCCGCATATGAAACCCTCAACCCGAAGGGACCAAAGACCTCGCTCTTCGTCGCGCATGTTCCCACCGGTCAGAGTTATAGTCAGGTATGTGCAGAAGAGCGCTGTACGATGGAAGAAATGTCAGCTCCCCAGAAAGCTTGCTTGATCGATCATATGAACCAATGTAGCTATGTTGCACTTCGCTTTCGGGGCGAAGAGTTCTGCCTACTCCGTCCGCCGCAAAATTAGGTGTTTGCTCCCGGCATTTGATGCATTGTTTCTCACTGGCCATCACCGAACTCCGTTCGGTATGCCGCTAATTTGTCTCTGCAATTATTTCTAACCAATTCTGCATCATCTCCTGTGTCCACATGGCTGCCGTTGATAACGGCGACGCTGGACCACACTGTGGATACCGAAATCGAGGGGCTTCCCGCTGGATTGCAGCCTCGCCTCATCCGTTTAATGGGGATGGTCGAGAGCGTTGGTTTAGAACAACTGCACGAGCCTCACGTTAAGCACTTGGAAGGAAAGCTCTGGGAGCTTCGCGCTAAGGCAATGAAGGAATCAGCGTGTCAAAGCAATCATGACTTCATGAGCAAGGTCGATGGAAGATGCGCCCCTAGCTTTAACGCATCGTCTGCAACGATGACAATTTCTCCCTCGCCCCAGATGTCGTACTCCATCTCAATGAGCATACTGTTCCGCTAGAGTGACGCCTTTGAATGATCAAAGCCGCCGCCCTTTTCCAAAGAGCATCCTTCCTCCATCAGCGCCACGATCACCGCGTCCCAGATGGCTTTGGATATTCCTAACCATCGCATCGGCTCCGCCATCTTCATCACTCGTTGCAAGTCTTTCATGAACACGATAGATGTGAGTTATATGTAATGAACCACAGCATTCCTGCCTCGACTTACCAAGCATGCTACACATATAAATGGCAACGTCGCATACTTGCCCGTGTAATAATAATCGACAGCATTTTCGTTGCACCGAAAGACAAACATTGCGCATTCTTTTCGTTCTTGTGGCTCTCATCGTTGGAACGGTTGCCGGCATCTATCTGTTCGGGATGATCTGGCAAACGACTGCGCCAGACGGGGCGATGGCAATGATAATTGGCGGTGGCACGCCGGTTATCCTCGGCGCTTTAGCATTCCTTGGTGCAAGGAAGGCCAACGGGCAAAGGCCAAGCCTTCGCGACCCTCGAACGTGGCTTGCTTTGTTGGCTATAGCCGCTGGTGCCGCTGTGCTTTTTGTGCTTTTGATTGCTGCTCTTTTCCTGGTGGTCCAGCGAGGTTAGAGACAGTGGTTTTCATATTCGTGAACCCATCGCTAACGCTGACGTGTTGCCTGGCTGGATCAATATCATTCCAGCGCCTCGCAGGTCTCATGTCTGCGCAGCCTTGCAAAGAAAAACCTGCAATCACTCCACCGAACTTTTTGAAGCTCGTTGCCCCCAAGCCGGCGGCACTCGTACTCCACCGATGTTACACAATGCTAAAGCCCTTTCTTTAAAATGTGTCGGTGGAAGCGGCGTTCCCAAATGGCACTTTACATTTCGCTCCAATTCTGGATGGTGAAATTGCGATGTGCTTGCACAGAACAAAATGAATTATCCTAGGAAGCGATCTCAGCGGAGTTATAAGATGTATAAATTACCTGGTCGTACTTTTGGAGCAGTTCTCTTTTGTGTACTTGGTTGCAGCCAACACGCAATAGCTGCCAATCCTTGCACGGGAGTGGAACAAAGCCTCACGAAGCAGAATAAAGCCGATTACGCGTCCCTTGTCGCCAAGAATCTCGATAAAAAGGTTAAGCCAGCAAACATTCAAATCGACGCGGCGCTTCATTCTGGAACCTGGACGGTCATCTATGCATCCACACCTATTGCAGACCCAGGATATTTTTTCTTTGATAGTTCATCCGGTGTAGAGGTTTTCAAGGATGTGTGGGGAGGGATTGCTGATGACGGAGATGGCCCGGTTTTGATAAAGTGGGCCCGGGATTTGGGTGCTAACAAGGAAATTGCTTTGTGCTTTTCGCACGTGGTGATGAGCGATTGAAAGCATGAGAGAGTCCATCCTGAGCTGCGTTATAAGATAGCGCGCTCAGGGGATCAATGAATTGTACGGATTGTTAAAATTCCTGTATCTGTTCAAAAGTTGCCTGATGATTGAAGAACGTCTGAAATCCCAATAGTTTAACGGCACGGCGTTTCGGACACATTTTTACAGATTGACGGCAAGGCCCGTGGCTCGTCGACCCTTATTATTTCGGTGCTGAAGGAGCAGGAGTTAGACACGAAAGTTGCTGACTTGTGCTGCAAGCACGGTATTTCGGACCAACATCTTATAACTGGAAGCCAGATACGACCGAAGGAAATGTGACGGAGCGGCAGACGCGTTCGGAGACGAAAATACCCGCCTGAAACGGTCGTTGCAGATCTGACGCTTGAGCGCGAGATGCTGCAGAACATTATGCACCGAACACCGTAAAGCCTGCCCGGAAACATGATCTGGTGGCGCGAACGCTTTTTGAATGGGGATTAGCCCCGGGGCGCTAATTTGTGCTCGCCCGCCACAAAACGACAATCAGTCACAAATCCCGCTGCACCCTGCAGGTCGATGTTGAAACGCGGATCAAAGGATTTTTGAGATGCATGTGCGTCCCGCTGCGCCGCCAAGGCTAATCAGCGGTCAATTGTGAGAGTTCAATAGCACCCTTACGGAGTTCGGGTGAATCTTGTTATCAAGCCAAGCCGAGCGAAGCAATGACGGTAAACGGTAAAAGAAAAACGTTGACGATTGTACTCTGTGAGATAGATCAATCAGTTGTCACAAAAAATTCTAGAAACTATCACGAAACTGCCAGGGGTTTTTCCACCGATGCTACTTTTAGTGCAGGGAATTGTCGAAAAGGGCCTAGGTTATCATTCACGATTGCATATTCCGGGCAGTGAAGAAATCGATTCTGCTCCCTACGATTGGCCCATTCGTTTTGCTGCGGGTTCACTGAATATTTTTGTACCAACCCTTCCTCACGAGGTTCCTCGACGACAAGGGTTCAAAGCTCTGGACAAAGGAAAGATTCCTGCTGCATTCACAATACCTCAGAACGCGATTGGTAATAATAGCCTTCACAAAAAGTTCTTGAAACCCCGTCGCGGAACCGGACAGGCATGGAGAGCCATCTTATCGGCCCACGCAGGCACGCAGAATGTTTGGGTATTTCGCCGGATTGGCTCTCATATGCGGCAGCATCTCGAATTGATCTCGCCCTTTATTCTTCGTGAACAACTCCGATTGATGGACGGAGACACGGTCAAGCTTACGCTGGTTGATCACTTTCATGATGCTCAGCAATAGCGCGGACCTACCCACTGCTGTGTTTCGGTTGGTTGAGAATCTCTACCAAACGACATACAAGTGGTATGATCTCACGTAGATGCTCAAACCTTGCTAGGAGGCAAGCTCTCTCAATATACACCCAAGGCTACGCCGTTTGTAAGCGCGACCTGGATTAGGGATCTTCCGCTAGAATATGCTCGATTTCCTTTATACGCTCATCGCGACGAACCAGCCTCTTGCTGCGTCGGCCAAACAACCTCCTCTTCGAGGTGGCTTGACGGCTGGCCTGAAGCTGCTCAATAAAAACTTCATCCGAAAAGCCATTTTTGAATCGATCAAAAACCCAGCAGAATGACACGGGCAACCGCGCGATACTAAGCCTTTTATCCGAGATATTTGACAGGATTTCTTGCAAAGTCACTTGATCCCAGATTTCCGGTTGACTGTCGCAGGCATTTTTCCACTGACGCAACAATTCCAGGACTTCCGGGGTGTCCGCAAGGAAAATGGTTGCCGAAATTAAGTTGCCTTCACGCGAATAAAAAACCCCAATATCGGCGTCAATAGCATCGAGCTTCGGCCAGGGATCTTTATGGAAAACTGCGTCGACATCGACATATAACAAAGGCCCCTTGTGTGCTTCCCGCGCTTCCAGAAGGAACGTAGGCTTAAGGGCTGCATTTTTTACCCACGATCCAGCACCATCCATCGCAGTTGTTTCAACGGTAAGGCCTAAGCGTCTGGCAGACTTTTCCATGCGTTTGGCTTCGTCCGCATAAAATGAATTTCTCGTGTAAAATCCAACGACTGTGCCGCTAGTTTTTAATGATTGCCGCAATTCATGAAACTTTGGAAAAGGTCGGACAAAACGCCGATATTCAGGTGTGATCGCGAAGAACTTACGTCGAATAGTTTCTAGGAAAGACATAGGTGATCCAAACTCAGCTTTCACTGTCCTTAAATTATTCGTGGCTCGGGTCTGATACATTCGAATTGTCCGCCGTCTCGAAAGACTGCAGACTTCTTTCTAATGAAATCGACGACAACTCTTAAAATGTGGCAAATTTATAGAACGTGCGTGGTTGAATGAACGTAAGATCGGATCTCCTCGAGTGTATGATAGTTCGTTGTTCTCGGGAATTTCCATTTCGTACAGCGCGTTCACCGTTAGGTGTATACCTTTGTGTTTGTTGCCACCCCGACAAGGAAGAGAATCTTGATTGCAATAATGTAGGGTCTGGAAGTTTACGCCCGACCCCCCTGAAGACGGCTTCCTAAGCTGCACGATCCTGGAGATGAGGAAAAGGCCGCGCAGCCGGATTATTGATGAGCCAGCATCCATATTGGCGACGATGGTGGAGGAATGTCCCGTGAAGGCCCTGTTGAAATTGCTCCTAGCTGTTACAGGCTCCACGAGAAACTCCCTGGTAACTGTCTGGGAATTGTCATTGCGACAGAGATAATCGAGGCGGTTTGCGGCGATCTCAAGCTGCGAAACAGAACGAAAGGGCACGAGGCCACGCTCAATTTTCCATTGGGTGAACACAAGAAGCACAACTCTCTGAAGTGGCTCTTATACTGCGATGCTTAAGGAAACAAATCACTCGATGAGAGCTTCGTCAACATGGGTTTTATTGCGGTTACGAGATACTGGCTTAAGTTCGACCTGGCTGTACACGTGTTTCGACTTTCATGTTCTGGCATCGACATTGTTGAGTGGAGCAAGGTCATAACTGATAGATCACCGACTGCGCCAAAGACGATGATCCGCAACTCATTGGCAACGAGGCCGAGCCAGTGATGACTGACGCGACAATGGTGTTGCCGCGGTATACAGTCGTTATGTTCGCCTGGGATTATTGGGTTCACCGCCAACCGTGTAAGCGCCAGCAGCCAGAGCGAGCGGGTAAAATGAGGACATTAAGCGACCCATTGTGACATTTTAACTGGCCACCATAGTGCTGCGCGGTCAGTCCGTTGTTGGGTCCATTCCGGATTTTCTTCCTAAATCGCAAGGATCAGCAACTGGCTCCAATCAGAATCTGTATCGCAGGCGCGCCATCTGGTCTATTCTATACCCCCGTCCGTGTTGGTGTTTTGCGAGGTTTTGCAATTTTCAACGCTGTGTTCAGGAGCTTACGGAAGTTCGGGCATTCGAGATGGCTTGGCGCTCTACAACCGGCGACATGCCGCAGCGTGTCGCGCAAAATGCGCAGACCAGCCATCTGCCGTTCCAACTCATTCGCCTTGGACAGCAGTTCCTCCCTCGGTAACTCTAAATGGCTGTTCCGTCCAAGTATCGCAGCGATTTCGGCAAGGGAGAAACCTGCCGTTCTGCCGAGCGCGATAAGGGAGAGCTTCAACAGTACGTCTCCGTCGAACTGTCGGCGCAATCCATGCCGGCCAATGGATAGTATAAGCCCAATTTCTTCGTAGTACCTCAGCGTAGAGGGCGGGACGCATGCACGTTTTGCTACCTCTGCAATATCCATCATTTTCATGCTTGACCTCAAGTTGGCTTAAAGTTGTAGCATCTCCTGCAACTACAATTGGTGCAAGGGAAATCAGATGGAAAGCATATCAAGAACGACGGAAATACCGATTTGGCGCGATAGTCGCGCCGTCGCGCTTCTGATGGCGGCGACGCTCACCGTAATGGCGAACGCGACGATCAGCCCTGCGCTCCCTGGTTTGCGTAAACTGTTTGCAGACGCCCCCCACGCCGCATTGCTTACGCCGCTTCTGATTACGGCTCCATCGTTAAGTGTTGCTCTCCTCGCTCCCTTGGCGGGACTTGCAGTGGACCGGATCGGAAGACGCATTCCGCTTCTTGCCGGTATTATACTTTTTGCGATCGCGGGCAGCGCGGGACTATACCTCCCTACCTTGTCGACGATCTTCATGAGCCGTATTGTATTGGGGGTCGCCGTTGCGTTTATCATGACTGCGCAGACGGCGCTGATCGGTGATTATTTTTCTGGTGAGGCCCGGAACGCGCTGACGGGCCTACAAATTTCTGCGCGAAACTTTGGCGGTTTGATCTTCATCCTGTTGGCGGGCTTAGTTGCGATAGTATCGCCGCGATCCGCCTTTGGTGTGTATGGATTGGCGTTGCTGGTGCTGCCGATTGCATGGATGGTGATCAAGGAGCCGCAGCGGAAGCCTTCAATGAGCCACGTTTCCTATTTGACCGGCTCAGCTGAGCAGCGAAAATGGCATCTGCCATTTCTTGGTTTGGTTGTCCTACAGTCGGTAACGAACATGTTTTTCTTCATCATGCCGACGCAGCTACCATTCTTCCTCGATGCCAGGGGCTATGGCAATCCCGCAATAACTGGCTTGACACTTAGCGTGCTGATGTTGAGTGGCGGCAGCGTGGCGTTGGTCTTCTCCCGGATACAGCGGGCTATCGGTTACCCCGGCATCTATGCAACCGGGTTTGCCGCTATGGCGTCGGGTTTCTTGCTGCTGGTAACTTCAGCGACACCTTTGTTCACCTTGGCAGGTTCGGCACTGATCGGTGCGGGCTATGCAGCGGTGTCCCCGACATTTGTTGCGCTCACGCTCGCTCTTGCTCCACCACATCGCCGTGGATTAGCCGGTGGACTGTTGACGGCTTCGGTTTTCACTGGACAATTTATCTCCCCGCTGCTCAGCACTCTGGTAATCATAGCTTTAGGCTATGAAGGACTTTTCCAAGTCGCAGCCGTGCTTCTGGCGAGCATGGCTGCGATGGCGCTGGGAATATTTCTCCTCCGGTTCCGCGAACCGCGGTCAAGCCGATGACCGGATTTGCCACCACACGTTGAATTTTGCAACAAAGCCCTTTCCAACTCTATCCTCTTCTGATCGACCCCATTCTTCTCGGGCGCAATCAGTGGACTGAAAACAGAAAGTGGGGGCCACGCCTCCTATATCGGCTTGATTCCATACTCGCAAACATCGCAGCCCAAGCATTCGCGGAAGCTGTAGGGCAAGCAGATGGCCCTGCTGTCACTAACAGATCAAGAATTGGCTCGCCATGGTAGAAGCTATTTTGATGGTTACCGGGTTGAAGCGTCGCCTGATGCAAGGTTGGATACCAAGAACGCATTTTAAGATTGGCCGGTCTTTACCGGAGATGTCTATTTTTCGCATGGCGGAATAGAGGTTGGTAGCGACGGAATCCTTTAGAATGTTAAATCTTAGGACTTACGGATTACGTTCTAGCCATTAGTGCATTGTTCGCAGCACTCGATCCAACTTTTTAGGAGCAACTAATTGAAATTTAACGTGCGCCGCCCGGCAAGTGTCATTGTCGTGGGAGGAGGGATTATGGGCGCGTCGATTGCTTGGCATTGCGCGCGACAACAAATGCAAGTGACAGTTCTAGAAAAAGAACCGGAGCCCGCTGGCGGCGTTACCAAGTGGTCGTATGGTTGGGTAGGAACAGCCAGTACGTTGCCCTCAGACGATCCGATTAACTTTGCCACGAAGCTGGACGCGATTGCTGAGTTTGATCGTCTTGAATCGGAACTTGGATCCCTTCCGATCGCGACACGTGGAGCTCTCATTTGGTGCGATCAAGAAGAGAATACATCGAAACTGATCGCGGAACAGCAGAACGCCGGTGCTAGTATCCAATATCTAAGTCGCTCACGGGTGAAAGAGTTAGAGCCGCTGCTTATCACTCCTCCGCCATTGGCCGCATGGGCTCCCCATGATTTTGCTGTGGAGCCCATTGATTTGACGCACCAACTTCTCAAGGCTGCACGCGAAGCAGGTGCCAAGGTTGTTTGTGGATCATGTGTTGATGATATAGAAACACGGGGAAGCCGTGTGATTGGGATACGAACCGCGCTTGGAATTCTGGCGGCGGACTTTGTGATTATAGCAAACGGTGCTTCTTCGACTTCGCTCGTTGCTAAGTTGGGAATTGTGCTTCCCGTTCACGTTGCTCCAGCAGTTCTCATGCGCTTTTCAGCGGAAGCGACGATCAATCATCTTCTATTGGGAGATGATGTAGAGCTGCGCCCTGGGCGATTTGGCGGTCTTGTTTCAGCGGAAGATTATCCAAGCGCAGGTGAATCAGGGTTTGCTGAACTTGGAGTACAAACTGCCGAAACGATTGCTAAAATATTTGGTTCATCACTGAAACCATCACTGCGTTCCATTGCTGCAGGGTATCGTCCCATGACTGACGGGGGAGTGCCGTTGCGCGGTTTTGTTCCAAGCATTGAAGGATTGTATGTGGTAGTTGCTCACCCAGGTGTTATCCTCGCACCATATCTGGGCCGGCTCTCAGCTGCCGAGATCGCTGAATCAATGCAGTGAAAGATTCTCAAGATTGTTTGCTGGGCACGCCGCCATCTATCCATCTGAACCGCGCTTGGATCAACTGAAGGATCACTGAAAACCCTTCTGTTTCCATGCAGCCGCGGAGAGCGTCCTGATGACCGTTAAGGAGTTGGAAAGCGCCGGACAGCAATGCGGGTGATCTAGAGCGTATCCGTTTTATGTTGGGTCATAGAAGCAAGCTGTAAGTATTTGGCGCACTCGTTTGGTTCGAACAATCTTATGACTTGGCCGATGGTATCCCACAGAGCTTCGACGGTGCGTTCGGCTTTTGCACGCAGATGTGCTTTGAGTTTTGAGAACGCCATTTCTATTGGATTGAAGTCGGGACTGTCGTGCGGCAGATACTGCAGTTGTGCACCTGCCTCGTTACTCGCTTCTTTGATGCCGACAACCTTATGAGCAGGCAAATTGTCCATGATCACAAGACTTGAACCGCGTCGTCGACCCGGATGCCATGCTTCCAACTCACCATCGCGCACGAGAAACCCGACGGATCGCTGTCGCTACTGACACCCCGAACCGTACACCCGCAGTGCGTGCCGCCATTCCGTCGCTTGCGGCCTTCAAAACGCGTGATCGCAAATCAGCGCTTAATGTTCGAGCCATCAAAAGCCTCCATACTGGAAACCTCGAAACAGACAAATTGCCGATTGTCACTTCAAAATCGGTTCAGCGTTCAAAGGACACGCTCTAGCTTCGATGCGCGTTGACTTAATTGGGATCCGGTAACGCCTGCTTCGCGGGCGAGGGCGGATGTGTACTAAAGGGCACAATTAGTGCGCTTTTTGACTCTACTTTCAATCAGAAATGAGCCGGCGTCTTTACGTGCAACTGTAGATATAGGTTGATCCGCGTCGTCTGAGCAATACCACGTGTATCGTTCCGATCGGTATTGTTAACCTGCGCTTAGGACGCCTCGATGCAGATCACCGGCACGCCAGCTCGGGCCAATCCATTGAAGAGCCATTATGGCAATGGCCAAGCTCCAAGCCGAACCTTCTCAATCTGCCATCCTGAGGTGATCAATACTTAAATCAGTTCTTGAGGAGCCTGCCGGTCTCGTCGATGATGCAAACGGCCTCTCTTTCAAGACAGTAGAGTAGGCAGTGAGCGCCGGGCCACCTTTCGACGGCGGGTTTCTCACTGCCTCTCGCCGAACCGGACGTGCGTCTTTCGTTACGCATCGGGCTCTCCAGAAGACACGGCGAAGTCAGGCGTCTCCATCCATGCGCGGCGGAACCGGCAAACGGGTGTCCAAGCGAGCAGATGTTGCTCGATCGGACCCTCGCGCCAGAGCCGTCTCGTTGTGCGGCGACTGCTGGGTTGATAGGCTTCCCATAAGTCGCGTTCTCGTGCTTTTGGGCGTTTCCTTCGCAACCAACGCCAGATTCGCATGCCCGTGTACCAGTCAAGACTGGTGAACACCCGGCCTGCATAGGCGCAGTGACGGTAATAGTTCGCCCATCCGCGCAGGATGGGATTGATCTCCTTGAGTTTATTGCCAAGACTGGACGAGGTGTTGCGACCTGTCAGTTGCTTGACTTTCCAACGAAGATCACAAGCCTTGGCCTTGGGGATTTGGGCGCGCGGGCCGTAGCCATAGCGCTTATCCCAATATATGCCGAAGCGGAATCCGAGGAACTCGAACCCGTCCGTCATGGACGTGACCTTCGTCTTTTCCGATGACAACTCGAGGCCTGTGGTCCGGCGAAGGTATTCCGCCAACGCAGTCTTTTCCGCGTGGGCATCGTCCGTCTCTGGCCGTCGCAGCTAGCCCAGTCCGCACTGGGCAGGCGTGCCGAGTTCCCGTGTTCCGATCTTCAACCTTCGTATCGTTAGGCGGTTGGCTTTACCCCAGGCGATGCAGGAGACGGGCCAAGAGAGCTGTGCCCGTTTCGGACACGGTTCCCGTGCCCAGCAGAGAGGATAGACGAACCTCACCGCTTCCGATCGCATGTCTTGCCTCCCACGCCATCGCGCGACTTGGAGGCGTTACCGGTTATTCCGAGGCTTCAATCGCCTACTTCGTTGTCTCGCCATAGATACTGCGGTAGCCCGGCCTACAGACGATGGTCCGCATCCGGTACATTTAAGGCCGATCTGCTTATGACACTCTATCGGCGACGCCCGATTGAGCTTCTCGGCCCCCTTCCACCTGTTGCTCCCACAGGCTGGGCGGCATTGCAGCCGCCGGTCGAAAATCAGCAAGCATAGGAGATCACATTCACTTCATGATGACCTCCCGCGCCTTCACGGCGCACCGTCCAGTCCGGCATAATACCTCATGCTGCGCCTCCTTTCCCAATGCTTGTGGCTGTTGCAACACTGTCCGCGTTTTGTCATCACTGCGAAGAGCAGCATCCAGAGCATCTGAGCATGGCGCACCAAGCCGATATTCCATCTACGTTTAAAGCATAGTGCGTGAAGCTCAGCGGGCCCTGCCGCGAAGCGAATGCGCTGTGAAAGCAATAAATGCGCCTTGGTGAGATGAAAGTACAAATGCTACAGTGCGAGCTGTTGTGAACTAGCACGGTTTGCGTAAACCAAATCAGCCATTGTGTTAAGTAGAGGCCCTTCTGATTTTTCGCCAGCTGCTCGTAATTGGTTTGCGGTACTGCACGAAGACAAAACTCAAGAGGATTAGATTGGGCTGGCCCAGTGACTGAGCGAGGGTTTTTTCGCGAATGCGCGGCCTTTAAGATGAATCGTTAGAATTGCGTAATGCACGCAGCATGCATTTCACACCACTTAAAAATTATAGCCTTCGGAGATATCGTTCTCCAAAGCAGCTATCGCTGCCTTGACGTCCTTGGCAACGATTGCATCAAAGACATCGATGTGGTTCTGCGCTGAACTTTTAAATAGAGCATCGTTGGGAACTGATTGTCGGACCGATGGGCCAATATGCATCCACAGAGGTTCCAGAAGCTGACTAATAAAAGCCAGATTGCTCATTTCGGCGATCAACATGTGAAAATGGTAATTCGCTTCAAGAAACAGGTCCAGATCGCTAATGTCCCTAGAGTGGCATATGTCAGACACATAGACTTTTAGTCTAGTGAGTTGCTCTTGTGTGTGGTTTTGAACTGCGCGTTCCAACGCCGCACTCTCAAGAATGGTTCGCAGGACGCGAATGTCGTGCAGCTCTTTGCTGCTGAACATAGGCACCATCATTGTGCGACTGGCCGTCGAGACCACACTCCCAACACTCTCCAGTCTTTGCAGAGCATCGCGTACTGGCATCAAACTGGTTCCAAGACTTTTTGCAAGTCCACGTAGAGGCAGTTTCTGACCGGGCGTGAATCGCCCCATCATAAGATTGCGTTTAAGCATCTCATAGATCTGCTCGTGCAGCATATCACGGGACACTGGGGATAGATCAGGTGCAGCTGCCCCGTCGCGGACGATCTCACGGCTTTTCATAGATTCTCCTGTTTGTATCTTCTTGTCATAACACCGAACATAACGCTTGACACCAAAAACATCGACAGGCATGTGTTATAACACTAGACAGGAATGCAGGGGGTCTTCTAACCGAGATTCTTTCGGTCTTTGGGGAAATACAAGCATGATGTGGTGGCACTTCGCCTAAGCCGAATTTATTCAGGCCGTTGAGAGCAGTTTTTCAGCCGTTTTGATGAAGTTCGAAGCGTGGAATGTAGTCGTGGTTTGCCAAAGATGGATATCTGCCCCGCAGTCTTTGGCTTCTCACAGTCGCCGGAAGGACACTGGATAAACATTAATTCGGTGGAGGTTTAACATCCGCCGCATTGGGAACCCGCGTTCGCGGAAACGCCTTAAGGAGGAAAATAACTATGAGCGGTAAGCTCTCCAATTCCCTCGCCCATGTTGATATTTCGACCACTTTGCATCCTTATACCGACGCCCGCGCGCATGAGCGCCAAGGGCCAATGATTATCGATCACGGCAAGGGCATCTATATCTATGATGACGCTGGCAAGGAATATATCGAAGGCCTTGCAGGTCTCTGGTCTGTAGCTGTCGGCTTCGATGAGCCGCGTTTGGTTAAGGTTGCGGCAGAGCAGATGGCCAAACTGCCTTACTATCATACGTTCAGCCACAAGTCGCATGAGCCTTCCATCCGTCTCTCCGAGAAGATAATCGAGATGACCCCCGAGCCATTGACTCGCGTGTTCTTCACCAGTTCCGGCTCTGAAGCAAATGATACCATGATCAAAATGGTGTGGTACATGAACAACGCGCTCGGACGTCCGCAGAAGAAAAAATTCCTCGCCCGTACTCGTGCGTATCACGGCATTACCATCGCTTCTGGCAGCTTGACCGGCCTGCCGAACAACCATCGCGACTTTGACCTTCCGGCTATACCGGTCCGCCACCTAACCTGCCCGCACTTCTACCGCTACGGGTTGCCTGGTGAGAATGAGGCGCAGTTCACCCAGCGCCTGATTGCCGAAGCCGAAGCCGTGATCCTTGAAGAAGGGCCGGAAACTATTGCCGGCTTTATCGGCGAGCCGCTGATGGCTGCGGGCGGCGTGATGCCTCCACCGTCCGGCTACTGGCAGGGCATCGAAGCCCTCTGTCGCAAACACGACATTTTGCTTATCGCCGATGAGGTGATCTGCGGTTTTGGCCGTCTGGGCTCGAGTTTCGGCTGCGAGTATTACGGCTTCAAACCGGATATAATTATCATGTCCAAGCAATTGACATCATCCTACATGCCGCTTGCCGCTGTAGTCTTTACAGAAGCTGTTTACGATGCAATCGCCGACAATACGGCGAAGATCGGCACCTTCGGTCACGGTTTTACTGCATCTGGCCATCCTGTCGCGACCGCTGTCGGACTTGAGAACCTCAAGATCATCGAAGAGCGTGACCTCATCGATAACGCTTCCCGCATGGGCGCTATCCTTCAGGCTCGTCTTGCGGAGCTTGCGGAGCATCCGCTCGTCGGTGAAGTACGCGGCGCGGGTCTCATCGCGGGTCTTGAGCTAGTAGCTGATAAAGAAACCCGCCGTCCATTCGCTGCCGCGGGCAAAATCGGTAGTCGCGCATTTGCTGCCGGACACGAACATGGTCTCATCGTCCGCGCGATAGGTGACGTCGTGGCACTTTGCCCGCCCCTCATCATCAACGAGGAGCAGGTGAACGAGACCGTAAACCGCCTGCGCAAGGCGCTCGATGACACGGCGCAGTGGCGTACAGAGGAGAACCTGAACTGAAATTGCTAAGGGCACCGCGACGATCGCGATGCCCTTTTCTTCGATTCTTTGCTGACTGGTTCGGAGAACTATCCCATGAAAACCTATTTGATCGCGCTCATACCCGGCCCAGGTCATTTCGGTAAATCAGTCACCAAAATGGCCTGGGCCGTTCTCAAAACGGCAGCTGGCAAGGAGTTCAAGCTGGTGGATACAGTATTTCCTTCGTCCTGCGCGTATTACAACGAAACCGGCGCGATGATGCCCGATGACGGCGTCGAGACGCTGCGTGCCTTCGATTCTATACTGCTCGGTGCTGCCGGGTAACCCGTTAAAGCGCCTAGTCCAATGCGCAGAAACTCGACGGAGTTCTATAAGTTTCCTGATGTTGAAGTGTTGAGCTATCACATCGATGCAATGGCAGCTCGCATGGTGATAGCGCTGTGACGTCGCCTCCAACTTGGTTGGTGATATCTCGTCAGACCTCGGAGCAGCTATTCAGGCCGGTCTCGGCTTTGGCGCTTCCGCCAACATCAATCCGGACCGCAGCGCTCCGTCGATGTTCGAATCAGTGTATGGCTCCCCGCTGGACATCGCTCATCTTGGCATTGCCAATCCGATTGCTGCAATCTGGTCTCGCGCCATGATGCTCGAGGATATTGTCGAATTTGATGCGGCTGGCCGCGTAACGGCAGCTATAGACAGAACGACCGCACGGGTCGTCGGTGTTATGCCGGGCAATGACAAGATCGAGGTTATTGCAGATGCCATTCTCTCTGCGTTGGATTGACCAATCGCTCAACCGCCAATGACGGCTGAGCGAGTTTGTGGAAATGCTCAAACTATTGGTTTTTAGTATTCTGTTTACGCAAAATCAGTTTCCGCGTTAGGGTTGAATGCTCTAGTGCAGGATCTGGCTGAGAAACAGCTTGGTGCGCTCGTGCTGAGGATTGTCAAAGAACTCGGCCGGCGAATTCTGCTCGATGATCTGGCCCTGATCCATGAAGATCACGCGGTTTGCAACCTGACGCGCAAAGCCCATTTCGTGGGTTACGCAAATCATCGTCATACCTTCTTCGGCAAGGCTCACCATCGTATCGAGCACTTCCTTAACCATTTCCGGGTCGAGTGCTGAGGTCGGCTCGTCAAACAGCATGACCTTCGGGTTCATGCAAAGCGCACGCGCAATCGCCACACGCTGCTGCTGACCGCCAGAAAGCTGGCCCGGATATTTGTTCGCCTGTTCCGGAATTTTCACGCGTGCCAGATAATGCATGGCGACTTCTTCCGCCTTCTTCTTTGGCATTTTACGCACCCAGATCGGCGCAAGCGTGCAGTTTTCCAGAATAGTCAGATGCGGGAAGAGATTAAAGTGCTGGAACACCATACCGACTTCACGGCGCACTTCATCGATCTTCTTGAGGTCATTGGTGAGTTCAATACCATCAACGATGATCTGGCCCTTCTGGTGCTCTTCCAGACGGTTGATGCAACGGATCATCGTCGATTTGCCTGATCCCGACGGTCCGGCAACAACGATGCGCTCGCCGCGCATGACCTTCAGGTTGATGTCACGCAAAACGTGAAACTCACCATACCATTTGTGCATGTTCTTAAGTTCGATGGCCACCTCGGTCTTCGACACCGCTATTTTTACCGTGTTTGCCTGAAGATCGTCGGCACGTATGACATTTTCGCTCGCCATTCGAGCTCCTCCTGCAATGCTGCGCCTTTGCCCACCGGGCGACGCGGTTGATCCGGCTTTTCGGAAGACGAAACATCGCCAACCTGGTTTTCGTTTCAGAGAGTACCCAATATATCCTCGCAGACCTGTACCAGTTCGTCTGCGTCGGCTATGGAGAATGGGAGTGGCGGCCTGATTTTGAGGACATGGCCCAGCGGCCCCGACGCGCTGATAAGCACCCGACGGCGACGAAGGGCGTTGACGAGATCACCTGCGATGCGCGGGGAGGGCGCGCCGGTACTGTCGAGAATGTCAACGCCAAGGAAGAGACCTTCGCCGCGAACATCACCGATAACAGATTGAGACTGCGACAGGGCTTCGAAGTTGGCTTTCATATGCGCGCCGACCTTTACTGCATTCGCCAGCAGGTCTTCTTCCTGAAGGATGTCGAGAACCGCCGAGGCAGCGGCGCAGGCGACTGGGTTGCCGCCAAAAGTGTTAAAGTAACGCGCTTCACGGGCAAAACGCTCGAGCACTTCTTCGCGCGCGACGACGCCTGCAATGGGGTAGCCGTTGCCCATCGGTTTGCCCATGGTAACGAGATCCGGCACGAGTCCATGGCGCTGAAAGCCCCACATATGCCCGCCCAAGCGACCGAAACCGGCCTGTACTTCGTCGGCGATGAAAAGACCGCCGGCCTCACGGATTGCGGCGACCGCTCCCGCTAAGAAGCCAGCCGGCTCGGCAAAGACGCCGTCGCTGGAGAAGATCGTGTCAACCAGAAGTGCTGCGGGACGGATGCCGTGGCGCAGCATGTCAACGACGGCGGCCCGCACTTCCCGCTCGAAGAACGCACCGACCTCTTCGGTAGAGCCGGCGAGGCGTGGATCGGGTGCTGCGATAGTGCGGACGTCGATTGCTAACGGCACGTTCAGGCCGAGCGATGGTGACATGGCGGCGATCGCGTGGCTAATACCGTGATAGGCGTTAGCGGTGACGATGAAGCCTGTACCACCAGTATGAATGCGCGCGATGCGCAGCGCGAGATCGTTAGCTTCGCTGCCGGTGCAGGTCAGCATCAGGCGATTGGTTGCTGTGGGGAAGTGGGTGAGCAATCGCTCCGCATAACCAACAATGCCTTCATCAAGATAGCGCGTATGCACGTTGAGCCGTGCCGCCTGTTCGGCAATGGCATTCACTACGCGAGGATGGCAATGACCAACGCATGGCACATTGTTATACGCATCCAGATAGGTATTGCCTTCACTATCGTAAAGCCGTACACCGCTTGCCCGATCGAAATGCACGGGTTCCTCATAGAACATGCGATATGGCTGCCCCAAAACGCGCTGGCGGCGCTCGACGAGACTGCGGGTGCGCTCATCCAGGTTTCCGGCTTTCTTCGTGTCGAACGCGTTGATCATCACGGGTATGCTCATGGAATGTGCTTTCGCTTCAGGAGGGGCTTTTGAATAGATTTTGTGGCATGCACGACAATCGGACTAACCGCTTCCAGGAGACGTGGTTGTTTTTCATGATGTAATCGCGGTTAGCCGTATTTTGATCCGCCAGATACTCAGTCACCAGGACATTGATGATGCAGCGGGCAATCATAAAATCCTGTAGAAATTCCACTTCAAGATAGGTCAAAGGCGCGGCTTCGTTGTAGGCGGCAACGACGTCGGCGGCGTCCTTCACGTCGTTCTCCCCGTCTCGAAATTGCAACAAAGTGGCGCCAGCAAGATCGACAAGACGGGGCGCATGGACAAGATCGCCGAAATCAATGAACCCTGCCATTCTGTCGCCACCGATGAGGATATTCTGGCCGTTCATGTCGCTGTGTATTGCTTGCGTGGGTAAGTGTGCCAGCCTCGGGCTTACCACTGCTTCGAAGCGGTCAAGCATTGCCTCGGCCAGAGGGCGACGCTTTGCGTCGATCAATTGTAGATGAGGACGCAGACGACTGATATTTTTGACGTCCCAGATCAGGTCACGCTGACGTGCAAAAGGATGGTCGAAGCTCGCCAGTGCGTTATCAAGTGTACCGACCGCCCACCCGATGGTATTTCGTAGCGCGCTCGTCGGTGCCTCTACAAAGGAAAATGGCGTGCCATCAAGATAAGTCAGGATCCGCAGGCGCCGCCCATCCGCCGCTCCGAGGTAGACTGAAAGCTCTCCGTTTAGAGCATGCATAATACGGGGAACCGCGATGTCAGGCGCTACTTTCGCTATATGAAGAAGCGCAGCACTTTCGAGCAGTATACATTCAGCGCTTTCATGCGGATCGGAAACCTTGAGTGTGAATGTGGTGCGGTCCGCCGCGACGATACGGAAATTCTGAGTGCGTTCCCCACCAAGTTCGGTGACCTGGCCGTTGATGCCGAAATGGTGTAGCGCAACGGTTTGCGCTTGCTCAGTGCTTAGTCGCGCCATCATTTGCCAGTGTTCCGAGATGCATCGGCTAGAATGCCAAAACAGTTGACGACATCGGCAACGATTGCGTTGCACGCTGCAGCGGCATCTTTGGATGCGATGGCAGCGAATGCGATCTCGTGGTCGGGAATAGCGTTTATCAGCTTGCCGGGTTCGGCCTTGGCAAGGCGCACAGAGGGACCCATCCTCAGCCAAAGCGGCTCGATCATGTCTCGCAAGATGGGCGAGTTGCTCATGTCCGCGATGTGTAGATGAAAGCGTGCATTAGCGCGCAGGAAACCGCTGGTATCGTTGCCGCGTGCGGCTTCTGTCATCGCGTCGAAATGGACGCGCAACCCTGCGAGGCTTTCGGGGGTTGAAGTGCACGCTGCACGAGCGGCCGACAGCCCCTCAAGTGCCACACGGATATCCCTGATTTCGGTGAGTTCACCGATAGTCAGGCGGGGGACAAAAAAGGTGCGTTCAAGTCGCAGCGCACCGAGACTTTCTAGTTTTTGAAGCGCATCGCGAACAGGAACGACGCTTGTACCCAGCGCTGCCGCCAGGTTGCGCAGGACGAGGCGGTCCCCGGGACGAAATTCCCCCACAATCAGCTTCTCTTTGATTTGCTGATAGATCTGCTCATTGAGCGTATCCTGCACGAGCGTCTTGTAAGTCTGAACGTAGCCTTCGTCGGCCAATATGATTTCCTCGTTGCCCATCTTCAACGCTTCTCGTGAGCAAATTCCCGCTCAAGTCGTCGAGAATGCACAGAGAGGATGAAGCAAAATATGAAGAATGCGCTGCCGACGACGAGGTAGGCTTCACGATAGAAGCCGAGCCAAGCGCCGTCGGCGATCGCGCCGCGAGCTCCGCCAAGCACGTCGATGAGGCCGATGATGCTGATCAGCGTTGTGTCTTTGATAGACTCGATGAAAGTGTTGATAATCGCGGGTAGAGCAATTCGAAATGCCTGTGGCAAAACGATAAGGCGCGAGATTAGGCTGCCTGAGAGGCCAAGGCTGAGCCCCGCTTCCGATTGTCCGCGCGGTACGGCTTCGAGACCACTGCGGATCGCCTCCGCAAGGTAGGCTGCCTGGAAGAGGATCAAAGCAACCTGCGCTCGCAGAATGTTGTCGATCAGATTGCCGCCGGGCAGTAGAAAGGGGAGCATGGTTGAGGCGATAAACAGCACTGCGATAAGCGGAAGGCCACGCACGATCTCAACATAAAGTGAGCAAAAGCGCCGGATTACTGCCGCCTTCGACTGTCGACCGAGCACGATTAGTACCGACAGCGGAAGTGCAATCACGATGCCGAAGGCGGACAGACCGACCGTCAGCGGCAGCCCACCCCAACGGCTCGTCGATACAAATGGCAGACCCAGAATACCGCCCCTCATCAAGAGTAGGCTGGTCACCATAACTAGGACCCAAGCCAGTGCTAATGTCGGTTTCCAGAAACGACGGAATCCACTGAAGATGAGGATGGTGAGTACCAGCACGACCGCTAGCGACGGACGCCAGTACTGATCTATGGGATAGCTGCCGAACAGTATGATGTGATAGCGCTCGTGAAGGAATGCCCAGCAGGCACCCGCTGCCGCGCGGCAGATGTCTGGTGATGCCGGTCCGAAAACGGCATCGGTGACTGCCCACTGATAGAAGCGCGAAAATAGGTACAGCACACCACTGGAAATAATCAGCGTCAGTAGGGCATGCGTCCATGGGTGGAAATAGGGGCGGAGCCAGATTGCAAAGCCACCATTCGAAGGACGTCGAAGTGTTGTGGTCAGTTCACTCATGTTTTCACCAATTGAGCGCGCTTTTCCAGCCATCGGATGACCGCAGAGGTCAGTAGACTGAGCGTGAGGTATATTATTAGATATATGGAGACTGTCTCAATAGCTCGTCCGGTCTGATTAAGTGCGGTGTTTCCCACGGAAACTAGATCCGGGTAACCAATGAGGACCGCCAGCGTTGTGTTCTTGATCGTGTTCAAATACTGGTTGGCCAACGGTGGTAGCATGAGCCGCAAAGCCTGCGGTGCCAGAACCAGATAGAGTGTTAGCAATGGGCTGAGGCCAAGTGAGCCGGCTGCTTCCGATTGTCCTTTTGGCAATGCTGCAAGGCTTCCCCGCACGATCTCGGCAATAAACCCCGAAGTGTAGAAAGAGAGACCGGCCAACATCGCGATGTATTCCGGGGTCATGCCCATGCCGCCACGGAAATTGAAGCCTGTTAGAGATGGTTTCTGGATCTCGCACCAACTGAATGTATATATAACGACGCCCACAAGTGCTGCGATCGAAAAGAAAAAGCCGCGTGTCGCAGGACGGGAGAAAAGGCCTGTCTCGTTGCGCTTGCGCACCATGAGACGCCAAAACGTGTAACAGCTGAGAAAGCCGACCACAGTTATAATGGCCAAAGCGGGCCCAGCATCACCGACTAGCACGGTCGGAATATGAACACCACGGCTCGAGACGAAGACGGAGTCCCAAAAATTCCAGGCTTGACGTGGCGGCGGAAGCACCCGTACTGCAGTCGCGCAGACAACGAGGATGAGTAGAAGCGGTGTGTTGCGCGTAACCTCAATATACGTTCTTGCCACTGTACGAAGCTGTGGATGGCTCGCACGCCCTGCGAGGCCAATAAGAAGACCAAGCACCGTGGACAGAATAATTGCGACTAAGGCCAATTTGACTGTGTTCAGCAGCCCGACTAGTAGGGCGCGGAAGTAGTTGTCGCCCGAACTGAAAGAAATCAGGGATTCCCCGATCGGAAATGATGTGGGTCCCCAGAGGAAACCATAGTCAATGTTGATGCCACGGGCGGCGAGATTGGACGCAAGGTTGTGCGACAGCCATGCAAGGATTGCGATGACTGCCGCGACAAACAGCGCGTTTTGAAGGCGCTCGCTACGCATTAACGTAACGGTGCTGCATACATGAGGCCGCCTTTCGTCCACAGGTCGTTGAGACCGCGGTCGAGTTTGAGGGGCGACGCCTTTCCAAGGTTACGTTCGAAGCTCTCGCCATAGTTCCCGACGGCTGAGACGATCTGCACGACCCAATCATCTGACATGCCGAGATCCTTGCCGTTACCCGGCGTTGTACCTAATATCTGCTTCACTTCCGGATCAACCGAGTTTTTCGCAAGATCTGCGACATTTGCTTGCGTGATGCCGAGTCGCTCGGCCTCGACAAGAGCGAACATAGCCCAGCGAGCTATAAGGAAGAGCTGCTCATCACCGCTCTTCACGGCCGGAGCGTAGGGCTCCAACGTTATGAAGTTTGGGAAGATGATGTAGTCATCGACGTTGCCGTTACCGGCCCGTGATCCCGCGAGGTTGCCGTAGTTGCCGCCAAAGGCATCACAACGGCCTCCAAAGAAGGCAGCGTCAAGCTGTTCCCATGCACTTAGTACCAGCGGTGTATATTTCAGTCCGCGCGACTTGAAGAAATTCTCAGTGTTCACTTCAAAGGTCGAGCCCTGCAAGATACAAACTGTGGCATCGGCTAATTTGTCCGGGCTGTCCACGCCGAGTGATTTCGGCACCATGAAGGTGTACCCATCGAAATAGTTTGGCGATGTAAACCGAGCGCTTTGAGCGCCTTCGCGGTTTAGCGTGGTCGTCGTGTCGTGAGCAAGAACATCTATCTCGCCTGAAGACAGCAGCACGAAGCGCTCTGAATAGGACGTCTGACGATAAGTTACCTTGGAAGAGTCGCCGAGAATGGCGGCTGCCATCGACTTACAATAATCGATATCGATACCAGCGAGTTCACCGTTCGCTGCTGGTGCTGAAAAGCCGGGGACTGCTTGGCCGACGCCGCAGACGAGCGTGCCCCGCGACTTGATGGCTTCCAAGGCGCTGCCTGCCTGCGCAGCTCCTGCAAAGGCCATTGCTCCCATAAGGGCGGTTGCGCCGGCCAGAACTCCTTGTTTCATAGTATTCGTGATTTTCACGTTATTCCCCTTTTATTATGCGTCTATATGAGGCCCATCTACTTTATGTAGACGGGCCTTCAGGTTGCGGATTGAGTAATGCAGACATATTTCAACTCGAGGAACTCCTCGATCCCGTACTTTGAGCCTTCGCGACCGATACCGGATTCTTTGATGCCGCCGAACGGCGCAACCTCGTTCGACACAAGTCCTTCATTGACACCGACAATCCCGGACTCGATCTGTTCGGCAACCCGCCACATTCGATCGAGATCGCGGGTGAATATGTAAGCTGCGAGCCCGGAGCTGGTAGCATTGGCAGCTTTGATGACGCTTTTCTCATCCGAGAAGCGCTGCACGGGGGCAACAGGGCCGAACGTTTCTTCGTTCTCGAATAGCATTGTCGCATCCACGTTCGTCAGTACGGTAGGCTCGTAGAAAGTCCCTCCGAGCACGTGGCGCTTTCCCCCCACCACAATTCTCGCGCCTTTGCTGAGCGCGTCGGCGACATGACGTTCCACCTTCGTCAATGCTGCCTCATTGATCAGGGGGCCTTGTTGCACGCCGTCGACAAATCCGTCGCCGACCTTCATTGAACGAACTGCGGTCGACAGCCGGTCAATGAATACATCGTGGACGTTTTCATGCACATATATACGGTTCGGGCAGATGCAGGTTTGTCCGGTGTTACGGAATTTTGCGTTGAGAACCCCTTGCACAGCGACATCGAGATCAGCATCATCAAAGACGATGAGTGGGGCGTTACCGCCAAGCTCCATCGCGACCTTTTTCACTGTATTTGCCGATTGTTCGAGGAGGAGCTTGCCGACGCGGGTGGAACCGGTGAAGCTGATCTTGCGCACGATCGGGCTTGAGGTCAACTCTCCCCCGATTGCTGCAGCGTCACCGGTTACGATGTTGAAAATACCCTTCGGTATGCCGGCTCGTTCCGCAAGCTCAGCCAGGGCCAGCGCCGAATATGGCGTAAATTCGGAGGGTTTCACTACAACGGAGCAGCCTGCAGCAAAAGCCGGAGCGCATTTGCGGGTAATCATCGCAGCGGGGAAGTTCCACGGGGTGATCGCTGCGACAACGCCTATCGGCTGCTTAAGGACCATAATGCGAGTCCGGGCGCGCGGTGCAGGAATCAGGTCGCCATATGCGCGCTTTGCTTCTTCCGAGAACCATTCCGCGAAGGAGGCTGCATAGCGGATCTCTGCCTGACTTTCAGCCAGAGGCTTCCCCTGCTCAGCTGTCATAATTACTGCAAGATCCGGAAGATTTGCAACAATCAGGTCGAACCAGCGACGCAATACTATTGCGCGTTCCATGGCAGCCAGGGCAGCCCAGCCGTGACGAGCTTTTTCTGCAACTTTGATGGCGTGGCGAGTCTCAGATGCGCCCATATTGGGCACCGAACCAATCTTGAGATTCGTCGCCGGATCAATGACAGCGACTGTATCACCGCTGTCGGCGCTCACCCACTCGCCAGCGATATACGCCTTGTCGCGCAACAACGAAGGATCGGTGAGGCGCTCCTGTAGTCGGTGCATACCGTGTTGCTGGATCATAATACTTCCTATTCAAATCGTAATGTGTCGAGTGTTATAACACACAACAAATTTCAACCTGTCAAGACCTCTTCATATGCATTAAACGGCTGCTTCTCGTGTCTGCCGATTGCTTGCAATCAAGCGCAGCTTCCAGTCTCTAACTATTGAGGAGGTCAGTCTGCCTATCGTGCAGCACTATTCACGTCGATTGTTCGCGCTGGACTCGTGGGCCTTACTGGCGCCAATATTGAGCGGTCGCACGCGCTGCTGAGTTGTTGAACGCGCATTTTGGTATTGAGATATAGTGAAACTTGCGAGCTCATTGTCAGGTCAAAAAGGGGGCTTTTTTCGCGCGAAATTGTCGCCCCCGCAGTGTGGGCCTGTCACCGGTTTGCATCGATAACACTTGATGTTGAAGATATTCTGGCTCTAGGGTGAAACTGACGCCGACGGCGATGTTTCCGATATACTGGTTCAAGCACGCCGTAAAACCAAGGCTGTGAGGCGACTTTTCTCCAGGATGGGCAGCCAGCTGCCACCTGTCGTCGTTAAAGACAAGCTCCCCCGGTTGCTCCTCCTAGACAATACAACACTTCGCGTCAGAGACTGTTAAATGGCCCCATAAGTGCCTGAACAACAGAATTTGAAAAATAACATCGCTAAAATCAAGAAGCCTGCAAGAACGCCCACGGCATCGAAATTCCCTTCAGCCTGAGCGATAAGGTAGCCAAGACGGCAGACGAACCTAAATACTCGCCGATGATGATACCAAATACTGCAAAAACCTACCAATGTGCGCGAGGACGAAAATATCCAACTTGTCGCTGCTGGGAAATAGATGTGAAGCAATAGATCAGGACGTTTGGCACCGAGGATACGCGCATTGGAAATCACGACAGGATTTAACTTCATGGACGCTCTGCATTGCGTTAACGAAGGTCAAAAATGCGATGGGTCCATGTTATCTTGCACTGACATGGCCTGATTGTGGTCGCTTTAAAGACTGGGATCAGCCAATCGCAAGTGAGGGCCACCAACCTATTAGTCCCACCGTCGGAAAATTGCGCTTGCGTTGACGCCGCCAAAACCAAAGCCATTTGATATGGCGAATTCAGTGTTCAGTGATCGCGCATGAGTAGCAACAAAATCGATACCGTCAGCCTCAGGATCCGGGTCATTGAGATTTAGCGTCGGTGGTGCGATCTGGTTTTGGAGAGCCAAAATTGTGAAGATGGCTTCCATGCCTCCTGCAGCACCCAGCAAGTGTCCGGTCGCCGATTTTGTGCCGCTGACAGCGATCGATCTGTCAGAACCAAAAACACTTTTGATGGCCCTCATCTCTCCTAAATCCCCAACGGGAGTTGAAGTCGCGTGAGCATTCAGATGGCCAATTTCACATGCGGAAATGTCTGCTTGTGCAATGGCAATTTCCATCGCTCTGCGCGCTCCGTTGCCGTCTTCGGGTCCGGAGGTGATGTGATGGGCGTCAGCTGTCGTGCCGTATCCGACGAGTTCGGCAAGCGGCGTGGCGCCGCGCGCAAGAGCGTGGCTCAGCGCTTCGATGACCAGCATGCCGGCCCCTTCGCCCATGACGAACCCGTCACGCGACACATCGAAGGGACGCGATGCCTTGCTCGGGGTCTCATTGAACCCGGTCGATAGCGATCTTGCGGCGGCAAAACCGCCCAGACTGACGATATTCATGCAGGCTTCGGTTCCGCCGCATATCGCGATGTCGGCTTCATTGGATCGGATGAGCCTTGCAGCATCGCCGATTGCCTGAACACCGGCGGCACACGCGGTGACCGGCGCACCAAGGGGGCCTTTGAAGCCATGGCGGATCGAAACCTGCCCCGCTGCGAGGTTGACGAGAAACGAGGGAATGGTGAAAGGCGAAAGACGGCGTACACCGCGTTGATCGACGGTACGCACGGCTTCGGTGATTGCGGGAAAGCCGCCGATCCCCGATGCGATGATCGTCGCTGTTCTTAGCTGGTCTTCATTCGACGTCGGCGTCCAGTTCGCCTGTGCGAGAGCCTCTTCAGCGGCCGCCAGTGCGAAGATGATAAACCTGTCGACCTTGCGCTGATCCTTGGGAGCCATGATCGTGTCGGGATCGAAGCCGCCTTCTGGATCTTCCATGATAGAAGGAACAACGCCGCCTATCTTGGACGGCAGGTCTGCGACGATATCGTCGGTCAACCGTCGGATACCGCTCTGTCCCGCAAGCAGGCGGGACCAGGAGATCCCGACATTTGCACCAAGGGGGCTGACAGCTCCCATTCCTGTAACAACGATACGACGCATAAGTTTTTACCTGTTTCACTGTAATAAAGAGGCGTGCCTTCGGCACCCTGTCCGACGATGCGGTGAGGCACACTTTTATAGGCATGCGGTTTAAGCAAGAGCCTTGGGATGCACTCACCTTGCCAGGGCGGGGCTAAGCCTCAGCCCTATCCACGCCACGCCAGCGGCTCGGCCTAGCTTTCAAGCAACCTCGTCGCCCTGCGCAATGCGTCTGACCTCGCCGGCCGCTGCGTCGAGGATGCCCTGAGATAAATGCTCATCTTCGATGATCCGCGACAATGTCACAGCCCCGACCATAAGGGACAATATCGCCATCGATTTTGCGCTGGGATCGGAGCCCTTGCTGTCCTCCATCAGTTCATCCAGAACCTCGAAGTGAGCTCGTATCCCGTCCTCGAACGGTCGCCTGACCTCTTCGCTCTGGCGGGTGGCATCAGATCCCAGCGCCACCAGAGGGCAGCCTTCAGCCTTCTCGCCCCGGTGGTCCGAGGAAAGATAAAACGCAATTACCGCCTCAAGGGGATCGGAACTGTTCGCGGCCGCCGTCGACCATCTCCGGGTCGCACTTTCCATCGCACGCCTCGACGCCAATGCAGCAAGGTTGTCCTTCGATGCGAACTGCTTGTAGAAACCGCCCTGCGTAAGGCCGGCGCCCTTCATCAGATCCTTGAGGCCAATTCCGTCAAATCCATGCTTTCGAAACAGACGGCTTGCAACGTTAATGACCGTTTCGCGATTTTCTTCGGCCTGTGCCCGGCTCACTCTCATATCGGCCTCCTATTAGATTTCATTTGACATCTATATCAAACATAGATTTATATCGCAATCTAAATAATCCATGTCGCCCGTCAAGAAGAGAAACTCAAAATGAAACGCAAACTTGTCCTGACTTTCGTAGGTCTCGTGGCAGCGGCCGGCGCAGCCTGGGCCTTTTTCGTGGTTTTTGAACCCACCAAGCAGGAAGCGTTGGCCGCTGACCCAAGAACGGCTTCTCCCCTCGTAAGGGTGGCGGAGGCAACGACCACCGGTACAGCGGAACGCTCATTCACGGGCACGGTCGCGTCCCGCGTGCAGAGCAACCTGGGATTCAGAGTCCCTGGCAAGATCGTTGAGCGGCTGGTCGATGTCGGCCAGCAGGTGAAGCAGGGCCAACCGTTGATGCGGATTGACGGGACTGATCTGCAGCTTGCGCTGACGGCGAAACGCAACACCGTTACCGCAGCACGTGCAGTTCTGGTTCAGGCGCAGGCGGACGAAAAGCGCTATGCGGCCCTGGTGAAGAATGGGTTGGCTGCCACGCCCCAGCGTTACGAACAGGCGAAAGCAGCGCTCGACACTGCCACGGCACAGCTGGCTGCGGCGGAGGCAGACGCAGAGGTGGCCGAAAATGCGGCGACCTACACCACTCTTCTTGCAGACTCGGATGGAACAGTTGTCGAAACGGCCGGTGATCCGGGGCAAGTGGTGGCTGCTGGCCAGACGGTCGTACAACTGGCGCAGGCAGGTCCTCGCGAGGCGATCATCTGGCTGCCTGAGACGCTGCGACCTAAGGTGGGATCGGAAGCGCAGGCCAGTGTCTATGGAAGCGACGGACTCAGCGGAAACGCCAAGCTGAGACAAATATCCGATTCGGCTGATCCTCAAACCCGGACCTACGAAGCCCGGTACGTTCTCGAAGGAGGCGCAGCCTCCGCGCCCCTCGGCTCGACAGTGACGATTAAAATTCTCGATGCCGACCGCCAGTCGGAGGTCGCCATACCAGTGGGTGCAATTCTGGACGACGGTAGCCGCACGGGCGTGTGGATTGTCAACGGCACCCCATCGACTGTGAAGTTTACGCCGGTCAAGGTTCGCCAGATTGGCGAGGAGACTGCGTTTGTCACGGGGATTGGCACCGGAGAGCAGGTCGTTGCTCTGGGCGCACATCTTCTCGACGATGGCGTGACCGTCAGGATTGCCTCGCAACAGGAGGTGAAAAACTGATGAACTTCAATCTCTCCGCCATCGCCGTTCGCGAACGCGCCATCACCCTGTTCTTTATCGTTCTTCTCGCCGCCGCCGGAGCCTACGCCTTTGTGAAGCTGGGACGCGCCGAGGATCCGTCGTTCACCATCAAGACATTGACGGTCACCTCGGTCTGGCCGGGCGCAACGGCGCGGGAAATGCAGGACCTTGTCGCTGAGCCACTCGAGAAACGTATCCAGGAACTCACATGGTACGACCGTGTCGAGACGACGACGCGACCGGGTTACGCCTACCTCACGGTGACACTGAAGGACAACACCCCGGCCAGCGCAGTCGCTGGAGAATTTTATCAGGCGCGCAAGAAACTCGGGGACGAAGCCCGCAATCTTCCGCCGGGTGTTATGGGTCCGTTCGTCAACGACGAATACTCCGATGTCAGCTTCGGCCTTTACGCACTGAAGGCAAAGGGTATGCCGATGCGCGATCTCGTGCGGCAAGCGGAGGTCATACGCCAGGATCTTTTGCATGTTCCCGGCGTCAAGAAAATCAACATCGTCGGCGAGCGTCCCGAGCAGATTTTTGTCGAGTTCTCCTACGCGAAGCTCGCGACACTCGGCATATCCGCGCAAGATATCGCTTCCGCGTTGCAGCGACAGAACACGGTTACGCCGGCCGGTTCTATCGATACAAGCGGCCCACAAGTCTTTATCCGTTTCGACGGAGCCTATAACAGCGTCCAGGCGATTGCTGACACACCGATCGTAGCTGCTGGACGTACGCTCAAGTTGTCCGATCTGGCGGAGGTGCGGCGCGGTTATCAGGATCCTGCCACCTATATCATCCGCCACGAGGGCGAGCCGACAATCATGCTGGGCGCTGTCATGCAGGCAGGCTGGAATGGCCTTGATCTTGGCAAGGCACTCGAGGCTCGCTCCGCCGCCATTGCACAGACACTGCCGCTGGGCATGACGCTGACCAAAGTCAGCGATCAAGCCGTCAATATCGATGAGGCAGTCGGCGAGTTCATGCTCAAGTTCGCGATGGCGCTTGGCGTGGTTCTGTTTGTCAGTCTGGTGGCACTCGGCTGGCGCGTTGGCATCGTTGTCGCACTTGCTGTGCCACTCACCCTTGCGGTGGTCTTCCTCATCATGCTGGAGACTGGGCGTTTCTTCGACCGCATTACGCTTGGCGCGCTGATCCTCGCGCTTGGCCTTCTTGTCGATGATGCCATCATTGCCATCGAAGTGATGGTGGTGAAGATGGAAGAGGGCATGGACCGCATCAAGGCGGCCGCCTATGCCTGGAGCCATACGGCAGCGCCGATGCTGTCCGGCACTCTGGTCACGATCATCGGACTGATGCCCGTGGGTTTTGCCAAGTCGACCGCAGGCGAATATGCCGGCAACATCTTCTGGGTCGTGGGCTTTGCGCTCATCGTATCCTGGATCGTCGCTGTCACCTTCACGCCCTATCTCGGTGTGAAGATGTTGCCCAACATCAAGCCGGTCGAGGGCGGTCATCACGCTATTTATGACACGCCGAACTATCGTCGTTTGCGTTCCGTGATCGAGTTCGCCGTCCGCCATAAGTTCATGGTCTGCGCTGTGGTCGGCATTTCCATGGCCGTTTCGGTTGTCGGCATGGGCGGCGTGAAGCAGCAGTTCTTCCCGACATCAGATCGTCCAGAGGTCCTGGTCGAAGTGCGCATGCCCGAGGGCACGAGCATCGAGGCCACGACATCGGCGGTGAAGAGGGTTGAAGACTGGCTGCAGACCCAGCCCGAAACCAATATCGTTACGTCTTACGTAGGACAGGGTGCACCCCGGTTCTTCTTTGCCATGGCACCGGAATTGCCCGATTCCGCCTTTGCTAAAATTGTCGTGCTGACGCCTGACGCCCACGCCAGGGAAGAACTCAAACACCGCTTGAGAGGTGCCATATCAGAGGGTCTCGTTCCCGAGGCATCCGTGCGTGTGACCCAACTTGTCTTTGGTCCATACACACCGTTCCCGGTCGAGTTCCGGATCATGGGTCCTGATCAGGATGAGCTTTACAAGATTTCCGAGCAGGCTCTGGCGATCATGAAGACCGTGCCCGATGTTCGTCAGGCCAACAGGGATTGGGGCAACCGCACACCTGTTCTGCGATTTGTGCCCGACCAGGAGCGGCTCAATCTGATTGGTCTTTCTCCATCGGAGGCGGCCCAGCAGTTGCAGATGCTGCTCTCCGGCATCCCCATCACGCAGGTGCGCGACAATATCCGCAACGTGCCTGTCGTTGCGCGAAGTGCTGGCGAAAATCGCCTCGATCCGTCACGTCTCGCCGACTTCTCGCTGATGAGCAGGGATGGCCGTCAGGTTCCGTTGGATCAGCTCGGGCACTCGGAGATCCGGTTTGAAGAACCTATCCTGAAACGTCGTGACCGGACCCCGGTCATCACGATCAGGTCGGATATCAACGAGGCGACGCAGCCTCCGGAGGTTTCCCAACAGGTCATGAAGGCCCTGCAGCCGCTGATCGCATCGCTTCCCGTTGGATATCGCATCGAGATGGGTGGCAACATCGAGGAATCTCTCAAAGCCAATGTTGCGCTTGCGCAGGTGTTCCCGCTGATGATTGCTGCCATGCTGATCGTTATCATCCTGCAGGTTCGCAGTTTGTCGACCATGACAATGGTTATGCTAACCGCACCCCTTGGTCTTGCCGGGGTGGTTCCGACATTGCTTTTGTTCAATCAACCCTTCGGGTTCAACGCCATTCTCGGCTTGATCGGACTGGCTGGCATTCTGATGCGCAACACGTTGATCCTGACGGAGCAGATCAAGGAGAACCAGGCGGCTGGGCTCGATGACTACAACGCTGTCATTGAGGCGACGGTGCAACGGACAAGACCAGTGATCCTGACGGCACTTGCTGCAATTCTGGCGTTCATACCATTAACCCACTCAGTGTTCTGGGGGTCCATGGCATACACATTGATTGGAGGAACTGCAGCGGGGACGGTGATGATCCTCCTCTTCCTTCCTGCGTTGTATGCTGTGTGGTTCCGGATAAAGCAACCAGCGATAACGCGCGCTATTCATCATGTAATTATTCCGAGCTAGCCAAGCACTGAGCGATGGCTTTAGAACAGAGGAGCATTAGTTGAGAAATACCAACAGGTTTGCAACACAGAATCTCGCGAGAAAGAAACGGTAAAGGATATGAGAGGCTTGTCGTATTACAGTCTCTGCATAGCCGTGCAAAGGATCAATTGCATTATCTCGCGGCAGCTTGATACAGTTTTTGCGTCCGATAGGATTGACCAGCCAACAGATAATTGTGCTTGGTGTTATCGCGGGACAAAAGACTATTGGCCTGAGTGCACTAGCAGATAGCGTTGGGATAGATCAGGCAACAGCTACGGCAAATCTGGGTCCTTTGATGTTGCGATCTCTGGTCCATACGACAGTGGATGAAGAAGACCGACGCGTTCGGGTTGCTGCTCTCACAGCTAAGGGTGAATAACTGGATGAGCGCGCACGTCTCGGTTTGCGGCGCGATGATGTGGCCCGGTCTGCGTTGGAGCCGCAGGCATGAGCGGCGCGAGCACAGCATAAAGCGTCTTCCGAACATGAGGTGATCCGTTTTGTGCCCTTTGCTTTTGTGTAGGTATGATTTTTGTCAGGTTCGTAAAGCCAAGCGCAACAGAGTTACATGCTGCGATTAACCTTCAGCAATACGAAACCATGTGACGCGGCCACCCTACAAGCTAGGTCCGCCGGCTAATTTTGATAGACGATGAAGTCACAACCTGGACCTACATTCTATGTTCCCGGACGAACACAACCCCCAGGCGCTATTAGAAACGGTCGGGTGTGGCTGTCGAACGATGTCTGTGCCTACGGGAAGGATGCTGCAGGGAGCATCTTGAAAATGTTGCGACCTTCTCCGGCAGCATTGACGATTGCGCTCGCGTTCCTGAATGCTAGGTTGTTGTTTCCTCGCGAGAACGTTGGTTTTTCAGATGCTTGGCGACAATATTAATGGCGGCTTGCGATTTTGGCAAAGTCTAGACAGCATTACTTTCGCCCAAGTCTACCGTGTACGGATAGCAGTGACAACACCCACGCAAACCGACCAGATGCCATTAAACAGACGTTTTGCTAAACCCTTGTCGAGTGCATTTACGGAGCCACTAATGCCACGTCCAGCAAGCGGCACACTCGCCACTTCTGCCTTCGGTGTATCGCTCAATCTTCACCACGCAGGCCGTGTAAGCCGGGAAAGTACATCGCTTAGGCAATTCGTGAGGCGTTTCTTCGTTTGGGAAAGCGATTGTCCAACTATGGCCCCCGGGAAAGCACCGACACATCGTGCTCGGCTGACCGTCCGCCAAACAGGACGGCAATAAGAAATTTTTGTGAAATGTCTTCCATGCATGTTTCCCAAACACGCTTCGAGCAATCAAGCTTACAAGAGCTCTGATCGTAGCTCACGCGTCGCTGATTACCTTATTGGGGTTTCAGACACTTCAAAGAAGGACAGTACTTTATGATTTCACATCGGTGTTTGTTATCACAAAGTCTATAGTCATCTTGTTAGAATTCCAACGTCAAGTAGCGCGACCCCGGGTGGCGAGAGCGTCATCTGCATATTTACCGGGGATTGTGAAGCGATCGAGCGGCAAGTTCGCCGTGGCCGAGAAGAGCCACGTGTTCGCCCTCGTTCCGTGATGCCCGGTCATCGACCATCAGCTCGGCCTCAAGGTTACGGGCATCGTGCAGGGCGGCTCGGAGTCGTGGCAGTTTGGGCGACAGCGGGGCAGTATTTGATTTTCTCGTCCTCAGACTTTTACCGGGTATGCAAAGTGGCTGGTAGTTGTGGAGATCGGCAACCCAATGCAGCTTTGCTTTCTCGGCTTAATACATGGACGCACTACGTTGCGCAAAATACTGAGCTGGCGTGCTTCCCAAGGCTTTCTTGAACATAGTGATAAATGCGTTGACCGACTCGTATCCCAGTTCAGCGGCAACATTCTGCACCGTCCCGCCACTGGCCAGTTCACGAAGCGCGACGATAAGGTGAAGTTGCTGCCGCCAGCGTCCGAACGTCAGTCCCGTCTCCCGGATCAACAGGCGCGCCAGTGACCGCTCGCTCATTGCGACCCGCTTCGCCCAATCGCTCAGCGTACTGCGGTCTGAAGGCTCGATCGTCAGAGCATCTGCCATCGCCCGGATTTTCGGATGGCTGGAGATCGGTAGATTGAACCGCTCATGCGGCATCTGCGCAAGTTCATAGAGGATCACCTGCGCGATCCGTGCGGCATGGCTGTCGGCCAGATAGTCCGCACGCTCCCGGGCAAGCCGGTCGACCATCTCGCGGATCATAGGGGAAACCGAGAGGGTGCAGCTGCTCTCGGGTAGCTCCGCCGACCCCGGTTCTACGAACAGATAGTTGAGCTGGGCGTTCGCGGTCGCGCGGGCGCTATGGGGCACGCCGCCGGGAATCCAGACCCCGCAATTCGGGGGCACGATCCATATCTCGTTGCCCGCGGTGCATGTGACGGCTCCATGTAGAGCAAGGATCAACTGACCCTTTCGGTGTACGTGAAGAGGCACCTCTGCCTCATGATCGGCGAAATCAAGCTTGTGGGCGACCGCAGGCAAAAGCGTGAGGTCGGGATCGAAAACTGAAACAGCGGATCGCAGCATAGGCATCGGAATGGCCATTTTTAGGTATTTTATGTCATAATACCGAATTTATTTGCTTATGCAAATCGGACACAACTGGAGGAATGAACACCGCGCAGCCTCCAAACACCCTCTCATACAAGGCCTTTGAAGCCTTGCGAGTTCGAACGAGCGTCCTTCGCACCCCCTCCATGAAGGCGGATGCGGATGCGATCCTGTTTTCGGCAAAGAGCTTCGCCGCGGCGATGCTAGCGTACTACATTTCGCTGCGGATCGGGCTTCCCAAGCCGTTCTGGGCCATCGTCACTGTCTACATCGTCTCGCAGACGTCCGCCGGAGCGTCACTCAGCCGTGGTGTGTATCGCTTTGCCGGGACGTTTATCGGCGCGATCGCGACGGTCGCGATCGTTCCGAATTTCGTAAACAACCCCATCGTGTGCAGCATGATCCTCGCAGGCTGGATCGGCCTGTGCCTCTTCTTCTCGCTACTGGACCGCACGCCACGAGCCTACGCTTTTGTGCTTGCGGGTTACACGGCGAGCCTGATTGGCTTTCCGAGTGTGCTTGATCCTGGAGGGGTTTTCGAGACGGCGTCGGTGCGCGTCCAGGAAATCTCGATCGGGATTCTGTGCGCTGTCCTGATACATCGCTACATCCTGCCGAAACGCATGACCGGCCAGTTTACCGGCAAGTTGTCGGCCACTCTGGGGGACGCCCGTCGGCTGGCGGGCGATGCACTGAGTGGAACCCCGGGAGAAAACCGTCGTGACCGTCACCAGCTTGCAGCGGACCTGCTAGCAATCCAGGGACTTGCCACGCATCTGCCCTATGATCCGGCGCCAACACCCCCACGCCAGATACTGCAACTCATCCATGACCGGCTTGCCCGTTTGCTGTGGCTCGCGGCCGAGATTGAAGATCGGATTGAGGCTCTTCGCTTGGGCGATGGCAATGCGTCTGGTGAGTTGATCGCCTTGGTCGGTGACATCGGTGCCTGGGCCGCAAACGCCGAAGCGGAAGATCGGGAGGCTACCGCATCCCAGCTCATCACGCGCGCACGATCAGTCCAGAAAAGTTTGGGCGCCGACGCTACGATGCCCGGCGACAGGCTTGCAGCCAATCTGGCAGGTCATCTCGCGGAAATGGTCGGTCTGCTACAGGACTGCGACAGGCTCGAGCAGAAGATCGCAGCGACCGGGCGGTTGCGCGATGTCACGTCGCTTCACGGACCGATGCGAGCGAAGGGCTATGTCTATCACCGAGATCCCAGGATGGCGGGTCGCGCCGCGCTCGGCGCCATCGTCGGAATCCTCATCGGCTGCGCCTTCTGGATTTGGTCGGCCTGGCCGGAGGGCGGAATGGCCGTCTCCATTCTCGGCGTGTGCTGCACCTTGTTCGGCAATTTCGATGCGCCCGTGCCCTTTGTCGTCAAATATATCATCGGCTCGATCTACGGGGTCGTAATCAGTCTCATCTACAGCTTCGTCATCCTGCCCCAGGTCACGGACTTCCATGTTCTTGTGGCGGTGCTCGCCCCGGCGTTCCTGTTCGCCGGCTCTCTCCAGGCACGCCTGCCGACGACCTTCATGGCGCTCGGCATCACGCTCACCATTCCGATCCTCTCGGGTCTCGGCCCCCATTACACCGGCGACTTCGCCACCTCCCTCAACAGTGTGATCGCGCTGTTTGCGGCGGTCGTCTTCGGCGCGGTGAGCATGTCCCTGTTCCAGGCCGTGCCGGTCGATGCGGCGATCAACCGCTTGCTTCGCTTGAGCCGCCGGGACGTCGGCCGGCGCGTGCTCGCCGCTGCGCCCCACGAGGCGCGCTGGGCGAGCCTGATGATCGATCGGACAGCCTTGCTGCTGCCAAGGTTGCGGCTCACCGGCAAAGCCTATCCGGATGTGCTCGACGATACGCTGCACCATCTTCGCATCGGCCATGTCGCCGGACAGATTCGCAAGATGATCCCGCAGATCAAGGGCGAGGCCGGCGTCGAATTGAGCGAACTTCTATCCGTGATCGCCAGGCGCTTCAGTGGCAGGAAGTCGTCAACGCCTGCCGACCTCCTCGACCTCGATCAGCGGATCGAGACCTTGATCGAGACGGTGGCGGGCAGCGCGCTCTGGAGCCGCCTGCGGATTATCGACCTGCTCATCGACCTGCGGTTCGCGCTCGGCGCCCCCGGCAGACGTGAGGACCACGACCGATGATCGTTGATCTCAATGTCGGAGGCGTCCTCATCCCCGGCCTGGTGGTGCTCGCGTTCATTGCGCTGGTCGCCACCATGGCGACGCTCCGCCTGATCGCCGCCGCCGGCCTCAATCGCCTGTTCGCTTATCGGCCGCTCGTCGAGATTGCCACCTTTGTCATCATCTACGGTCTGCTCGTGCAGTACCTGCCATCGATCGGACTCTTGCCTTGAACCCTGTTCTATCCCTGCTGGGCCGCTACGCCCTGACCCTTTGCCTCGTCGCCGTCTCCGCCTTTATCGCGCTGAAGGTGTGGAACCATTTCGAGCGGACGCCCTGGAGCCGCGATGGACGAGTTGGCGTCGATGTCGTGCAGATCGCGCCGGAAGTCTCCGGCACGGTCAGCACCGTTCCCGTGGTGGACAATCAATATGTGCGCCGGGGCGACATCCTTTACCAGATCAACCCCGAGCGGCTCCGGCTCGCCGTTGCGTTGGCTGAGGCTGACGTGGAAGCCAGACACCAGGATATGATCGTTCGTCAGGCAACGGCACGGCGGCACAGCCAACTCAAGGACGTCGTCTCCCAGGAGGCGGTCCAGCAATCGAGCGGCGCGGCCGCGGTCGCCGGCGCCGCCTATTCGTCAGCGGTGGCGGCGCTCGATCTGGCCAAACTCAACCTTGCCCGCTCGACCGTCCGCTCGTCGGTCGATGGCTATGTCACCAATCTGAGGCTGCGTCCGGGCGACTATGCGACGGCCGGTGTGACGAAGGTTGCCGTCCTGGACGCCGACAGCTTCTGGATCACCGGCTATTTCGAGGAGACCAAGATCAGGCAGATTCGCGTTGGCGACCCGGCACGGATCATGCTGATGGGCTTTGATCAGCCAGTCGCTGGCCATGTCGAAAGCCTCGGTCGCGGGATCGAGAACAGCAACGACGCGCCCGGTCATCTCGGCCTGCCCAATGTGGCGGCGACATTTTCCTGGGTGCGTCTTGCCCAGCGCATCCCGGTGCGCATTCATATCGATCGTGTGCCGTCCGGTGTCGATCTCGCAGCAGGCATGACAGCGACCGTCGAGATCACCCCTGCGACAGGTGTTGCGACCACGGAGGCGCGGCCATGAAACGTGCGCTTCCGTTCCTGTCGGGCCCGTTGCTAGCCGGTTGCTTGGGGGGCCAGCCTATCATGTTCAGCACAGCACAATAACGGAGCGCCCAGAAGCCGCCGTGCCCATCCTCGACATCGACCACGTGGTCGTGAGCGAGGAAGAACCGCCGCCACATCGGTGGCGCCTCTATCGCGATGCAAGGCTCGATGCCTATGTCGAGGAGGCGTTGGCGGCCAATACCGACCTGTGTCGCGCCACGGAGATCATTCGCGAGACCGAGACTGCTCGCAGCGTGGCAGCGAGGTGCTCGGCACGCGTCGTAGGCCCGATAAGCGACCTGGCTGCATTCTTCAGCTATTCTCTCGTTTAGATCTCGGCCACCGGCTTGACTTGGCCGAAAGCATCCGTCCGGGGCATCGAACAGGGCGACGCGCTAGCGCAACGGCCGCGTCTTCTTATCGGCTCTATCTTCTCGCCACGCTACGCGCTCGGGAAGTTGCCAGATCCGTACTGCTCTTCGTCAATCGGCGCTGGAGTTTGGCAAGCAGAACCAGACTGGCGATCACCAGGAGCGTTCCATTAAATGGATGGAATGCGAGCGGCAGCGAATCCGTCCCAGCCGCCAATGCGAACTGGACGATATAGAGTGCGAAAACCAATCCAGCCCACCAGTTGAAACCACGCAGGCGCGGTACAGCAAACACACCGGCGCACAAGATTATTATCGGCAGGGGCAGGGCTCCTCCGATCACCAGGTGTATCTGCCAATCCCATGCACCGATGAACAGCGCCACTCCGGCACTCAGGAACTGACTAAGAATGCCCAATGAAAGCAGCCGCGCGGACAGGACGAACCAGAAAGGCGTACCGAGCAATGTGTCATGCACCTTTGTCATCGCTTATCCTCTTCTTTGAACCGGAATTGGCGATCCAGTTTGTGAGGGCGGCGGCATAGTTTTCGCCGGCGGTCTCGATCTCGCCGGCAGAGAGCTTGTCGGCAGAATATAGGACGAACGGGGTCGTCCAAATCAGTCCGCATCGGTTCGCCGTGGCGCGCAGGGGCGTGAATATGTCGGCAATCGCGAACATGTTGGCCCCGCCGGGCCGATATGCTTCGGCCGTGTTGCCAGCGGTTGCCGCTATCATCAACGGCCTACCCTCAAGATGGCGCCCCTCCGCCTCGTACGCGATATAGAACATGCGTGTGAGCACGGCATCCTGCCAGGCTTTCAGGAGCGGCGGCGTCGAATACCATTGAACCGGGAACTGCAGGACAATCCGGGCCGCTTCGAGCAATCGCGCCGCTTCGCGTTCGCCGTCACGGTACATGTCCATCCCGCCGGGATAGGTCCCCTGCATGTCGATTACCTCGACATTGGGCAGGGCTCCCGCCCTCCCGGCAAGTGCAGCGTTTGACTTGGAACGGCTGAGATCGGGATGGAAGAGAAGCACAAGGGTCTTGGTCATCATCAACTCCAATATTCTGTTGGAGAGACGATGCTGGAAGTCGGAAAATTATTCCAATCGATATATTTTCTATCTTATTATTTGTCGCATGAATTTAAGATCGATCGACCTGAACCTGCTTGTGATCCTCGATGCGCTGCTGGATGAAACACATGTCAGCAGGGCTGCCCACCGGGTGGGCCTTTCGCAGCCCGCCGCTTCGGCTGCCTTGCAGCGATGCCGCCAATTGTTTGGTGATGAACTCCTCAAACGCGGACGCGGAACGATGCGTCGGACTGCCAGGGCGGAATCGCTTCGTGCTCCGCTCAAATCCCTGCTTGCCGGGATCGCAGACCTTGTCGATCTGCCGGAGCCTCGGCTCAAGGAGATTAGGCAAACCCTGCGTCTTTCAATGGCAGACTATCCGGCGCTCTTCGTGCTGCCGCCGCTTCAGCGCGCTTTGCAGACCTCAGCGCCCGGCATAGATTTGATGATCCTGCCGTGGAACGGAACAGATGCGGCACGGGCGGCACTGATCGACGGCACGATCGATTTTGCCGTTTCCGTCCTTCCGGATGACGATGACGATATCCATCGCGATACGCTGCTAAATGAGCACTATGTCATTGCGCTTCGTGAGGGCCATCCGGCTGCGGACGGCTTCAATCTCGACCGATGGCTGGATTTTCCGCACATTCTCGTTTCGGGCAAGGGAGAAGGACGCAGTCCGTTGGACATGGAACTTTCGCGGATCGGGCGAGCGCGGCGTGTCGGTTTGGTGGTTCCGTCATTTGGAATGGTGGCTGAACTCCTGCGTGGCTCTGACATGATAGCGATGCTGCCCTCACGTGTCGCCGTGCTAGCTGACGGCCTCACTATTTTGCCAACGCCAATTGATGTGCCGGGATTCGCTCTGCATCTAGCATGGCACCGGCGGCGGACAAAGGATGCAGGATTGCAGCACGTCGCAGATTTGATGAAAGTATTGCTCGCGGATTAAATTTCATAACAGCAGAATAAATTGGCCGCGTTGAACGGTTTTCTGTCCTTCTCGCAAGCGCAAAGAATCCGCAACTGTTGAAATATCTTTCTCAACAAACTATAGAATTCGAGTTGAGAAGTTTCATGCCAAGTCGTGCAGCAACAACCGCCACTTCACCTTCAGCATCCGACCAAGAGCCGCCTTTACCGCGCGTGAGGCATCTCAGATTGGCCCCGTGGCTGGCATGTGCCGCCGTCATAGGCGCGGTCGCTTACACGGTTTCCAACTGGGATGCGTGGACGAGTGACCGCCCGACGCAATCTACGCAGAATGCGTTTGTCAAATCCGAGCCTGCGGTATTGAGCGCACGCGTTGGCGGCTATGTCAGGAGCCTTCCCGTCGCGGATTACCAAGCCGTTAAAGCCGGAGATATCATCGCCGAAATCGAGAGCGATGACTATGCCGTGCGCGTCCAAGCGGCGGAAGCATCGCTCGCAAAAGCACAAGCCGTGCTCGACAATCTCGGCAATGAGGAAGCCGAACGGCGCGTTGCGATTGAGCAAGCTGACGCGTCGCTTCGCGCTTCGGAAGCCCGCCTCACACAATTCCAACAGGATTATGACCGAAAAATCCAGCTCGTAACTAATGGCTCTGTTTCGCGGAAATCTTTCGATGACGCAAAGGCGGAACTGGCGTCGGCGAAAGCCTCTCGCGAGGCGACAGTCGCAGCCCTGACCTTTGCGCGACGACAATTGTTTACGCTGGCGGGACAACGCGCCCAACGCGTGGCGGATCGTGATGTTGCTGCGGCTTCCCTTGCGTCGGCAAAGCTCGAATTGGGCTACACCAGAATCGTCGCACCTTTTGGCGGTAGGCTTGGCCGACGCAGTGTTCAAATAGGCAGCCTTGTGGCGTCAGGAACGCAGATTGTCACGATTGTGCCTCTCACCCGACCCTATGTGATTGCAAACTATAAGGAAACGCAGCTCAGGAGTGTCCGTGCGGGACAACCGGTGGAAGTTGTAATCGATGCCCTTCCCGGACATCGCTTTCAAGGGCGCGTCGAGCAAATTGCCCCGATGAGCGGAAACGAATCGTCGCTTGTCCCAACAGACAACGCAACGGGCAACTTCACCAAGGTCATTCAACGTATCCCGGTGCGCATTGAACTCCAGCCGGGGCAAGCGGACCTTGATCTCCTGAGGCCAGGCATGTCCGCCGGGGCGCGGATTGATACGCTCGGAACGAGGGGTGCCGCCTACGGCCGTGAACAACTCATTGGGACAAAAGAGACCTACGCCGATGCGGCTCGATAAAGTCCCTTCCATCTCACATCTCTGGCGCGGTGCCCGAACGCCAAATCCTGCGCTGACGGTGGCGGTCGTTTTCGTGGGCGCTTTTTTCACTACATTGCAGGGCCGGCTTTTTTCCATGTCCCTCGCTGACCTGAGAGGGGCGTTCGGTCTCGACGTCATAGAAGGGGCCTGGCTGAGCACAGCGATGAACGCGGCGCAGCTTTTGACCATGCCTGTCACTGTCTGGCTATCGCTGATTTTCGGCCCGGCCCGCGTCATCATCGTGGCGAGTGTGACGATTGCACTGGCAACCCTGACAATACCCTTCGTGCGCAGCTACGATTTGCTCGTTTTCCTCCATGTCGTCGTAGGGCTATGCCTGGGAACCTATCTCCCGCTGACGATTTCACTGGCACTACGGAGCCTGAAACCGCATCTCTGGCTCATGGCGATGGCGGTCTACAGCCTGCGGGCTTCGTTCGGAACCGATGTTGGTGTTGGCCTTTCCGGGATTTACGTCGATGTCATTGACTGGCGGTGGATCTATTGGACTGCCACACTCGCCGGGCCTCTCATCGCATTCATGGCCTGGAAAGCGCTTCCCCTGACGTCGATCGATCACGACAAGCTGCGGAATAGCGATTGGGGAGGCATGACGATGTTTTCCTTAGGCCTAGCCATGCTGTTTGCGGGATGCTCTCTCGGCGAGTCCCTGGGATGGTTCGATTCCGGCGTGGTGACGGCCTGCCTGGCGGGTGGCGCATTCCTGCTGGTGATATCTATTGTCAATATCGCGCTGAAAAAGGATGCGTTCGTCGATTTCAGCGCGCTCGGAAACCACAATGTCCGCACCGCGCTCCTGATCGCCTGTCTCTATGGGGTACTGATGGCGCCGACGTCGGTACTGATCCCGAATTTCCTTGCCGCGATCGGAAAGTTGAAGCCGCTCCAGACTGGATCGGCCGCCATTATCGTCTTCGGCGTCTATCTGGCGATGACGCCGGTTGTTGTGTGGCTCGCACGGCGTGTGGACGCACGTCTGTTGCTAATCGCAGGCTTGAGTATCATTGTATTCACCTCGGCCTGGTGCGGTTCCAGCATCAACAACGAATGGCGGATCGATCAATATGTTCCGGTCCTCATTCTCTTTGCCATCGGAGAGTGCCTGACGCTTATGGGCATTATCCCGACCATCATCGTCAACATGAACCCGGCGCACGCGGCGGCCATCGGGGTCTATGCTCCTCTTGCGCGCATCTTCGCACCTGGCGTGGCAAGTGGCGTTATAGCGCTAGTGCTGCGGCTTTCGTCGGATACCCATAGCGTCATGCTGAAGGCGGGTGTGGAGGCTGGACAGCCTGCTGTTGTCCAGCGCGCCGCCAGCGGTGTGTCAGGCGTCGCTTCCGTCGTTGCGCGCGAGGCGACTGTGCTATCCTATGTGAGTGGGTTCTATCTCGTCTTCTGGGTGGGGATCGTCGCTTTGCTCCTCGCCGCCACCCTGCAACGGGCACCGGTTAACCCCTTGATACCACCGAGATCTGCCTGATGCGTGGCCGTTTCGCTGCAAACCATGGCCGATTCACAGCAGCCAAACTGCGTGAAGCGTGCTATGTTGCAAAACTTGGGAATGGAGAGGAAAGCTACAGTCAGGCGAGAGCGTTGAGGTATCATCCATGAGCATCCCGGTTCTTCCTTCCCATGATTTTCCAGATACTTTAGCCCGCCCCGTTGTCGGCCTCAAAGCCGAACTCGCTTTTGCTGGCGAGACGGAACCGCACAAGCACCGCAAGGACCAATTGCTCTATGTCATCGAGGGGCTCATCACGGTCGAGGCCGCGCAAGGTGTCTGGACCGTTCCGCCGCAATGCGCTATCTGGATTCCGAGCGGTGTGCCCCATTTTGCGCGGGCGACTGGCCAAGTCTCGATCGGCAATCTGTATGTCGAACCTGACGAGAGCCGGGGCCAGCGGGCAGATTGCGGTATTCTTTTCGTCCAGCCTCTCCTGCGCGAATTGATCCTGCGTTTCGTCAACGAGCCGCACAGTTCCTCGGACGGTAATATCCGGGAGGCGCGGCTGGCATCAGTCCTGATGGACGAGCTTGAGAGAGCACCGGTGGAGCCGTTGCGTCTGCCCATGCCTGCCGACCGGAGACTGAAGCGGTTGGCAGATACGCTGCTCGACGATCCTTCACTCAGGCTGAATCTCGAAGAATGGGGCGCTCGTGTCGGTGCGAGCAATCGCACACTGACGAGGCTGTTCCAGCGTGAAACGGGCATGTCATTGGGTCGCTGGCGACAGCAACTGCATGTCGGCCTTGCGCTTCAAAGGCTGGCGGACGGCGAATCCGTAACGAACATCGCAATCGACCTGGGATATGAGAGCCCGAGTGCATTCATCGCTATGTTCCGGCGGATGCTTGGCACAACTCCGGCCCGCTATCTCACCGAGACGGCAACTGATATGAGCAGCGGCGGCAAAGGAGATGTCATCCACATTTGCGGCGACCGGTCCCCTCTCAATCAGGCCAAGCCGGCAGACCAAGTGGTACGGCTCTCCCGCAGACGCGGCACCAATTAACGCTGTAATTCGGCAGAAGGCTGATCGTGCCGATGCTGGAGCGATTAATCGCTACCGATCCCGGCTTTGCAAAAGCGCGGTGAGGGGGCTGACCTGATGGCTGACATGCATGGTAAGGATTGTGCGAGACTTGGCCGACATTCGCGTTGTATCTAAAACTACGCTGCAGCACATAGGTGATAGCACGCCTACGACGGGATAATTTTGATCCTATCATTTTCATGTTTTCGCGACAAGAAAGCGTCCCAATCGCGTCCTTTCAAAGTAGCTTCAAGTTTGAAACCAAGGCGATCACGCCAAGAAAATCGCATTTCTGAAGAACCGGAAAGGCAAGTGGCATTTTCCGCCAGCTTTTGACGTGAGCTAGGACTATAATCCGACGATGGTTGGACACACTAGCCATAGATGAGAGTCAATGGCAAAGGTTGTGGTTTCGGTCTGTGTGATTTTATTCGGTTTTTGTGGGATGAAGCCAAAAAGCTGAGAGAGTCGCCACTTAGCTCCATAGAGCGCTGCAAATCGCAATAACCGCTCAAATTTGAGTTTTCAAATACAGTTACGCTGTCTATGGTTCCATGGTAATTCTTTAGAGAAGCTATAGTATTATCGCTTTTCTATTGAGATTAACCGATAAAATGGTCGCGTTCGGTCCGAATTTAAGTTCCAGCACTTTACCTTGCTTGCATTTGTGAGTTTGGAGTGGCCCTGAAAAGCGCTAACGGATCTGCAGCAGGCTCCCTTTTTGTTGGCAACTGCTGAGGCACTGTTCGATAAATTTGGTATGATAGGTGTTTTCGGCGTTGCTGCTTCAATGTGGAGTTGCCCCTTAAAAACCGGACATTTTCAGGATTGAGCATTTCGGCTCAGGAACTCTCGTGGAGATTGATATCCTAAAGCCTTGTGCGGGTGAAGATTGTTATAATGCTCGAACCATAATGGCAGTTGAGCCATGACAGTTTCGGCGTCCGGCTTCGGGTTGATCCGGACATAATCGCGCTTGAATGTTTTGACGAAAGCCTCAGCCATTCCATTTGACTGCGGGCTGCGCACTGGTGTTCTGCACTGCTCCATACCGATATCCCGGAGCAGGGACGCGGTGTTTTTCGCAATGAAGCATGAACCATTGTCGGTAAGCCACTGGATGGGCTCTGCCAGCATATTGATGCGCCCGAAGCGGTTTTCTACCGCCGTGATGACAAGATCCTGCACATCTTCGCTCTTGATGCCTTCTGTCGTGGACACATGAGCGATTGCTTCCCGGTTACAGCAGTCGAGCGCAAAAGCAACGCGGACCTTTTCTTTGTTGTCGCACGTGATTTCGAAGCCATCGGAGCGCCATCTGGTATTGGAGCGCTCGACGGCGATTTGCCCGTCGTGTCTGCGTTCACCGGCAGCTCCGGTATGGCGCTGAAGGAGCAGATCATGCTGCTTCATCACGCGATAAACCCGCTTGGCATTTGGCCATGAACAGCCCTGTTCACGGGCCTTGCGCCGCAGAGTGGCATGAACGCGCCGATAGCCATAGGTCGACATTTCTTCAATGATCGCCTTGATCTGAGCAACCAGATCAGCGTCGGGAAGCGGAGCTCTCCCTAGGGCTTTGGAAAGGGTGCCTGTGGCTCGCGCCGCGATATTCGACCGGGCAACACCTAGCGTCTCGCATACCGCTTTCATCGCAAAACGTCCTTCGGCAGCGAGATTGAGTGCAGCATGGGTTTTTTGGGCCGTTGGCGATTTCGAGGGCTTCCTTGAGAATTTCCCCCTCCATCGTTTTCTTGCCCAGAAGGCGTTGCAATTCCTTCACCTGAGCCTGAAGCGCCCGATATTCCGAGGCAGGGACAATCTCCTCTTCGGCTGCCGTTGCGACCAATGCACCCTGTGACGCAAGCTTGTGCCAGGTGAACAGCTGGTTAGGCGCAATGCCATGACGACGGGCGACCAGACTGACCGTCGCGTCCGTCTCGTAGACCATCGCAAGCTTCTCCGCTGTACTCCAGCGTCGACGCTGCTCAGGGCCGGAAAGAATTTCCATCTTAATGCTATTACCAGTCATAATGTGAACAGTAGTCCTATCACTTATTTAAGTGGCAGAAACTGTCCGGGCAATTAGGGGGCTATTCCATCATTCCAGAAGCGCCTCTCTATTCCGTCTCAACCTTCAGACCTCGAAAGCCCTTCTCAATCAAGGGTCGTTTAACTAAGTTGGGGATATGACAATCATAAGATTTGCCAAAGAATACGATGCTACCGTTTTGCCTGAGATTGAACGGAGCTCCGGTGAGATATTTCGACAAGTATCGGCGCTCAAATGGGTTGCTGATGATAATGTGCAGTCAGAGGAACATCACCGTACATTGATCGCAAATGGTATCGCCTTCGTCGTCGAGCGGAAAGGTTCTGGAATTGTGGGCTTCCTCAACGCCGAGCCGATCGACGATGCCTTGCACATTTGGCAGGTGGCCGTTCATGCAGATCACCAGGGGCGCGGCCTTGGACGGAGATTAATGGAGGCTACGCAGCAGTTCGCCATTGATAAAGGAAACAATGCACTGACCCTAACTACCTTCCGAAATGTCCCATGGAACGAGCTCTTTTATCAACGTCTGGGGTTTAATACGCTTAGTTGTGAGGAACTTTCCCCATGGCTGAGAGGCGTCTTAGACGCCGAGGCGCGAGCGGGGCTGCCAATGGCAAGCCGCTGTGCCATGCGGAAGCTTCTTTAACGGCAGAACCCACCTTGGTTTGTAATGCGGATTCCGATGACTGAAGTACCAATGAAAGTGGTGAAGTCGATCAAAGCCACCACTAGTTATCGCCGGCGATCAGACCCGTTCCATTATTAAGATCGCTGAAGGTGTATGGGCAATACGTTGCGCGGAATAGAATGCGGAAGTGCTCCTCGACGCTTTTTTGAACATCGTGATAAAGGCGTTGACTGAGCGGTAATCGAGTTCGGCAATAACATTTTGCACCGTTTCGTCACTCTTTAGTAAGAAAGTCCAATCGGCTGCGACTTGCGTGTAATTTATAAAGGGTGATCTCAAAGCCAGGCATATGATTGTTCGCCAAACAATGGCGCAGAGGCAGTGAACTCAAGGATTGTTTCACAAGAAGCCACTCAGCAATCGAGCGGCGCAGCGGCTGTGGCAAGCGCGGCCTATAAGGCGGCGCCAGCTACCCTTGCCCGCACGACTATCCGTTCACCCGTCGATGGATACGTCACTAATTTGAGACTGCGAACTGGCGACTATGCAACGTCCGGCGCGACTAAGGTCGCGATCATAGATACGGCTTCAGGGGCACCGACTATTTTGAGGAGCTAATACACAACAAGTATCGTGAGTGCTTCAGCGCTTGTTCAGCTGATGGATTTTGATCAACCAGTGGCCGGTTATATGGAAAGTGTAGGTCGCGGTATCGAAAACTGCAACGATTCCCTTGCGAATCACATAAGTATTGGCTTATGTGATGGCATGATTAAGAATGATGTATTCCGAGCGCTGGCAGATCCCACTCGCCGCGCAATCTTTGAGAAGCTGGCTACAGGTAGCCTGAACGCCAGCGCGTTACGCGAGGGTGTGGAGATCAGTCAACCTGCGATGTCTCAGCATCTCGCGGTTCTGCGGGGTGCAAAGCTTGTGAAGGAAGAACGACAAGGCCGCTTTGTGAACTACGAGGTCGATCCTGAGGGGCTGGCCTTCATCGCACTATGGTTGGCTAAGTATCATACCTTCTGGCCTCAACGCATTGAAACTCTTAAGGCCTTGCTGAAGGATATGGACCAATGAACGATGACAAGGCCAAGCAGCAGGCCGCCTGTATCAACTTGGAATTTGATTTAGACGCTTTGCCCGAAAAGGTCTGGCGCGCGATCAGCAATCGGGAAATTAGGGAAAGCTGGTTGCCGAAAGACGCGTTGATCGATACAGAATCGGCAGTTATCAAGCCTAGCGAAGAAGTTCGGTATAGAATGCGTGATGACGCCCCACCTTTCCTTGAAAGCATAGTAACATTTACAATCATCCCGAATATGTCGGGTGGCACACATCTGCGGATTGTCCATGAATTGACTGACACACGGCTTGATCGAACGAAGAAACAGGCGGCGAACAACAACGGTTCGCCTTTCATGCACGCCGCCTGACGCTGTATCACCTCACTTTAATTCCGGAATTCTGGGAGTTCGCCAATGCGCGAAGCAATGCAGCTTGTCCCTACGGTCATTGAGCAATCAAGTAGCGGGGAGAGGTCTTTTGACATTTACTCTCGCCTTCTTCGCGAGAGGATTATCTTTCTTAACGGCGAGGTCAACGACACGGTTTCGGCTCTGGTTTGCGCACAGCTACTTTTTCTCGAGGCAGAGAACCCGAGGAAGCCTATCAATCTCTACATTAATTCGCCGGGCGGCGTCGTTACAAGTGGCTTGGCAATTTATGACACCATGCGCTTTATTCGTGCACCAGTTCATACGCTTTGCATGGGGACCGCCCGTTCGATGGGATCGTTCCTGCTGATGGCGGGTGAGCCGAATGAAAGAGCCGCATTGCCCAATGCCAGTATACTCATCCATCAACCGTCTGGCGGCTTTCAGGGGCAGGCGTCCGACATTCTCATACATGCGGAGGAAACCCTGAAGATCAAACAACGCATGACCCGTCTTTACGCGGAGCATTGTGGTCTCTCCTATGAAGAGTTTGAGCGTGGAATGGACCGCGACCGATTTTTAACTGCAGAAGAAGCGCTAGAATGGGGTATTATCGACCGTATTCTAGAAGCCCGTGAGGGAAGAGAAACTGTGTAATCAATATCCTGGTATCGGCTATATTGGCGACCGCCCATGATGCATTAACAATGGGAGCCAAGCGCACGGCTGCGCCTGACTTTAGATATACAGTGGTACGCGTTTTCTCTAATAATCAAGTGAGGCATGGGTGCGCTTCTTATTCGCCCAGCTCAATTGCACAAGAAGCGCAGTATTCCTCGCTTTTCGTCTCTCCCGAGAGGCTGGCCTGGCTAAGCGCGACGATTGCAGCTGCCATGAAACTCGCCGCCACTGAAACCCAAAACCCATTTGCTGCGCCAAAATGGTCGACAACCAACCCCGAAACGAAAGCGCCAAACGCCATTCCTATGCCTATGCCTGTCATAACCCAGGTTATTCCTTCGGTTAGCATTGTTTCAGGCACCCGACGCTCGATCAATCCGAAGGCCGTAATGAATGTAGGAGAAATGGCAATGCCGCTGATGAACACAGCCGTTGCGAGAGCCAATGTCGATGTTCCCGCAAAGGGTAGAGGCAGAGCAGTCAACGCCAGAATGCTCACGGCAATCATCAGCTGGCGATGCAGAGGCATGCGAAGCGCAAGTGCTCCCAGCGTTATTCCGACGATGAATGAACCGATGGCATAGACACCGATAACAATGCTGGCTGCTTTGGGTTGACCAAGTTCTCTGGTGATTGCTACGGCGCTGACTTCCGCTGTTGCAAATGTGGAACCGACAAATATGAGCGCGAGCGTGATAATCTGAACTGGACGCGACCAGATCGCCGAACGCCGCGTGATAGTCAGATCAATTGACCGAATTGGTGGTTCACTTGATCGCTGGAGAATGAAGGCAGTAGTTCCAACCGCAAGAAAAGCTGTGCTTATAAGCATTCCCGCTTCGGGAAACAGTGACACGGCCAATGCAACAGAAAGCGAAGCCCCCGAAATATAAACAAGTTCATCCGCAGCTGATTCGAACGCAAATGCGGTATTTAGTTCTGGGCGGTTACGGAAAATTTCTGTCCATCTAGCCCGAACCATCGCGGGGATACTAGGCATAGAACCTGCAAAGAATGCAGAAACAAATAGCGTCCAGTTGGACCAACTCTGATTTGTAGCCGCTATTAGAAAGACGAAAGCTATTACCGAAATGACAGTAGTGGGTATTACGACGCGGCTTTGACCAAAACGGTCGACGAGTCGCGATATTTGCGGTGCCGCAAATGCATTGGTTAGCGCAAACGTGGCAGAAACCGCTCCCGCGAGCCAATATTCCCCATGGGTCTGGGCCAGCATGGCGACAATACCAACTGGTGCCATCGCAAAAGGCATGCGCGCGAAGAATGCTGCGGTTGAAAAGCGCACAGCGCCTGGAGCGCTGAAAATTTCCCTATATGGATTAGACATCAGTGCAGCCTCTAAGTGATGATATATAAAACTTGCATACGGTACGTATGTTAATTACATACTTGATACGCCGCGTATGTCAACTAATATACGTGGCGTATGAGAATAAGGGAGCGACTATGCGCAAACCGCGGAGCGAAATGATTGTCGAAACAAAGGCGAAGCTTGTCGCTGCGGGCCGCAGGGCCTTTGGTGCAGTTGGATATGCGGAAGCATCGATGGATGACTTCACGGCATCTGCTGGGCTAACAAGAGGTGCTCTTTATCATCACTTTGGCGACAAGAAAGGCCTGTTGCAAGCTGTAATCAACGAAATTGATTTGGAGATGGCGACAAGATTACGTGCGATTTCTAAAACCGCTCCCGATCCGTGGCAGGGCTTCGTTGATGAGAATGCGGCCTATATTGAAATGGCGCTTGAACCTGAGATCCAGCGCATTATGTTTCGTGACGGTCCGGCGGTATTTGGCGACCCCTCAGGATGGCCAAACGCCAGCGGCTGCATTAAAGCCATGGCTCAAAGCCTTGATAGATTGCTAGCAGATGGCATCATTGTCGAAATTGATACCGAAGCAGCAGCGCGACTTATCAATGCTGCAAGCAGCAGTGCGGCACAATGGATTGCTAATTCGAGCGTTCCTGAGATGACTTCAAAGCGCGCTGTCAAAGCGTTCCGGACGTTTTTGGAGGGCTTGCTAATCACAAATAATCGAAAATTATTGGGACATTAATCACCGGCTCCACCTCATTTACCGCAGGCACGTCTGAGTTATATGTTTGTTGCTCTTGGAGCGATTGAGTTCGGAAATATCGATCCTGCGTTGAACTCACAAGCTCACGGTTGCAGATCGCTCCATTTTTAAACACTATGATCTGCGAGAACAGGGACGGTAGTGGCTGCATCCAGAAGATGCGACAGGTTGTTGCCGCATCTTCTGCGTCAGGCTCCCAACTTACCTCATAACGAGCTAGTTGCGAGGTTGTAGCAGCGCCAGTATAGCGGTTACTGCCGCAAGAATAGCGGTAAGTGTTAAGGGTGCCGTGGCACCAAAAGTGTCCACGACATAACCACCGACAACCGCGCCGATAGTGATGGCCATCTGGAAGGAAGTAACCATTAGACTCCCTGCTGCCTCGAGCGCGTCAGGAGCTGCCCGGGATAGATTGGTCGGTAGCACTACTGGTGCCATACCGAATGCAAAACCCCATAATGTGGCAAAGCTAAAGGCAACACCGATGTGCGCGCCCCAGAGCACCAAAGCAAGCGCGGCCAATGCCATTAACGCAGCGGTGGTTACGAGGGCTGTACGGATATTGGTATCGGCCATACGGCCCCCGGCCATGTTACCAATCACTGCGGCGATTCCGAACCCGAGCAAGGCCAGGGCGATCGGGCCTGTCGTAAGGAGCGTTACCTGTTCGAGAAAAGGGCGCACATAGACAGAGCCGGCAAAATGCCCCGTCATGAGCAAAAGAATAGCAAGCATGCCTAGTTGAATACCGCGTCGTCGTGTCAACCGAAGGACATCAGTAAGGGTGTTACTTGTGCTTGCGGGCAATGTCGGCAGGCTTATCCATTGAAGCAACATCGCAAGCGCGGCCAGCCCGGCGGTCATGGCCATAGCACTCCGCCAGCCTAGCCAGTCGCTGATTAACGCACCCATCGACGGTGCGGCGATTGTGGCAAGTGAGACACCAAGTGTAACTATAGCCATACCTCGGCCCGTCGCGTTGGTGCCGACGAGCCTCGCTACCACGGCAACTGAAAGTGCCCAAAATGCACTAAGAGCGATGCCCAGTCCAGCACGCCCCAACAGTAGCAGCCAGAAATCGGTGGCAAGTGCTGCAAGAATATTGGATCCGATGGCCAGCGCGCTGAGACTAACCAGCACGGCCTTGCGGTTTAACCGCCCGATGAGAACATTACTTAACATCGCCGTTACCGCGCCGACGGAAGCGGTGGCGGTCACGACTTGTCCAGCAGTACCTTCGCTGATGCCCAAATCGCGTGCCATCGGGGTCAGCAGGCCTGCCGGCAGAAACTCAGCCGATACCAACGCAAAACTGGTGGCAGCCATTGAGAGGACCGCGAACCAGGTTGCAGCGCTCCACGCTGTTGGCGCTTCAGCACCAAGGTCTGTTACTGCATCATCAAGTTGAAGTGTAGTGTCTGTCATTGAAGTATCTCCAGAGTGTGAAGAACTTCATAAACGAATATTATCGGATGATATGCATCCTATAATCCGAATTGCATGTCCGTTCGTCCGGAAATCGTGCGGCGCACCACGCCCGGCGAAACGTTAGTGATACGCTTAAACGCTCGAGAGAAGGATGCCTCGGATTCATAGCCCAAACGTGTTGCAACTTCGGCAACCGACATGCCGTTTTGCCCCAATAATTCCCGGGCGAGCTGCATACGAAGCCGTGCCAGATAGCGGGCCGCTCCTTCACCCAATATCATGCTGAAGCGATCAGCGAAAACCGAACGCGACTGGCCCGCCAGACTTGCAAGGCTTTCCAGAGTCCAGTTATGTCCGGGGTCTCGGTGCATTGCAGCCAGAACACGGCCGATATGCGGGTCGCGGATAGCGGCCAGCCAGCCTGTAGTCGAAGCTCCGGTACAATTGACCCAGCACCTTATGAGTCGAGCTGTCAGCAGATCCGCCATGCGTGACAAGATGGTGGCACTACCCATCTGTGGTTTGGCTGTCTCCGCAGTCATCGCTGCGAGCAAAGGACCAACGATTGGGTCGTTACCTGCAACATCGCAGCCCTTAATTACGGGTGGCATTAAAGAAATCAAGGGATTGAGCGCGCAGGCGCCTAAAGCCATGGACCCGCAAAAAAGGGTGCTGGCCGCACCTGAACCTTCCCGCACCACTTCGCAGACTTTGCTCTCCAATCTGGTTATCTGGCACTCGACAAGCGAGTCCCCCACAATGTCCGGTGAACTGGCCAGTCGATGCGCGACGCCTTGTGGCAGCAACACTAGATCGCCATCGTGCAATTCCTGCCAGCCTTCTGTTTGGGTATGAATCCAACATGGGCCTTGGCTGACGAAGTGAAAACGCAGCAACGGCTGCTGTGGAAAGGCGATGCTCCATGGATGTCGAAGCTCGCAGCGGCCATAATTGACGCCATTCAAGCGAAAGTCTCTTAGGACTTCGCTCAGTGCATCCATTGGAATATCTGGCAATGACGATGGTCGGGACGAATGATCAGGCATATTAAGAATATATATGCTGTACGTCCGGCCCGCAAGTTGAAATTATGGCTTATGGTAAGACAAAGCCACGGCTTTGATCGCGCCGGATACGTAGAGACCGGTCTGGACAATCCACGCGGGAAAGCTTTTGGCAAGGTTGGGCGAGAATCCGATGTTGGGGCTAAACGATCCCGACGGGAATTTGCTTCAAGAGTGCGAACAGCAGCGCTGAAAGGATTGCAGCAGCAGGAACAGTGACTACCCAAGCGGCTCCAATCGTGAGGGCGTGCGATCGGCGAACCAGCTTCCGGCGGCGACGTTCTTCAGCTAGTAAGGATTCACCGGACGGTACTGCTTGACGGGCCTGCTTTAATCGACGCTCCGCGTCCCACTCGCGGAAGAAGCCGACTCCGAAAATTGCACCGATCGCAATGTGGGTCGAACTGACAGGAAGTCCTAGCCCGCTGGCAAGGATGACGGTGATTGCGGCTGAAAGGGAGACACAATATGCCCGCATCGGGTTCAGCTTGGTGATTTGATTACCAACCATTCGAATGAGTTTGGGACCAAACAGACATAAGCCGAACGAAATGCCTGCTGCACCGATCAACATTACCCAGAACGGTATTACGACGCCGTCGCTTAAAGATCCGGTTTGCGAGGTTTGAACGATTGCCGCAAGTGGTCCAACGGCATTTGCCACATCATTTGCGCCGTGTGCAAAGCTGAGGAGCGCAGCTGAAGCGACCAGTGGTATTGCAAACAGAACCTTCAATGACTTGTTCCGATTTTCAAGTCCGCGAGCTTGGCGGCGAATGATGGGTATCATAGCGAACCAGCATCCGATTCCAACAGCTAATCCAATGATCAAGGCTAAACCAATCGATACATCGATCAATTGCTTCAGTCCTTTCATTATGAGATAGGTTGCAAACGTTCCCGCCATGATGCCGATCAGAAGTGGAACCCATATACTAGCGGCAGCGATCTTATCTGTGCGATAGACAATACGTGTTTTAATCAACCAAAGAAAACACGCAGCAATGACCGCTCCCAATACCGGCGAAATAATCCAGCTTGCCGCTATTGCTGCCATCTGGGTCCAATTCACCGCTCCGAAACCTGCTGCGACAATGCCGGCTCCTATAACGCCTCCTACAACGGCATGTGTCGTTGAAACAGGAGCGCCAATCGCTGTGGCAATATTAACCCAAAGCGCAGAGGCCAGCAGTGCGGCCATCATCGCCCAGATGAATGTGATGGGAGTTTCGAGCGTATCGGGTGCAATGATACCTGTTGCTACTGTGGAGACCACGTCGGCACCCGCAATGAGCGCTCCCGCACTTTCAAATACGACGGCAATCGCGATCGCGCCGCCCATGCTCAGTGCATTGGCACCGACTGCTGGTCCCATGTTGTTGGCTACGTCATTGGCGCCAATGTTCAACGCCATATAGGCGCCAAATACAGCTGCGGCTACAACTATGAACATCTGACTGGCCTGAGCCAGCAACATGGCTGTGCCCAGTCCGGCGAGAATGATAAAGACGAGAGCAATGCCCGGTGCCACAAGTGGACGTGAGACGTAACTAGCTGCCATTTCAAGCTTGGCGAAGCGGCCCAAATCCCGATCCAGGGTGTCTAAATGCCGGGCTTCGGGATCTTCGTATGCCATGAGCTTTTTTCTCTCGATTTCCGATGCGACCTGAAGGTTCGTGTGGCTGTGGTTCATATTTCGAGTTTGAACAGTTGTTTATTCTGCCATTCTGCAATGTCAATGATTCTGGTGCGCGACGTATATTGCTCAGTCGTGGGAGAGTCGGAATAAAATGTATCTATTCCAATATACGCGGAACTTTCTGTTGAACCTGCGCTGCGGGATGGCCTTCGCGAAGTGCATTGGAATCGTGGCTTTATCGGCCAGAACGCGTTGCACCGAGAGTCCTTCGAGTAATGTCGATACTTGTTTAAAATCACCACGCTGGTCCGGTGTGGTGATCACTTTGAGAGGCTGGTTGAGAGGCTGGCCCTTTACGATCTGCAGTCATTTGTATTTTGGTGGTCAGTCCACCGCGGGAACGCCCCAGAGCCTAGTTCTGGTCCCCTTTCCCGGTCACGGCCTGCCGATAGATGCGAACCAGTGTGTCGTCGAGCATGATATAGGCGTGTTCGGGTCATTGATGTGAGGAGCAAATCCTTCTCCAATATACCTTGTACTCGCCAGAACATTCCATAAGATTGCGCCAATTGGCGCCGAGCGCAAAGCCCGTAAAAAGCTTTGACAAACAATAATTTATCCTTGTCGTGCCTGCTTAGATCACCTGGCTTACCGCGTAAAGGGTCCCAAAGCCGACACCGCTGGGATGGCATCAGCTCAGAGCACTTCCTCATCATTGTCTCCAGATCATTCAATCCAGAGATCTATGAATAACACAAAATGCAGCAGTGGGATCCTAAATGTCGATTGGCCTTGGTATGGTGAGCCCGAAATTAGTATCACTGTAAAGCGGCCGTCTGAACGAACTTCGGGTTAAAACCATACGAGTAATTTATTGAATCTCGTGTGATTACGGATTTGAAGTTCCTAAACGTGAATGCAAGGCAATTGATTGGAACTTCAATTCCGCCACACTAGTGCTCCTTCCGGTCTTAAAGCATTCGTCGCATGCCGTTCTGCAACATATTGCGCACACGGCCTGCTGTTTACTCGATTTTTGTTAGATTCCAAATTAAAACGATTGCGTTTGCACCCTAAGTGTCGTGCCGCGACAGCGTTCTTAACAAAGTTGAAAATGTGACGACATTGCTCGCGTCCAATCGCATGGTATCAACGCCATCGGTTTGTGAAGGTGACTTACGAGCGTTGCTCGGACTGTAGCCGAAGTGCTGCGTGAAGGCCCGAGTGAAGTTCGCAGCTGTCTCAAAGCCGAGCCATTGCGCAATATCAGATACTTTACGGGTTTCCGTGAGGTCGGCTAGCATTTCATGCGCCGCAAGCAATCGCTTCTTTCGAATATAGTTGAGCACCCCACCAGAGCTTTCGAATAGTTGATAAAGGTGCGTACGAGAAATTGCGAGTTCTTTGCTCAGGGCATCGGGCGTCAAATCGCGAGACATAAGGTTCTTCTGGATAAAACGTCTTGCCTTGGTCATCAGGCCCATGGAAGCCACGTGTTCATTTATGTCGCCGTCTCGCACCAATGGGGCAATAGTATCGAATACGATTTGCCTAAGAGCATTCCGCAATTCTGGTAAATCCTCACTTGTTATTTGAGTTAGCCCCATTTGAAGGCTCGATATGAAATCGATCAGCAGATTGGCTCGATAGCCTTTTAGTAAGGCATTGTTGCTGGCTTCCGGCATCCCGCCAAGCCCGGTGAACTGGTCCACGGGAATAATCAAAATGACCGCCTCTGTTGCCAGTGCCCGACCACGAAATGGATAACCAAGTGAACGGATATTAACCATGCCCGGCTCATTCTCCGCAACGCGGCCATCGACTGCCGTCCATGTGCGTCCGCTGCGCAAGAAGCTGATATGCCAGTGATCGATCGGGCTGAAACGAACCTGTTCCGGCGTACGCTCATAGCTGAATGACGGGGCCATTTGCTCAATGAGCAACATGCCGTGAAGATCCCAGATCTTCTGTAAAACAACAAAGCCGTCGCTGGGGTCTCCGCCATCGGGCATACGCACATCATAGAGAGCCGTGATATGCTGTTTCCATGCAGAAAACTGTTCGGTTGGCTCCAGGGTTTCAGTAGTAAAGATCAGAGGAGCCAGAATATTAGTGCTTCGAGCGCTTTCGCCAAGCGGCGCAAGGGGTACTCGCGCTGACAGACGACGCTCTACAAATTCTGACTTCGGATCATGCTCGGCCTTGTCGCTTGGGGTCGTCACGGCAACTCCCTACACCAGATCAGAGGCTCAAGGTACGGAGATGCCGCCTGAGTTCCTGCGTGAATGTTAGCACTTGCGCGATTAAAATCCAAGCAAACGGAACAATATCGGTCATTCAATGATTAAATCGTTCAGTTGACCATAGCATCCAGTGCCGCCGTTATCTCGGAACCGTCGAAACGCTGCATTCGTCGCGATGGATGCGAGTATGGTCAGCGTTGGTCGAGGTTCTTGCGTGCGTATAGTAACGTCGGATGAAATGCCCTGACTGTGTAGGAATTGATGAAAATTGTCATGAATATCCGGCCGGAGTTTTAACTCGCGTTCGGTAGAAGTCACATCAATGACAACCGGAGGCAATCGCATGAATAAGAGATTTGCATATACTCTGCGCCGCGAAAGCTCGAAATGGGCCGCCGCTCTCGCCATTGGATTATCCGCTTCTTTATGTCTGAGCATAGGAGCTGAAGCCAGAGATGCGCACAAGCAGAAGAGTGAAACGATTTCTGTTTACCTCTTCAAGGACAAGGCAAAAAATGGAGCTCGCTTCAACACGCCAACATCAGCAAAAACCATTAAGGTGTCTGCCACTCAATATGCGGGCGCAACCACTTATGTATGCACGCCTAGCGGCTTTGGACAGAAGTCTCGTTGCTTCAATCGTGACTGAGGCATTATCGGCTCGTTTCCACAATATAGGTTCACACGCTGGTTTCCATGACCGCACGATTATCTTGCGTCGGACTTCATGCGAGTGAGCCCCTTGCTGATGAGGTCGCCTCTGATTATCTTTGCGGCTTCATCGTTTGGACGTGCGGGGTTGTTGCGAAAGATATACCAGTCGCCGCCCAATGATCGTTTCTGATAGATCGTGCCGTCTTTCTCGCGGTGGGTGAAACAGGTCGTGTCGCCGCCACTGCTCGTCTTGTTAACCCAATATGCCTGCAGGCAGAGCTTGCCATTATTGGTGACATACCAGCGGCCTTGTCCGTAAGACCACGCCCGGCCTTTCTGTGACCAGGCTATAAAACGGTGGTTATTGTCAGAAAAGAAGCCGCCGCCGTCCTTCCATTTCCATGTTTTGCCGGAATAAATTGCTTCAATAGCAGTGGCGGAAAGTGGTGACGCCGCTGTGATATTCAACGCTAATGCGTCCCCGGTTTTTTGTTTTGTGGTTGCATTTGCACTTCCTGCAAGCAGGATCATGGAAAGCGCTGCACCCAGAGTTCTCAAGCGGATCGAAAACATTGTCGTGTTCCTCTTCAAACGTTAGAGCATGAACCGTGGGCCGTACGTGTGTCCTGCGGACGATGCTGCAATTCGAAAGTTGTATTAGGATTCCCGAGCCCCAATCAGATCGGGGGCATAATTGACCAGGCTCGGGATGTGGGATTAATCCAACGGGTGGTTTGCTACCCGCCAATCGGGACGCCCGACACCGCGCGGCCACGGGTACACTTCGCGGTCATTGAAGTAAACGGTTGCAGTTAGGCCCGGAAATTGTGGAAGCGGTTTGTTGGTCTCTTCTGCCCAGGCCCGAACATAGGCGTCACTTCCTTCATAGCCCATCTCAGCTATGACGATGGGTTTTGTGTATCCAACTACCCGGTCATATCCAGGCTTTGTCCGTTCTACGAAGCTTGATACCCTTCCCAACTCAATCATATCGTAGGGTTCGTAGCCGAAAACCGATAGGCCAATAACATCCACGTAGGTATCTCCCGGATAGTAGGCTTCGAGCCCTTCATCTCCCTTCGGAGACCACATATATTTGGCCTTTGGCAGCGACTTGCGACAGACAGTGACGACATGCTGGTAAGCCTTGATGTAGCCTTCGGCTGACCAGTAAGACCAGGTGAACTGGCCTGTTTTGTCGTCCATTTCCTGCGCCCAGCGAATGGTAACGGGGCTTTTGAGCTTTGAAGCTGCCGAGCAGACGGCAGCCATGTTGGAATCATACTGGCCATGCACAATTCCGTTTAGAAGATCATCGGGTGCAACACGCCAATCGCGGGCCCAAGACCAAGGTTCAACGGTAATCAGCAGTTCGCGGTTTCGTTCTTGCGCATAGGCATCCGCCGCCGAAAGACTCGTTAAATCCACATCCTCCCAGGGAAGGAATAGATGCTCGATGCGGGAATTGGAGTCGTTGGTGAAATCCCCATGAGGATCATAAGCACCGAATGTGATGGATTGGGTGGATATAACCGGACGCTTGTCGTGAAATGTATTGTGTGTATCGACATTAGCGCCCGAAACGCCGCTTGCCGCGTAAACGGCGGTCGAAAGCAACGCACCGCAGAGGATTATTGTAGCAACTTGATATGAGGTTTTCATTGCCTCCTCCTTTATTGTGTGGGCGATTGGGCGCCGGGCTGTGCTAAGTTCAGCCCACCCGTTTGCGGAATCGGGGTTGTGATCGATACAAGCTTGCGTGCTTCATCGGTAGGGGCCCCGTCTGCATGGCGAAAAACATACCAAACGCCATCCGGTTCACGTTTTTGATAGATCGTTCCGTCAAGGATACGGTGGGTGAAGCATGTTTTGCTGGGAAAGACCTCATGCTCAATGTGCCACCTCGCATCGAAGCACATCTGGCCTGACCGAGTAATCCGCCAACGGCCCTCCGCCCATGCCTGACCTTTTTCTCCATCCACATGGGCGGTGAACCGACGGTTCAGGCTGTCCATTCGGCCAACTCCATCTGACCACTGCCAGTTCTTATCCCGATAAAGCAGGTATATTTCCGCCGGACTCATCACGCGGCTACCGTCTGGGAAGCCGTCGGGTTCTACCGAAGCGGCGCCAACCGTCCCACCGAGAAGTCCAACCAAGAATATTAGCGGCAGAACGCGATTGCTCCGAACTAATTGAAGTTTTGTATGATTACAAATCGAATGTTTCATTTGACGAACCTCCCACGACCTTAAAGGTGCGCGCACCCGCCAAAGGTTCTGGTGATTGACGGATGCACGCGTGCGGCAGCACATTTGTTGTTTCTATTTTCTGCCGCAGTTGAACGGGACGGCCTATCGTCGAAATTCGGAATCCTAGATTTTCGGCAAACGCCGTTGAAAAGACATTGCGCAGGTCAATGAGTACAGCTTCCTTCATGGCTCGCTTCATTCGGATAAGATCGAGCTTGCGAATGCTATCCCATTCAGTGACCACCACAGCTGCATCGACATTCATTAGACAATCATAGGGGTCGTCGTGGAATTCGACCTGGTTGAGCAAACGTCGGGCATTGTCCATTCCGGCCGGATCATGAGCGTGAATGCTAGCGCCGAAGCGCTGCAGCATTTTGATGAGCGGAATGGAAGGCGCGTCGCGCATGTCGTCGGTGTCGGGTTTGAAAGTCAGGCCAAGAATCGCAATCGCCCGGCCCTCGACACTGCCACCGAGTGCTTCCATTACCTTGAGGGCCATACGTCGTTTGCGTGCTTCATTAACTGTGACCGTTTCTTCAACCAAACGCAGGGCAACGCCGTGATCCTGGGCCGTACGCAGCAGTGCAAGCGTGTCCTTGGGAAAACAGGATCCGCCATAACCGGGACCAGCATTGAGAAAACTGCGCCCGATACGCTGGTCGAGCCCTACACCGACTGCAAGTTCAGTAACGTCGCTGCCAACCTCCTCGCACAAGTCTGCAAGTTCATTGATGAAGGTGATCTTGGTGGCAAGAAATGCATTTGCTGCGTATTTGATCAGTTCTGAAGTTCGGCGTTGTGTTGTCACGATTGGCGTCTTCCGTGATTCCAGCGGAGGGCCATAAAGTGCGACAAGCGTTGCGCGCGCATGATCATCTTCTACGCCGATCACGACGCGGTCGGGTTCGAGAAAGTCGCTGATTGCGACACCTTCTCGAAGGAATTCCGGATTGGATGCAACAAAGAATGTGCCTGGTTTACGAACCGAGCCGATGATTTTCTCAACCACGTCGCCCGTACCAACGGGAACCGTTGACTTGACAACCACGACGGTTTTGTCGTCCAAAACTGCCGCAACTTCACGAGCGGCCATGTAGACGAACGAGAGATCAGCATTGCCGTCACCAGCACGCGCAGGCGTTCCAACCGCGATGAAGACGAGCTCTGCACCTCTAACGGCCTCGGAAAGCTCTGTCGTAAACCTGAGCCGACCGAACGCGAAATTGCGTTCCACCAGTTGTTCGAGTCCGGGCTCGTAGATCGGCACAATACCGCGCTCGAGACTGAGAATTTTTTGGCTATCCTTGTCAACGCAGACGACTTTATGACCCCATTCGGCAAAGCATGCGCCACTGACCAATCCGACATATCCCGTACCGATTACAGCGATTTTCATAATTGTCGCGCCTCCTTTGCTAATTCGCTTCACTGGCGGGATTTGTGCGCCAGCGCGGATTGAAAATTGTCTTGTGGACATCACGTCCACCCACACCTGCACCCGCGACCGAAAAGCGGTCGTCGAAAACCGTGAAGTTTTTTGTGCCCCAGCTCAGAGCCTCTATGCCGTCGCGTCCTCGTTCGACTGTGGTAAAGCCAGTCAGAGCGATGAGCGCCGTGAAGCTGCATGCCAATGCCGGTCTATAGAGGCGGCTTGTCATACGTACTTGGTTTTCACGATTATGTTGGACGATGATCATGGCCATCAAAAACAGGTAGAAACATGCATTGACGATGGCGAAGACGAAAAAGCCTCGCGTCTGATCGACATCGTCGACGAAGAGGACCGGTAGGATGGAAAAACCAGATATGAATGCATACGGAGCGATCACGCGTAGTGGCACCGGATCGACCTCAGAAGAGCCTTTTGGTGTGACGCGAAAATCGACAAAGGAGCCAGTAAGCCAGTCGCGGAAAGCAGCAAAGGTTCCGGCCAAAACCCATGGCCATCGGGCCAGTAGAAATAGCATTGCTTCCCAGCTGAAAATCCTGCCACTGACCGGGCGGAATGTCTCGCTCGACCGCCACCAGAAGGCAAGCGCCAAGATCACCAGAGACTGCGGCATGAAGTGCATCAGAAATGCAGGATAGGTAACGCTGACAAAATTATCGCCATAAGCTAAAATGATTATAGGCAAAGCAAAGGTCAGAGCCAGAAAGAATGCATAGAGCGGGTACCACAGCTGCGAAAACAGGAATTGTATTTTCAGTCGCAGCGGCAGTCGCCCAATGAGCTTCGGCGTGTATTTTAGCAAGATCATGACGAGGCTGCGTGACCACTGGAACTCCTGCGTTACAAGATCGGTAAAAGTGCGTGGACCGTCTCCATGGGCTATAGCATCGAGTGCATGTACGCCTCGCCAGCCGTACGCATTCATGAACAGCGTGGTGGAGTGATCCTCGGCAAGTTCAGGACCAAGTCCGCCAATCTCCCTGAGTGCAACCGTACGAACCGCATAGTGCGAACCGATGCAGACAGGTGCAAAGTCACCATTGTAACCAGCCTGTAGCGAGCCGTGCATGCTGGCTTCCACATAAAGACGTCCACGCGCTGACCAGCTTTCACGCGCATTCCGGTCGCAGATGCTTGGTGCGGATACATAGCCGACATGAGGATCAGCGAAAGGCCGAAGCATATTAAAGAGATAACCTGGCTCGGGCACATGATCTGCATCAAGCTGTGACACGAAATCATAGCGTTCGTAGCCATAGTAATCATAAAAGAATGCGAGATTGCCTTCCTTGCACCGCGTGCGGCGAGGCCAGGTTTGCCGATGATAGTCGGCTCGGCCTTTGCGTGTGGAAACGAATACCCGATTTTCCCGGCACCATTCCAGTGTCGAAGGCAAAGGGTCTTCATCGGCGAGCCAAGTGTCATGCGGCACATCCTGAGCAAGCATAGCGTGCAGGGTCACAGCCACCACCTCGAAAGGTTCGGACGGCGCCTTGGTGACGACCATTGCCACACGGCTTGAGGCCGGGATACGAAGCGGCCCGGTTGGACGTGCGGCATGGAAAAAGACTGTGATGAAGTAAAGCGGCAGAATGGTAATCCACGCTAGCAGCGCCGTCACCAAAACGGAACCGACTAGATGATTATGAACAGCGCTGACGAACCACCATTGCCAGAAATAAACGATGGTGAGTGCCCAAAGGAAGATGCCGATTATGTATTGCACCCGCTTTCGACCACTAAAAATCGGAGCGAGCAATGGCTCGCTATCGATTGGGCTACAGTCAGAGGCAATATGAATGGCCCGCTCTTTCATGGCCTCAACTCCAGGCCGAAGAACGGCGCGGCTGTTCGGATGATTGTGTCGAGGTCAGAATGAAACGCGCGAAAACCGAGTTTCGCGGCAGCTTCAGTAGCATCGGCATAAAGAGCCGGTGGATCGCCGACGCGGCGGTTTTGCACTTTAATCGGTACGGTTTGGCCGGTCAGTCGTGCGATAGCGTCCACGATTTCTTTTATGGACGTGCCGTGTCCGGACCCCAGATTCAGCACTAGGTTATCGCCACCACGAAGAAGATGGTCCAGGGCGAGTACGTGCGCGCGCGCCAGATCCGAAACATGTATATAGTCGCGAATACAAGTGCCATCAGGCGTATCGTAATCGTCTCCGAAAATATCAAGGCAGCCTGTTTTGCCTGCTGCGGCCATCATGGCGCGCGGAATAATATGGGTTTCGGGGTCGTGCTTTTCGCCCAATTCACCATCTGGATCGGCACCACAGGCGTTAAAGTAGCGCAGCGCCGCATACGATATACCGTAGGCTCCCGCATAATCGGCTAGCATTTGCTCGGCGATCAGCTTTGTACGTCCGTAAGGATTAATTGGGTGTTGTGGCTCGCCTTCCCGAATTGGCAAGGTGTCTGGAATGCCATAAGTGGCACAGCTTGAGGAGAAAATAACTGGGAGAGTTCCTAAGAGCCGGCTGGCTTCTAAGACGCATTGCATGCCGCCCACATTGTTTCGATAGTATTTTGCCGGGTCTGTGATCGATTCACCGACATAGGCGGAGGCCGCAAAATGCACGATGGCAACGGGCGCGTAGGTTCTGATTGCCGACAAGAGTTGTTCCAAAGAAAGCGTATCGCCCTCGACAAATGCGCCCCAGCGCACGCACGATCGATGTCCTGTCGACAGGTTGTCATAGACAACAGGCGAGTATCCGCTTTTATGCAGAAGCTTGGCTGTGTGGCTGCCAATGAAGCCCGCGCCACCAGTAACGAGTATGTTCGGTCGGGTCATTTTGTAACCTCGAAGAGTTCTCCTGAAGGTCTGATCAGCTGGCGTTCGAAATATGCAATGGTCTGTTTGAGGCCCTCATCAAGGGCGATCTGCGGTTCCCAACCAAGTTCGCGCTTGGCGAGCGTTATGTCGGGACGTCGCTGGCGTGGATCATCTGTGGGCAACGGGCGGTGAATTATCCGGGAGGGCGAACCAGTCAACCTGATAATCTGGTCGGCGAGTTCCCGTATAGTAAATTCTCCTGGGTTGCCGAGATTGACAGGTGTGTGAAGCGCTGGTTGGCTGTTCATCAACCGGCCGAAGCCTTCAATAAGGTCGTTGACGTAGCAGAACGAACGCGTTTGTGAACCATCACCATAAATGGTGATATCTTCGCGTCCGAGTGCTTGAACAATAAAGTTCGACACAACGCGCCCATCGTCTGGCCGCATGCGTGGGCCATAGGTATTGAAGATGCGAACAATGCGAATATCAACGCCATACTGTTTGTGAAAATCATAAAACAATGTTTCTGCTGAGCGCTTGCCCTCATCATAGCAGGAGCGGGGGCCGAATGAATTTACATTGCCCCAATAGGCCTCTGGTTGTGGATGTGTTTGCGGATCGCCATATACTTCTGAGGTGGAAGCCTGAAAGATCCTCGCTTGATAGTGTGCCGCAAGCTCAAGAAGGTTGAGCGACCCGATCACACTCGTTTTCATCGTATGAACGGGATCAGCTTGATAATGCGGTGGTGAGGCAGGGCAGGCCAGATTGTAAATATCGTCGACTGGCAGGTCGATGGGATTGACGATATCATGTCGTACAAAACTGAATGTGTCGTACCTCAGAAGATGCCGAATATTCTCAAGACGCCCAGTCGAAAAATTGTCGACACAGATGACGAAGTTTCCTTCGATGAGGAGACGTTCGCAAAGATGTGAACCCAGAAATCCCGCGCCGCCCGCTACAAGGATACGCCGCGTTGACATACTTTCGGTGGATATACCCGACGATCTGAAATTCATATTCACGAGATCCTCCAACACTACTAGTTTACGTGAGCCCTCTGTTAAAAAAGAACAGCGGTTCCCTTTGCGCGTTCGAATTGAACTGCAGTTATGTTTGTTGAATGCTGTAATTGATAATTGAAGATAACCGGGGGGAGGGCTGAAGTCGTTATCCTGGAATCCTAAAACTTATCCGCGCGTCCATTTTAAACACCGAGTTCTTGGTCGCCGGGCTCTGCTAATCAGCTCGAATTACATTTCCTTTTACAGCGTCCGTGCACGAATTATCGAGCGGACCGTCAGACAATTAGCAACGGTCGTCAGCTGAAAATCCGCCGAATGCCAGCGCCTTTATTTGAAAAGTGGACCAGCACGTGAGGATTGAATGTTACGCCATCTTGAATATGTCAGGAAGCATATAGGGCGTGCTCCTTGCGCGAGCCCAACAAACCTGTTCGAACTCGCATAGAGAATTGGCCGGCATTTCGTCAATTCTGATCAAGCGCGAGCTTTTATAATAAGGGGTGAAGCTTTTTTTGGAATACTCCTTATTCAAGTTTTGTAGTATCTCCCTTAAGTATCCTGACGGTTCATTTTAACATTTGTCTGTGCTGAGTCTGCATATACTAAAGGACGGGAATGAGAGTTTTGCTCGATACAAATTGTATTGTTGTTGTAATGACAGCAACGGTAAAAGACGAACGCAAACCGACAATACTTGATATGGATAAGCATGGATATGAATAAAAACAGCTAGTGGAAATTGTATTTTTCTATATAATGAGGAAGGATTTATGTTTACTAATTTCTTTAAGTTAACGAATACAATGTTGCTGCTGGCGAGATCGATTCGAAGAATATTTATTGCGAAATTGTAAAATAAGATGAATATACTATTATTTAATCTCGGTTTCGTACAGATATTAATTGGTCTGTTGTTTATTATTGAAGCTCAATCAACCCAACGTCTAATTCTTGGTACGATTTCGTTTGGGCTAGGATCAGTCTGTTTCGGGGTCGCCGTAGTCGTCAATCGACTGGATCAAATCCGTTCCATCTTTGACAATTCCAAACAACAATAAGGGTTGCCGCGATGCCGTACTTGACGAAGATGGACGTTTGCGTGGCTATTCAAGTTCGCAAACGCTGTCTTTGAAAGGCTTCAAACATGGATAGCACTGAAGATATTCCTGCGACGGTATACACGCGCTGCATCAAGTCACAGTGCAATTTGCCTTCGCGCTCAGTGCGGGGAGCTTTCTGTTTTGGTTTATAATCTTGGCCCAGTGGTCCCGGTGCAGGATTAACTCTTATTGGACTTCTTGTTCCGTTAGCCGTATTTTTCAATCCTTGCCAACGGGCAGTCGTATTAAGGTGATCTCGGATGGCTTGGTCTTTTCATCCCACTTGCCGGTGTCTTTTCCCATTTGACAAGTTGGGGTAAGGATAATCTCCTTAAGTTAGTCCAGTCTGTTATCCAACCCTGCTTATAAGCCCACTTGCTTTGCTAAATCGCGAGCGATTGTATTGCGAGTGTAAAAATGCACTTGAGAAATGGCAGAAAACACAGCATTCTCAAATAGTTACGCTAAAAACCCATTTTTAAGGTTAGCTGGTGCTCGCGCCATAGGCGCATTAATTGGTGCTTTAGTTACTTGTGCGAGCGTAATAACGATGAATCTCCACGAACCCTCTATGCGCTCGCCATCATTGGCGGAGCGGGCGCGGTACGTGACGTGGTGATTTTGTACGGGAAGCGCGTATAATTGTGCTGCAAACCAGCAGTTGAAAAGATGGTATCCGATTCAAATAAGCCTGAGTATTCCGCTATAATTTCAACATCGCTAAGTGTCATAATAGCGCTGGACCCAGTAGGCTTTATCCAGGGTCATATTCACGGATACCGTCTTCCTTCGCAAAAAGGACGCATGGGCCACTCGAACCTCGTGGGTCGTATGCAAACCCCCTAGTCGCCAGCGCGTATGTAATATCTCGGATGCCGGCAAGACCATAGAGGTGATCATGCAACTCAAGCGCAATACGCTCCACTCCCGTCAGGCTGGCATTCTTGAGCAAGTCAAGTTCGGCGCCTTCAATGTCTATCACGATGACATTAATACCAAGAAGAGCAATTAACTGGTCAATATTGGATGAAGGCAAGTCGATACTGCGCTCATATGGGCCCTGGTTTTCATCCATTGATGACATCCAGAAATCACGACGTACGTAAAACCGGATAGAACACGGTTCATTTGCCGTAAGAATGCCCTGTGATAAAACAACGTTGTCCAGTTTATTTGCTTCTATCACGCGATGAGCAAGTGCCGCCGTGGACGGGTTGGCCTCGAAGCCCCAAACAAAAACATTTTCAATTTTTGCAATGATTGACGTAATGATTCCAAGACCAGAGCCGAGCTCCAGAACTCGATCACCCGGTTTTACCGCCTTGAATATCGAGTTTGCTTCTTTGGCCTCATAATTTCCACTTGTCAAAGCCTGCCAGATAACTGGCGAGACCTCATCCGCAGAAATCGGTACATTGATCCCATGTATTTTTAACACCTTAACGCCCAAATCTATGCGTATTAGCGCGCACATCTTATGTGATATGAAGGTGGTGAATATCCGATTTTTTTATACTAAGCTACCTTTTGCAATATTCTTATCTATGAAGTTTGTGGCCAACTTTATGATCTGAGTGCCAGTTCGTCATAACCGTGGACATCCGTTAGCTCAGAAGCGGGAACTGGCTCTCCAATAAGGAAACCTTGAACTTGATCACAGCCCAGCCTTTTCAGACATTCGAATTGCTCTTCAGTCTCAATTCCTTCTGCGATCGTGATCATTTTTAGGCGCCGCCCAATACCCGTTACGAGCTCAATAATTGCTAAAGCATCAAGCCGTGTCGTGACATCACGTATGAACGATCGATCAATTTTAATTTTATCGAACGGAAAGCCACTGAGACTCCCTAGGGATGAGTAACCGGTTCCGAAATCATCCATAGCAATCTGAATACCCAAGGCTTTTAATTGACGCAGAGCATTTAGGGTATGTTCGTTTTTGTCGAGAAGTACTGATTCCGTAATCTCAAGTTCCAATCGGCCGGCATGAAGCCCACTCTGTTCCAGCGCGTTGATTACGCTTTCAATAAGGTTCGGGCTACCAAACTGAACGGGAGAGAGATTAATTGCAATTTTGAGTGGCTTACTCCATCGGGCAGCTTCTGAGCACGCTGATTTTAAAACCCAGTCTCCAAGTGTATGTATGAATCCAATTTTTTCGGCGATTGGAATGAACTCTAGCGGCGACACAGCACCACGAACAGGATGATTCCAACGAACCAGAGCTTCATAACCACAAATTTCTCGCGTATCCGTGCGGGCCTGTGGTTGATAGAATACTTTTAACTCGCTGTTCAGTAGCGATTTTTGAAGATCTGCTTCGAAAGACTTTTTCTCACGCAATCGTGTTTGCATTTGCGGCCTGAAGATGCTGGCATGTCCTGGACCAAGCGCTTTAGCTTCATAAAGTGCCAGATCAGCATGTTTGAAGAGTTCTTCTGTGTTTGGTTCGCCCTTAGAAATTGCAATGCCGATACAGGTGCCAATTTTAATTTCGAGTTCGCCCAAGTGATAGGGTTGGCCAATTTTTTCCATCAATAGATTAGAAAATTCGAGTGCCTCTTGTTCGGGGATGCCTGTTGACAATACGGCAAATTCGTCCCCACCCAATCGGCATACGATGTCGTCTTTTTGTCCAAGCCCGGTTAGCCGGTCTGCCACTGCTTGCAAAAGTGCATCACCAATATCATGCCCCAATGTATCATTTACGTCCTTAAATCCGTCGAGGTCCAACAAAAGAATAATCGCTGATTTTTGCCCGGTCTTTGCTGCAAGAAGTCTTTTCTCTAAATCCAGACGAAACAGAACACGATTGGGCAGACCGGTAAGTGCATCGTGATGTGCGTCATGTTCGAGGCGATAATTCTGCGACTGCAGTTCGCATGTCGCCTGCTGAAGTTCACTTGTCAGGCGTTGCATACTGCCATGGGCCCGATCAAGAAGCCTGTTATGACGAAGTAAAAGTATGAACAACGCGACACCGCAAAGGATAAGCCCCGCTGCAAGGGCTGTATAAATCAGATGTAATTGACGCACTTCAGCCTGAGCTGCATCAATAAGCCCGACATCATATTCCACTGCCGAGGAAGCGAGTGCGGTCATGGGGCCATCTAATGTGGCCATTGAATCAAGCTGCAATTTGATTGCTTCAGCGTCAAGCTGGTCGAGCCGATTATCAAGATCGTTCAGGGCATCACTTAGTTTAGTAAACAGCTCACGCCGCTGCGGATTATCCTGAATGAAAGAACGTAAGTTTCCCTGCTGGAGCAATTCCAAGCGCCCAAGCATAATATCGAGTCGAAGGTGTGTTTCTTCTAGTGTGTCGTCATTCATATTCAACGCATATGTCGCCAGAACGTGTTCTAGTCGCATATACTCCGACACGGTCTGACCGATAGACCAAGAATCATTATAGCGGGAAAATTTCTGAAGCGCGGTCTGTCGTTCTGCAATGACATAGGCGATATAAGCCGTTGCCATTACAAAACAACATATGATGACGCCCAAGATTCGTCTCACATTCTACCTTTATTCAACTATTAGCTTGGCAACCTGCCAAGCTGAACGTGTGTAATAGGTTTGGGTTTGAAGCTGCGGGTCGCTGTCATACGGATAGATGATAAATAAGGGCCCTTTATCACGAACAGCCATGTAATTCCCATCCCTTTTCATGGCCAGAATAACATCGAACTTTTTGAAATCTTCCATTGGCAGCGAACTGACATAGTCATTCAACGCGATGGCTGTCACTTTCGTTCCTTTAGCGCCTACGAGTGTCATGAGTTTGTCCATCGACACGCCTTCAAACAGCACACGACCGTCATACCATGGATTTGCAGTTTCAACAGCCTGCAGTCCTATGTGCTCCAGCATGTCACGGTCGAATTGCGCTGTGTCACCTACATTAGTATTTGAGATGTTGCCCGATATGGTCAGGATGGGTTTACTTGTTGGTTCAGATAGAGGCTCAGAGGACGCTGCGGATAGCCAAACAAAAGGTGACAGCAGACAGAGAAGGTAGGGGAGGATTTTCATTTTATTTCTCCATGAGAAATTGGAGCTCCGCTGAGGGTTGCCTGGATCGACATGAGTATCTCATGATTCAGGTATTTATTCACCTGTTATATAAGAATTTTGGTTAATCTCGGGGGGAGTCATGGCTGCACAGCTTTAAATAGTGTAGAGTCGAGTAAATTTATTCCGTGTATATTTATCATTTCACATTCAAGAGAGAGTTCTTTTACCGTACTGATTTTTCTCCTTTGCTTTTATAAACCGGAGTTTAATCAAGACAGTTCAGAAGTGGGTTGCAAGTTACACGCCATCGGCCCGTATAATTCCGACAAGAATCCTGGAGTTCATATCTCAACAAACTTATAGAGAAGAGCCAAGTGGAGAATTCTGGCAGATTGAGGGCTCGGTTGTTGTGTAACCAGCGTAGCCGCGGTCTTTCAGCTTAATGAAGAAATGTCAGAAAATAATGTTGTCAATTTGTCGGCGAATTGCTTGTTTGTTCGTAAGCCAATGGCTCACTCCACATTGGTCCGAAGCGATTATTGTGAAACGGCTTGGAGAATAGTCGATTATGGGAACGTACTGCGTTCAACAAAAGGTTAGTGTGTCGATCCTGCTTTCCGCCGTGCTCCCATTAAAGCTGGAGTCGAATGCCGCATGGGAAATTGCAACCACAATATCGGCTACTGAGCGTAATGCCCGCACGGAGGAAGTCGAACATCTCTGTGGGAAACCCTCAAGCTTTTCAACTAATGGAGCATTTGTACAATTTCAAAGGCGCGGAGGGCGGTAAGCTCTGGATCGTGGTTACTCTCTTCAAAGGCTCTCAAAACAAATTGAGCCAAGAGAATTTCGCTCTCGTGTGTGTTTGGCCAAGTACCTAGTAAGTCGCAGCATCGCACATAGGACATTCGCACCTGTTCTAACTCTTCTGAGCTAAATATCTGGCGATAAATTTCACTCTCGAAAGGCATTCTAACGGTCCCCCTCGCCAAAGTAAAACGCAAGTGCGAAGTAAACTGCAATAAAACTTTCGTTTAGAAACGCTGCTGGGGCGTTTCATCATATGAAATTGCTTAATTTTGTGATTAAGAATCGTTCCGGTAGCCATCGAGGATTGCTATCGGAACGGTCGCATCATGGCACTCGTATCTTGATGCGATCCGGTGTGTGTTTTCACCTATACGCATTGCAGTTGCGAGTACCTCTTCGGAACATAGGATCAGGCTCGCAGCTCCGCGATAGTTGTTGAACTGTGGTACTGAATCTACGTAGCGGCTGAGAATACAATAGCCGGTCTTTCCATTCAGGTGGGAAAGCGAACTTTTCCGCTGTCCCCGGTGGCCGGTGTGAGTTTGACTGTATAGGTCAGAAATGAGAGTTTGAGATAACCCTTTCCAAAAGCGCGTGGCACGACCCATTCCTTTAAATATAACACGTTAGGCTTTGAAATCGGGGGCGAAACTGTTCGCTAGCCGTATCGTTCTCAAAGGATACTGATTAGCATATGGACCGAACATGATTGGGGGCGATTTAATTCATCAGCTTTCGGCTTTAAAGTTCTTAGCTTTCTTAAGAAGTTCGATACGATTGCGACCTATTTTCTCAATCAGTTCCTTGGCCTGTAATGGTGAGAGATCCGAATTCTCAGTTAAGTATTTGACATCGCTATCTTGTGTCAGTGGATCGGTATTCTGTTGATATTTGATCATGACTTTTCCTGTCTGTGAGTGAAGTTTCAAACAACTGCGTCAATCAACTAGAAACATACCAAATCGCTACGCCTCCCAACATTAGCAGCCACCATATCACGAATGGCGCCACCGGCTTTTTAATCTTTGAATGGCCACAAAAACTCTGCTTTCCCATCAGGGAGGCGGAGCACAGTGGCTCCCGGACATTTGTGAGCGTTTGGCTACGCGTGGTCTTTATAGTCATAATTTTTCACCTCAAAGAATGAAACCGTTGAACCCAGAAATCGTTCCGCAATGGTTAAAATTGTTGATAATTGTAAGCAGACTGCAACCTAGGTAGCTTGTAGAACAGAGAGAATTTTGAAGATTTATCTGAACGGGAAGAGATCTGCATCCCGGTCTAGTTTGCCATTAAGTTGAGCTGATAAGATTTCGGCGGCAATTTTGCTAAAAGTTATGCCATTTCCCCCATACCCCATTGCGGCATAAACATTTGAATGTCCGGGTACGGCACCGATCATAGGGATGCCAAGTGAGGTCGAGCCAAAAGCGGCAGCCCAACGGTATTCCGGCTCGTCAACATTGCAGCCGATAAGTGCTTTCACTTTCTTCGCAATTTTGTGGCTCTTTTTGACTAATTTTTGTTCATCCAGATAAGCGTCGTCAGATTGTTCATCCTCTCCGCCGGCGATAAGACGGCCATTTTCAGCAGTACGGAAATAAAGATATGGGTCTGAAGCCTCCCAAACGAGATGGTTTGCAAGCCAAGCGGGAAGCTGAACATTATCCGGGCTGGCTATAGCCCAGGTCGATATGATTTGGTGATCATTGTTAGCCAAAGACTTGAGGAATTCATACCCTGTACAAAAAATCGCACTGGAGGCGGTGATGATCGTACCTGCAGCAGTTGATAAGGCTACTTTATTCGAGACACTAACCAGATCCGTGATTTCGGTGTTCGCAACCACTTCAACACCTTGTCTGATGCATGAACGAATAATACCGGCAGTGAGTTGTGCCGGGTTTGCTGAAGCCGATATGTCGCTTACAATCGCGCCAGTTCTATCAATTTGATACTGGTCTTTCAGAAGCCGGTTATCAAGAAAACTCGCGCCAATGCCGATAGCATTTCGTGCTTCGGCTTCAGAAGCCAGTGCGCGCATCCCATATTCATCACCTGCGAGATACAGAGCTTTTTTGGACTGTAAATGGCATGAAATATTGTGCTCGTGGACCAGAGAAACGATTGATTTGACCGACTGTGCCGACCGTAGCCAAATGCATTCTGCCGCTTCTTTTTTTAGAAATTTCTTGAGCTTGAAAAGAGGGACATCAAGTTCGTGTTGGATCATGGCTGTGCTCGCCATACTGCTCCCGAGCACGGGCGCTCGGCGATCAATTATCAGAATGCTTCTCTTGCCGTTCGCAAGGGCTTGAGCCGCAAGTGCCCCGCTGATGCCCGCCCCGACAATGACAACATCGTAGTGCAGTTTGGATGGAGTTTGCTTCGTTCTGACCGTTATATGCGGTGTGGTCTGCCAATAGGGCAGAGATTCTCGCAACTGTCGACGCTCGGTCGCTTTTTTATGAACCAATTTAGGTCACCCTGTGAACGTGTCATGCACTCTCATAACGGTTGCCGTCCCAAATGGTTCAACGAAGAATCAAATTCCTTACCCCATGTAGTGAGGGAATTGAAGGGCTCAGGTCAGAACGGTTGTTCGTAAAAGGGGTAAGCCTTCTGGCGAACAAGAAAGCTCTCACAGATAGTATGCGATCGCACTCGAGAATTTCGTGAGTGACTTTTCTCACAGTTCCAAACGCGAAAGCGCATTTCAATTGACTGAATGAGATCAGCGCTCTAACCGTTTGTGTTAACGCGCATCTTGTCCGGAAACCATTTCATACTTTGCGCAATACGCTCTAGTTGCGTAAATTGACCTCATCTTTCGGAACTCGAGTGGCTGTTTCTCTTAAGATTAGTTCAACGGGCCAGAGCTCGTGAATATTGGCGGGCGCTTTGTCATTAAGGATATCCATGAGCATATCTGCGCAACGTTTGCCGGCAGCGCGCATTGATGAACGTGTTGCTGTAAGTGACGGCACCATATTATCTGCGCTCAGAAATGAAATCACGTCATCATGTGCAATGACGGAAATATCTCCGCCGATGGTTAAACCGAAAGAACGGGCCGCTCGATAAATGCCCAAAGCGTTCATCATCGCACCTGCGACGAATGCTGTAGGCCATAAATCGCGCTCTAGGAGTTTTCTCGCTAAGCGGTAGCCGATCTCGTCTGTGAAATCGCCGTGTTCGACGAGATCTGGGTCAAATTCAACCTGGTTTTCTTCGAGAGCTTTACGGTATCCGATGTCCCTATCTAGTGAGAATGTAAAACCTTGGCGACCGTTGATCATAGCGATACGACGATGGCCAAGATCAAGCAGGTGGGTGGTAGAACGATAAACGGCACCTTCGTTGTCGATATCAAGCCACGCATGTGGAATATCGATTTTCGAACGACCATGAACGAGAAAAGGCATGCCTAATTCATTTAGCAAGCGAATGCGTTCATCATTCGGTTTGGGTGAGGTTATGATTATAGCGTCGACGCGTCGGCTGGTGGCAAGGCGCTGGAAAAATTCCACTTCATCTTCCGTGCCGTTATTTGCAATCGGGCTGACCAGGATATCCACCTCATCTTGACTGAGCCTTTCAGCCATACCGCGCATGAACTCAGCGAAGTGAAACTCACTATTACGCCGCATCACAACGCCAATAGCGCCTGTGCGACCTGTTACAAGTCGTACAGCGTTGACATTCGGTAGAGCCACCCTTCCAATAAAAAGATCGTTTTTTGGAACAATTGCCTTCGGGCATTGGTTTTATCAATAGGCACTTACATCCCCATCGTTCAATCCAAACAAGGGCTCACAGGCCACAATTAAGGAGAATACTCGTGTCTATACGCACTATCGTCTGGGGTGAAAATGTTCACGAGCAGATTAATGAAATCGTTCGTGCTGTTTATCCGAATGGAATGCACAACACGATTGCAGGTGCGCTGAATGCTGATAACAATATTGAAGCCACCACAGCCACCTTGCAGGAACCAGAGCACGGTCTGACAGAGGAACGCCTTGCCAACACGGATGTATTGGTCTGGTGGGGGCACAAAGATCATGGTGGTGTAAAAGATGAAGTTGTTGAGCGCGTGGCCAGACGCGTTTTTGAGGGAATGGGGCTGATAGTCCTTCACTCAGGGCATTTTTCCAAAATTTTCAAACGGTTGATGGGTACGCCCTGTGCATTGAAATGGCGTGAAGCAGGCGAACGTGAACGGGTTTGGATCGTGAACCGAGGTCATCCGATTGCACAAGGTCTTGATGAGAATTTTGTGCTTGAGAACGAAGAAATGTATGGCGAGCAATTTTCAGTCCCTGAACCGCTCGAAACCGTATTTATCTCATGGTTTGCGGGCGGCGAGGTATTTCGCTCCGGTCTGACATGGCGCCGCGGTGCAGGTAATATCTTCTATTTCCGTCCCGGTCACGAAACCTATCCGACCTATCACGACGCGAATGTGCAGACTGTACTCCGCAACTCTGTCAAATGGGCTTATAATTCCCGGCCCGCCTGGACTGGTATTCACACAGCGCCAAATGTTCCCGTAGACCAGGCTTTGGAGCCAGTTGTAGAGCGGGGGCCTAAACTTCATAAGGCGGGCGAAGCCGGTTATCGTTGAGGTGCATGATGCGTCTTCTTATCCTTGGAACTGGCGGCATGGCGAAGAACCATGCTGAGGCTTTCAAAGCCATTGATGGTGTCGAAGTGGTTGCAGCGTGTGATGTTTCAGCGGAACGCGTTGACGCTTTCTCAGAAAATCACGACATACACAATCGCTTCACGCGGCTTGAAGATGCTCTTGAATGGAACCGCTTCGATGCTGTTGCAAATGTGACGCCAGATGCGATCCACCATCCAACATCAATGGCGCTCATTGGTGCAGGTAAGCACATCTTCTGCGAAAAGCCGCTTGCCGAAAGTTACGAAAAGGCCAGTGAAATGGCCGAAGCCGCCGAGCAGGCAGGCGTCATCAGTATGGTCAATCTCACTTATCGCAATGTCGCCCCGTTGCAAAAGGCGCGAGAGATCGTGATGTCGGGCGAGATTGGTCAGGTGCGACACTTCGAGGCTTCGTACCTGCAGAGCTGGCTGGTGTCGAAAACATGGGGCGATTGGAAAACCGAGAGCAAGTGGCTTTGGAGGCTTTCCACGCGCCATGGCTCCAACGGAGTGCTTGGCGATGTTGGCATTCATATTCTTGATTTTGCATCTTATGCAATTGGCAGCGACGTCGAGCGCGCATCGGCACGACTAAAAACTTTCGATAAGGCCGACAATAATCACATCGGCGAATATGTGCTTGATGCGAATGACAGTTTTGTGATGATGGCAGAATATTCGAATGGTGCACTGGGTGTGATACATGCCAGCCGCTGGGCAACTGGGCATCTCAATGAATTGCGTTTACGCATTCACGGCGACAAAGGTGCCCTTGAAGTCATTCATACGCCCGCAGACTCGACCCTCCGTGGCTCTATTGGAGCAGATATCGAGACTCCGGTTTGGCGTGAGATCGAAGTGAGCCCGGTCGAAACGAACTATCAGCGTTTTGCTCGATCGGTCGCCGATGGTGTGGGGCTGGAGCCGAACTTCCGGCACGCTGCAAATCTCCAGCGCGTTCTCGATCATGCGATGAGCGTGGACCAGCCGCTACCGCAGGTGGTGAACGTCTAACTGGTCCGGGCACCGCCCGGACTTTCTATTTCGACTGGAAAATGACGGCACCTTCAGCGCTATTTTGGCAAGGTTCGTAATCTCAGTGGTCAATAAGAACGCGAATGGTTGCTAAAAGACCATAATTGTTTCACATAAATTATGGTTTGAATATTCTGCTTCGAGAAAATGGGGTGCAAGTTGTTACGCAAGAAGTTTGTTTTTCTCTTTCTTTTCCTTGCAATTATTGCGTCTCCCTCACACGCTTTTGAAGCAGGCCCTCCGCCAGATCTAAAGCCGTTGACGCAGCAGGTTCAAGCCGCACGTTTGACGGCAGAGTTTCTTTCGCGGTTCCATTACAAGCCGGTTGCGTTGGATGATACTCTGTCAGTCAAGATCATGAATCGCTATATCGATTCCCTTGATCCTGACCGGCTGATTTTCTTACGGTCTGATATAGATAGCTTCAAGACCAGCAGCACAGAAATTGACGATGCCATCAACCAGGAAGACCTGAGCATTCCGTTTGCCATTTTCAATATTTATGGGCAGCGTGTTGTTGACCGGATGACTTATGCACGTAGTCTGCTTAATCAAACATTCGACTTCAGTGTTCAGGAAGACTACCCGATTGTTCGCGATAAGGCTGTTTGGCCACAATCAGACAAGGACCGCAACGATTTATGGCGCAAACGCGTCAAAAACGACTGGCTGCGTCTGAAACTTGCTGGCAAGGACGATGCCACAATTCGCGAGACGCTGGACAAGCGCTATGAGAACACGCTCGCGCGTGCATATAAGTCGAAGTCCGACGATGTTTTCCAAATATTCATGGCAGCATATACGACATCCGTCGATCCCCATACCGACTATTTTGGTGCGAATGCTTCGGCAGAGTTTGACATCGCTATGAAACTTTCCCTTGTGGGTATCGGTGCTGTCTTACAGGAACGCGATGATTACACGACTATCCGCGAACTGGTGGCTGGTGGCCCCGCTCAATCCTCAGGAAAGCTTGCAGTTGGAGATCGTATCGTTGGGGTTGGTCAAGATGAAAACGGTCCAATAAAAGAAGTGGTCGGACTGCGTCTTGATGAGGTCGTTCAACTGATACGCGGTGCCAAAGGGTCGAGTGTGCGTCTGGATATTTTGCCGGCGGACGCGGGACCAGATGGGGCACATCACATTATCAGCCTGGTTCGCGACAAGATCAGCCTCGAAAAACAAGCAGCCCAGAAGACCATCATTTCGGTAAACGATAGAACTACGACGCGAAAGATAGGCGTAATCACTCTTCCTGCATTTTATGAGGATATTGAAGCTCGTCGAAAAGGTGACATGAATTATCGAAGCGCCAGCCGCGATGTCGCTAAACTGGTAGCGGAACTGAAGCAAGATAAAGTTGATGGCGTCCTCATTGACCTTCGCTATAATGGGGGAGGGTCATTGACCGAAGCGATAGATCTCACCGGCCTATTTGTTGGCAAAGGGCCTGTCGTTCAGCAGCGCAATGCAAAAGGTGAAGTGAAAATAGAGAGTGATGATCTTCCGACTCCGATCTGGAATGGTCCGCTAGGAGTTCTCATAAATCGTGGATCAGCATCGGCGTCTGAGATTTTTGCTGCAGCGGTTCAGGATTACGCACGAGGGGTGATTATCGGTGAGCCTAGTTTCGGTAAAGGAACGGTGCAAACCGTTATAAATCTTGATGAAGTAGTTCAGAATCCAGAAGCGAAATTCGGCGAATTGAAGTTGACGGTTGCGCAGTTTTTCCGAATAAATGGCGGCACTACGCAGCTACGTGGCGTGACGCCTGATATCAATCTTCCCGGTACGTTTAATATCAAGACCACTGGTGAATCTAGCTTCGATAACGCCCTGCCGTGGAGCCAGGTGAAGGCCGCGAAATACAAGTCGTTTGGCGATATGGCGGCGACGATCTTACAGCTGCAAGAACGGCATGATAGCCGAGTAAAGAATAAATCTGAATTTCAGCGTTTTTTGGAGGACATCGCTGCCTTGAAGGCACAGCGCGAAAAGACAATCATATCTCTCAATGAAGCCACACGTCGCGATGAGATATTTGCTGAAGCAAATCGCCTTAAGGCGCGCGGTAAGAACAATGATGAAGTTGATGCGGATAAGGACGATGGTCTACAGTCTAACGAGCGGAGTTTGAGCGCTGAAATTGCCTTAGAAAAAGCGCGCAAAAGTACAAAAGACGTTCTGCAAAATGAAGCAGCGGCTATCGTTGGAGAACTGGCGGATTTGCATAAGGAGGCCTCGAAATAGTTGTAGGGTAATCTGAAAGTTGGCGCGGCGGTCGTGATGAATGGCGCGCCATGAGCCAATCTGATGAGTTGTGTTTCATATGACTTTTATAGCAAAACTGTGATTAATCCAGCCTTGCTTTTTATCTGAAGATTTTCGGCTCAAATTTAAATGCCACTAGCGTCGAGTTCCACGACCCCGTTAAAGCCGCAAGATGCGCCATGGTAATATGAGCATCCGCCAACCTCTTGCAGTTCCATTGTGTACTCATCCAGAAACTGTATACCGATTTCACGATAGCGCTTGTTTTGAACAGATTCTTTGGCTTTTGCATTAAAGCCTCCATTCGGTACTGTCAGCGCTGTTCCTTCGCCTTCGATCCTTCCCGCGCAACCTGGTTGGTTTTCATGGGGACGTTTGTCGATAGCGAAATAGAATGCCGGTCTTCGGCCCTTCGAAGCAAGTGAGCATCCAGGGTAGCCGCTGTATTATCTTTGGAATAATGTCCTTCATAAGGCTTCTGGTTTTCGGCTGACGCGGATACAGGCCACCTGTTAATCGTTTCGGTCATCTAGGGTTATATATTATCCAGAAAATGCAATACTTATAGCCATCAGCAATCTTTTGTGTTTAACGGGATGTAGAAACCCACACAATAGTCAAGCGGCCATAAGCCGAATGAGCTGCTGAAGAGAAAGATAGACAAATGAAAAGCCAGGTCGCGGTTCTGATTTTTCTGTCTGTTTATGCGGTAGGATGCGGCCCGAACAAAGTTGTTGCTAACCTGCCTTCCCCGAGCGGACAATATCACGTTGAAGTTCGCAAATGTCCGCAAAACGGGTCTCTGACATGGGCGGAAACGACGCAGGTTTCTATTCTTAAATCCGGCACATCGGAAAAGTGCCAATCGGCCACAAATGCTCTGGTGCAATTTTACGGATTTGCGCCTGCCGATCAGTTGGAAATTAAGTGGATGTCTGATACGGAGCTGAGAGCGTGGCACCCGAGCTTCAATGCGAAGTACGGACCTTCCGCTGCAACCTACAAGCATGACGCTCCGGTTAAGGTTATTTATTCACCGAAAAAATGAAGCGATCGATTTGCGTCGGTGTAGTTTAACGATCCCCTGCACAAACGCACTTTAAACATGATAACTATCAACAGGCTTTGCGACCGGCAATTGGTGCCATCACATCAGTCCAGTCTTCGATGAATCTTTTCCGCTGTGCTCTGTTCTATGTTGCGAGCAGGACAGGGCTAATACAGACAGGGCGTTGGCTGCAGCCAATCTTCCGCAGGTCAAAGTTAATCCACGCAGGGCTCGACGCATGTTTGAAGGCATGGGCACGCTTGCAAAGACCGACAAGGTTGACGCTGCAATGCTGGCGAAAATGGGCTCATTGCTGAAACTGTCACCACGTCCGGTGCCAAGCCCCATCCACAATGATCTCAAAGACTTGCACTTGGCACGCGCGGCTCTGGTCAAAGATCGCACCGCAGCGAAGAACCGCGCCAAGGCGTTTTCCATTCCTCTGCTCAAGCGCCAGAATGCGGAAAGGCTCAAGCAGATTGAGCGCCAGATGCAAGCAATAGAAGCAGAAATCATAGCGATCATTCAAGTGGATGCACAATTGGCTGCAAATTTTTCTATCCTCACGTCCATACCAGGTTTCTCGACAATCATTGCCTTCTCCTTGATCATAGACATGCCAGAACTGGGGAGACTTGAAACCAATCAGGCCGCAGCCCTTGCCGGGCTGGCCCCAATGACGAGGCAGTCGGGCAAATGGCGCGGCCAGACCTTTATAGCCGGTGGCCGCGCCAATATCCGACGGGTCCTTTACATGCCTGCTCTGGGAGCTACCCGTTTCAATCCTGACCTCAAAGCCAAATACGATCAGCTCAGAGCAAAGGGAAAACCGCCAAAGGTCGCCATTACAGCCGTCATGCGAAAGCTCATCGTGCTAGCAAATGCACGCCTAAAAGCGCATCGCTGTTGGGCACCAAAAATGGCTTGATCAAGACGGATACTCTAGGTGTCGTCATTTAATTAATGCACGCCCTATGTTCTCAATCAGATAATCTATGTTTTGAGCATTTTGAGAAATTCGTCGCCAAAGCCAAATCATCAGGCACCACATAAGCCCCCATGCGATGGTAACGTCCGAGAGAAAATGGGCGCCAAACATTACGCGATTAAACGACGCAAAGAGCAAAACCGGTGTAATAACCGCAACTGCAATCGGACGCCATTTTGCGGGTATTAGTATAATCACTGAAAGTGTTGCCGAGGCTGTCGCGGCTTCGCCTGACGGAAAGGAGCAATTGCGGCTGCATTGAGCAGCGTATTGCCAAACAGGTGTAAAGTCCGCAGAGCCCCCAAATTCAAGCAGACTACGTGGCCGCGCACGAGCAAAAAAGTTTTTGAGAAACTGTACTGTAAGAAATGGCCCGATGAGAAAAGATAGAATGACAAAGAAAGCCTTGTGAGGTGGAAAAAGCTCAAATTTTCGCGGTTTAACCGCATAAAGAATGATCATGATAGTCATCAGAACAAGCAGATAAATCATGGCGCGACGGTTCGCATCGCGTATTGAGAGGAGAATTGGGCTCTCGGATAGTGGAAAGCTGCGACCGTTTGCGAAAATACGAGTGACTGCTAAATCAAGCGTAGGGAACATAATAAAAATCAAACTTGATATCAGGAGAAAGCTGACAGCGGGCGCAGTCCACCCTGAAAACCAAATGCTGTTGGTGTAGTCCACCCGATAAGGGGCATCGCTTGGGCTGGAAACTGTGTTTCGCATTTCGATAGCCTTGCAAAATTAACATGGCCGCGATTTGAACCCCGATTGTCAAGAAACGATGGAGAGCATATCTGCACCGTGTTAAACTACAGCAGCATGTCTGCTTATCTATTGTTTGGAAATTGCGCGTTGGTCTTTTCTCCGGCATAACTCCGACCGACGCAGCAAAGTTTAAGCAGAAGAAAATAAAGAATTTCGGAGCCCAGGGTGGAAAACAGTCTCGTTCTGATCGTAGAGGATGAGCCGGAGATCGCACAAATTCTCAGCGCTTACCTGGAGCGGGAAGGATACCGGACCGTTCGCGCTGCTGATGGTGAAACGGCGCTTCAACATCATGCCCACCTATCGCCCGATCTTGTTCTACTGGACGTACGCCTTCCGAAACTGGATGGATTTGCAGTGCTTGGTCGTTTGCGGCAGACTGAGAATACACCTGTGATTATGATAACCGCATTGGCGGAAGATCTGGATCGGCTGAGTGGGCTACGTCTTGGGGCTGATGATTATATCGTGAAGCCTTTCAATCCGCAGGAGGTCGTTGCACGCGTAAAGGCAGTGCTTCGCAGAACGAACGGAGCACAGCACGAAACAGTTCGACGCTTTGGTAATTTCGAGGTCGATTTCAAGGCGTACTCGGCTTTCGTATATCAGGGAGAAAGGCGCGTGACCTTACAGCTCACCTTAAGTGAATTTCGAATTCTTGCTTACATGATACGCCGCCCGACGCATGCCTTTGAACGTGCCGATATTCTCGACGCCTGTTTGCCAGAAAGCGATGCACTCGCCCGAACTGTAGACACGCATATCTCCAATCTCAGGCGGAAGCTGGAAGAGCTGGGTCAGATTGGTTTTTTCTCTGCGGTCCGAGGCATCGGCTATCGTTTCTGTGATCCAAAATGAAGTTCCCAACGCTTTCACTTGCCACATTAACCGCAATCATCATCACGGCAATGTTATTGCTGAGTGTTGGCTTGGCTTATCTGGGGGTTAACTGGTACGCATCCTATCTTGAGGAAGGGCTATTACAACAGCTACCCGCAGACGCGGCACATGCTTATCGGGATCTAAATGCGGGCATCGTGCCGGATACAGCAGCACTTAAGGAGCTGTTTCGATATCTCAACAGGTTCTCAGATCCATTGGATTGGAACGTTTATATATCGGTTCTGGTATCGGGTCTTCTCTCGGCGCTCATCTGTAGTGCGATTGGGATATATTTGGCGAGAAAAATTGCGCGGCCACTTGAGCAACTGACAGTGGTTGCCGAAGCGTTGAAATCAGGTGACTTTTCAGTTCGTATGACGGGTTCTCACAAACGCACTATGGAAGTTTCGAGCCTTATCGATAGCTTTAATGCGATGGCCACCAGCCTTCAAAATATGGAAAACAGACTGCACTTCAACAACATGGCCCTGGCACATGAACTGCGCACGCCACTCACAATTTTACGTGGCACGATGCAGGGCATGGTCGACGGCATATTCCCGATGGAAAAGAAGGCCTTGAGCAATCTTCTTTTACAAGCCGAAGGATTATCCCGGATTGTCGAAGACCTCCGTACTTTATCCTTGGCGATAGGCCAAAAGCTGGTCATGCACCCTGAGCAGATTGATCTGGCTCAGTTGATTGAAGGAGTTCTACATTCGGCTGAACCGATGCTCGATACAAACAATATTAAAGTGTCAGCAGAACTGCCGCCAACCGTTGTTCTGGTTGATTCACAGCGCATAAGACAAGCTATCCTCGCACTTGTCGAAAATGCTTGTCGTTATGCTGCGGAAGGCGCGAGCTTACGATGCGAAATTGATAAGTTGGCTGACGGATTTCTGGCTATTCGGCTTCTGGATCGAGGCCCCGGATTTCCGGACGATATGTGTGGGGTTGAAGTGAAACCATTTTGGCGTGGGGAAGTGTCCAGATCACGCGCCACTGGCGGCACGGGATTGGGTCTTTCGGTGGTGCAGGCTATCGCTGTCGCGCACGGTGGAAGGCTCGAGTTGCAAAACAGATCTGGCGGTGGCGCCTCACTGTCAATTATCCTCCCCGGAATGGATGATGACACTCGGTAGAGCGCGTTTTGCTGCGATTAATGCAACTCGTGCTCTTATGAACAGATGCGATCGAAACAGCTTAAGCAGCTTCTATATCCCGAAGTGGCGGGTTACCGTAAAATCGACTGTACTCGCGACTAAACTGCGAAGGGCTCTGATATCCCACACGATGGCCCGCGGTACCGGCATCGAGCCGTTCAACCAACATTAGTCTCCGCGCTTCATTAAGCCGTAATTGCTTTTGATATTGAATTGGTGTCATGGCAGTGATTGCTTTGAAGTGATGGTGAAATGATGAGACACTCATATTCACGTATTCAGCGAGTTGTTCTATCTTGAGGTGAAGAGCAAAGTTCTGCCGAAGCCACGAAATTGCACGTGCTATTCTGTTTGCCTGGCTATCGATTGTTGCAATATTGACAAGCCGCTCGCCATCCGTACCCGTCAGCAATCGGTATAGAATTTCCTGTTCTAGAAGAGGCGCCATAATGGGAATTTCACCGGGTGTTTCAAGCAAACGTAACAACCGGACCATGGCATCAAGAAGTTCAGTAGGCGCCGCGTTTACAGCAATTCCCCGTTTCGCCTCCGTTGAGATTGAATTGCGGCGAATATCCATTTGTCCGAGAAGGTTCACGAGCTTCTCACTATCGATTGCTAGCGACAAGCATAAGTGTGGTGCTTCAACGCTCGCCTCCGAAACACGCCATGTTACGGGCAAATCCAGCGACGTCACCAGATACTCACCTGTTGTGTAGTTGATTGTTGCAGATCCGAGCTGCAAAGACTTGGCGCCCTGAAGGACCATTGCGAGGCACGGTCTGTAACTCCCGTGACATGGAATGCTTGGCGTCGAGCGTCTGCTTAGCGAAAGCCCCTCGATGGCTGTTCGGACTTCACCGTCTTCCTTTACAAAGCGAGCCGCCAGTGATGCAAGTTCGCTATAAGCGTCTGCCAGTGATCTCATATGGGCCTCGTTTCATAACTGATTGAACCGCCACTTACTTATGCCTGGCTGTTCGACTTGCGAGAGGATACACCAATTTTTGCAGGATCGTGCAAGAAGCTTGTAGGATCGGTCTACCTTATTATGCGAAAATCGTTCATATTTCAGCGTCCCTTCTCTCCCCAGTTTCGCTTCGATGATTGGAGTTTATTATGGCTATTGCAAGAGGTTATGCCGCAACTGATGCGGATCAACCCTTGGTTCCGTTCACATTTGAACGTCGCGAACCAAATGCAGACGATGTGGTGATTTCAATTCAATATTGTGGAGTTTGCCACTCTGATATTCACACCGTTCGCAACGAATGGAAAAATGCAGTCTACCCGATTGTACCAGGTCATGAGATCGTTGGCGTTGTCAGCGCCGTCGGTTCCAACGTGACCAAATTCAAAGTAGGCGATAAGGTCGGCGTTGGTTGCTTCGTTGATTCCTGTGTAGGCTGTGCCACGCGTGATCTGGACAATGAACATTATCTGCCCGGTCTGGTGCAGACTTATAACAGTGTCGATGCTGACGGAAAGACGCCTACTCAAGGCGGTTATTCCGATCAGATCGTCGTCAAGGAAGGCTATGTCCTCTCCATACCCGACAATCTGCCGCTTGACGCGTCAGCTCCTCTTCTTTGTGCAGGGATAACGCTCTATTCGCCGCTGCGCCATTGGCAGGCCGGACCTGGCAAAAAGATCGCGATTGTTGGCATGGGTGGCCTTGGCCATATGGGCGTCAAACTGGCAAATGCCATGGGTGTGCATGTCACTGTGTTGAGCCAATCGCTTTCAAAGAAGGATGACGGACTGAAGCTCGGAGCAAAAGAGTATTATGCTACCAGCGACAGCGAGACATTCGAGAAGCTGGCCGGAACATTTGATCTGATCATCTGCACGGTTGGTGTGGCGATTGATTGGAATGCCTATCTTGGATTGCTCAAAGTGAATGGCACAATGGTTGTCGTTGGAGCGCCTGAAGATATGGTGCCGGTCCATGCCTTCTCGCTCATTCCGGGTCGTAAGAGCCTTGCTGGCTCGATGATCGGCTCTATTAAAGAAACACAGGAAATGCTTGATTTCTGTGGCAAGCACAATATCGTCTCTGAAATTGAGAAGATTAATATTCAGGACATTAACGAAGCTTACGAGCGTGTTCTCAAAAGCGACGTGCGCTATCGGTTCGTTATCGATATAGCGTCTTTGAATGCGTGATAAAAAAAGGGCGGCCTTTTGGCCGCCCTTTCCTTTGTTTTTGTAACCCTCTCAATGGGTCCCAACAGCCTTGCCATAGATGCGGATGACATTGCGGACGGCTTCGACCATCAGCGCATGTGGGGTTGCTTCGACCTTGCCTGAGGCAACAGCCGGATAAAGCGTACCGAGATACTGACTGATCAGTGTTTCCGGGATTTTGCGACCTTCAAGACGCTTCATGAGTGAATTGACGGCAGCGGTCGCTTCAGGATGTGGCCAGTAATAGCGAATGCGGTCGCTATAGGAGAAATGACGCTGAAGGCGCAGCTCGCTCGCATCGCCATGATAATATTTCTCCCAGTTCTTAGGCTCGTTGAGGAGGAGCTTTTCAAGCTTGCCGCGAACCGTCTCTTCTTCCGGCAGCTTGTCGAGAAAAGCTGCAATCTGGTCAAGACCATAAAGTGCTTCACGCAGCGCGAAGGTGAGGCCCGGTCCGACTTTCAGAATGGCAAAACCGTCATGAACGAGATCGGTAAGCGCTTCTACCGGCTGATAGTCGGTTGAGTGCGCTTCAAAGATAAATTGCGGCATTTCATTGAGCGTGCTGCTCAGCGCTGTAGCCTTGTCGCTATCATAATAGACGACATTCTCATTGCCAAATTCCACACCCGGCTGCACGACAACACCGATGGCACGTGCAAAGGCATCTTCCAAACCAAGCGCTGCAAAAGCCTTGCGGTGAATAGCAACGGTTTCAAGCGCTGCTTGCGGTGTGGTCAGTTCCAGATCTTCGATTTCTTCCATCGCGCCGCCGGGGATAGGAACTTCCGTACCCACAATATAAACCGGCAGATCAAAACCGGATTCAGCGGCTGCTTTTTCTGCGACCCTGGCAAGACGCGCTGCGCGTTCCGCAGTGATTGCATCCGGCAGAGCGACCGGTTCACCGGCGCAGCCCATGGAAGTATCAAGATGGATCTTGGTGAAGCCTGCACGCACAAAGCCATCCATCATGATTTCGGACTTCTGCATGGCTTCTTCTGCGGGAAGATGCTTCCACGGATTTGGACCCAGATGATCGCCACCCAGAATAAGGCGCTTGGTATCAAAGCCGAGGCGGGCTGCAATGTCTTCGACAAAGCGGCGGAAATCAGCCGGTGTCATGCCGGTATAGCCGCCATCCTGATTGACCTGATTGCAGGTGGCTTCGATCAACACGTCGGTTTTGGTTGCAATGCCTTCAAGCAGGGCTGCTTCAATGACCACAGGATGCGCTGAGCAGATCGAGGTGATGCCACCACGTGCGCCGCTCGAAAACCGTGCGGGAAGCGTGCTCAATGTCTGCGTGCTGCTCATGACAATGCTCCGTTATTTGCAATGAAGGCTTCGATTTCTGCCAAGGTGGACGTTCCTTCCATTGGACCTTTGACCCCGACCGCACGCGCACCCGTTGCGTTGGCGAGGTGTAGCGCATGTGCAGGTTTCATGCCGCGCAGCCAGCAAGTGACGAAAGCTGCTCCGAAGCTATCACCAGCACCGGTCGGATCGATTTCTTCGACCTTGAATGCAGGTGAAGAGATTTCACCAGACTGGTCGAAATAGCTTGCACCATCAGCGCCACGCTTGACGACGATCGCCTTGATGCCGCGTGCCAGCAATTCTTCTATTGCAGCCTTTTCCTCTGTCGCCTTGGTGAAGAGGAAAATTTCCGCACCGCTTGGCATGAACAGATCGGTGTTTTCAAGCGCATGGGCAAGGGCTTCGCGCATGCCGGGCAATTCGAGCATTTCCTTGCGGATGTTCGGGTCGAAGGAAACCGTGCCGCCCTTAGCCTTGATGCGGATTGTCGCTTCATGAATGGTTGCGACAATGCCATCGGAAAACAGTGCCGAGCCCATAATATGCAGATGGTCAGCGGTTTCGATCAATGCTTCTGCTTCTGGAGTCAGATCGATTGCACTGCAAGCGCTGTGCTTGATATTGAATATGAAATCGCGATTACCATCCGGGCGATAGCGCACGAAGGCGCTGCCTGTGGCTGCGGTCGGATGTATGCCGATGGCCGAAACATCAACGCCGTCCCTTTGCAGTCGCTCAATATTGAGCGTACCGAAATCGTCATTGCCAACGGCACTGACGATGCCGCACGGCTGGCCCATTTTTGCGGCCTGATCAATGAAGATAGCAGGTGCGCCGGAGGCAAACGGCCCGATCAGCGGAATGGCGCTCCTGAAACCGTTACCAGTCTCCACGGCCATGATCTCAACGACGATTTCGCCGATGGTGATGATCTTTTTCATTTATGTATACCGCTGCTTATGTTCTGACGGACTTTGAACGGACATCGAGCCAGACGGCGACGAGAATGACGACCCCTTTGACGATGAGCTGATAGAAATAAGGCACTGACAGCATGTTCATGCCGTTGTTGATGACACCAATGATAAGCGCGCCGAGGATGGTGCCCACCATGGTGCCCACTCCGCCTGCAAGCGAGGTTCCGCCAAGAACGACAGCTGCAATTGCATCAAGTTCGTAGCCCATACCGGCATTTGTCTGTGCGGAGGACAGGCGCGACGAGAGCAGAATGCCGCTGATGGCTGCCATGACACCGGAAAGCATGAAAACAATGATCTTGATGCGATCAACCCGGATGCCGGAATAGATGGCGGCTTCCTTGTTCCCACCTGCCAGGTAGATTCGGCGGCCGAATACAGTCTTAGACAGCAGGATATAATTGACGATGAAGAGGACGCCGACAATCCAGATGATAATCGGAAGGCCAAGCCAGGTTTCAGAACCGATGGCAAGCCACGTGTCGTTCTCGATGATTTCAGGTGCGCCATTGGTAGGCAGGCTGACCATGCCGCGATAGATGCCCATCGTTGCGACGGTGACGATGAAGGACGGCAACATAAGCTTGGCCGAGAGGACACCATTCAAGCCGCCCATGATCGCACCCGCAGCCAGTGTGAATATCACTGTTGGCGCAAACCCGAAGCCCATTGCAAAGGCCTGAGCTGCCACCATGCCGGATACAGCAATGATGGAACCAATCGAGAGATCAATTTCGCCGAGCAGGATCACATATGTCATGCCGTAAGCGGCAACCGCAATTACGGCCACCTGCTGCATGATGTTCATGAAATTGTTGAAGGCGAGGAAGCGCGGGTTCAACACTGCAAACACGACACAGAGCACTACCAGTGAAATGACGATGCCGCCATATTGGCGGATCATCGGGGAGGAGAACAGCGAACGGCGGACTTCCGCGTCCGCTGCTTTTTTCTGAATTTCTTGTGCGTTGCTCATTTTTGCATTCCTGCTGCATAGCTCATGACGGTTTCTGGCGTGAGGTCATCGGCATCAAGGACAGCGGCGACATGCTTGTTATGCATGACGGCTACGCGGTCACTGAGACCAAGCACTTCCGGCAGTTCGGAGGAAACCATCAGGATCGCCGCGCCATTGGCGGCTAGTTCACGGATGATGCGATAGATTTCGAATTTCGCACCGACATCGACGCCGCGCGTTGGCTCATCAAGGATCAATATGCGTGGCTTCATCTGAAGCCATTTCGCCAGCACGATTTTTTGCTGGTTGCCGCCGCTGAGCGAACCCGCGATCGTATCAAGCGAAGCGGTCTTGATGGCAAGACGTAGCACTTCCGCTTTAGCACCAGAGCGCTCTGCGGATGAGCGCATCATACCAAACGGGCCTGCGAGCTGACCAAGCGCAACCATATTGATATTGCGCTCGACGCTATGAGGCAGGACGAGACCTTCTTCTTTGCGGTTTTCAGTGACAAAAGCTATGCCGTTGCGGATTGCATCCGTTGGTGAAGCCAGGGTAATTGGCTTATCATCCAGTATGATTTCGCCGGTTGGCTGAAGCATGCCGAACAAGGCCTTCATCACATCCGAACGACCTGAGCCGACGAGGCCGAAAAGGCCCAGCACTTCGCCCGGTTTTACATCGATTGAGACATTGTGAAATTTACCCGGCACGCTGAGGTTCTTGGTTGCCAGAATTGGGGGGACGATTGCCGATGGACGATGAGCCTCGCGCGGGGGGTAGATGTCGGTCATCTCACGCCCAACCATCAACGCAATCAACTTATCGATGCTGGTCTGATCTTTTTCCGTGGTCGTTACATATTCACCGTCACGAACGACAGTAATGTCATCAGAAAGTCGCATGATTTCTTCCATGCGATGGGAAATATAGATAACGGCCGTGCCACGTGCCTTCAACCGTTCGATGATCGTGAAAAGGATTTCTGCTTCGCTGTCGGAAAGGGAAGACGTGGGCTCATCGAGGATAACTACGTCTGCGGGCTGGCTCAACCCTTTGGCGATTTCTACGAGCTGTCGCTGCGCAATTGACAGGTCACCGACTTTCGCGTGCACATCGACCGGCAGACCGAGCTCATTGATCAGTTTGTCGGCTTCCGCGTTCAGTTCGGAATTGCGGATGAACCCAAAGCGACTTGGTTCATTATTAGCAAAAATATTCTCTGCAACGGAGAGGTTGCGGCAGAGACTTAGCTCTTGAAAGACGATCGAAATTCCATGGGAACGGGCATCAAGCGGGTTCTTGGGCGCATAAGGCGCACTCTTGAGTATAATCGTGCCAGATGTTGGTTTGAAAACACCGGCCAGGATTTTCATCAGCGTGGATTTACCCGCGCCGTTTTCACCCAAAAGTGTGTGCACACGCCCACGACGCACAGTCAGGTTCATGCGCTTAAGCGCAATTACCGAACCGAACGACTTAGCGATGTCGCGGATCTCCAGCACTGTATCGGTCATCAAATTCGGGCTTATATCTTTTGCGGAACTGGTGGCTGTCATTTTAGGCCTCCGCTCTCCGTTATACTGCAGATGAGCGCGCTAAGAAACGTGGAACGCTTAAAGTCTGCTGTCAATGAGTGCGCAGCGGCAGCTCTGGCGTGTAGTGTCGCTCAAGCTGCCGCGCGCGGAATGGAAACGGCGGCTGGGAGGAGTGCCGCCGTTTCACGCGGTGTTACTTGGTTTCGCCGTCTTTGGTGACAACGCCAGGTACGATTGGCTGTTTGGCCGGCACGCTTTCGCCCTTGATCACTTTGACAGCTGTTTCAACTGCAACCTTGCCCATCTGGTCTGGATACTGGGCGATAACGCCAACCATGACCGGATCGTTTTTCACAGCGTTTCGGGCTTCTTCCATGCCATCAAAGCCGATAACTTTTACCTGCTTCTCAAGCTTGGCAGCCTTCACCGCGGACGCCGCTGCGAGAGCTGCGTCATCGCCAAAGCCGAAAATGCCGACGATGTCGGGATTGGCCTGAATAATGTTCTGAGCGGCAGACAGGGCTTCAGAACGGGTGATGCCTGGCTGTACCGATACGATTTTGATGTCCGGATAGTTAGTAATGGCTTTCTTGAAGCCTTCAACGCGATCCACCACCGACTGTACGGTCGGATATTCGATGACTGCAACATCGCCTTTTTCACCAATGGACTTTGCCATCAGTTCACCAGCTTTTTCACCGCCGGCGAAATTGTCAGTACCAACGAACGATGTCACCTCAACATTGTTTGCAGGGACGTCAACGGTAATGACCTTGATGCCTGCCTTCTCAGCCTTGTTGATTGCCGAGCGTATGCCCTTGCTGTCAACCGGCGAGATAATGATGACGTCAACGCCCTTAGTGATGAAATCTTCGACATCGGCGAGTTGCTTGCTCAAATCCTGATTGGCGATAGACACTTCGAGCGGCACATTCTGGGCCTGCGCTTCCTTCTTCATCGCGTCTGCGAGCGAAATGTAGAAAGGATGCTGCTGGGTAAGGAGTGACGCGCCAATGCCTTCAGCAGAAGCAGCACCCGCCATCATAGCGATAGCGACACCGGAAAAGAGAATGCGGCTGAGCGATTTGCGAAACATGATTTCCTCCGAATAGAACCGGCATTTGCCGGATCGTCCTTCTGACTGGGGACACAAATAACATCTTCCTGCGGGCTCAAGACTGTTTCCAATCTTGAAACCTCCCTGAAGGGCAGGTTCCTTCACGAGCCCAACACCGAGCTTTCCTTAGACATGATAGAGCTTGTTCAACGAGTCAATATAAAAATTATCACGTGTAAAAATTATAACGATTTAAAGCCTGTAAATTCACCGATTTCCGTTGAAATTCTCATGGGAAATCAGGGGCAAAACGGTGCGAAAGATAAATTCGTGTTGCTTCTATGTAAAAATAAATTTACGCATAGAAAGAAAATAGGCCTGTCAGTTAACAGTTCTGGCCGGATCGGGAAGAGCGTATAATGGGCGATAACAGGATCAGGACGATGGAGGAGTTTGCTGTTGCAAGCGGCCTGTCTCGTCCCACTGTGTCTAAATATTTTGACAATCCTGAGAGTGTTAAGCCTTCGACCCGGGCCCGTATCGAAAGGGCGCTTAAAGACTACAATTATCAACCCAATATCTTTGCTGTCAGCCTTAACAGGAAGAAGCCAAAAAACATTGGCGTCATTGTTCCGCATATTTCTGACCCCTTTTACGCGGAAATAATCCGTCAGATCGAAATGCGTTGTCTGGCTGAAGGCTATTGGACAATTGTGTTGTCCTCGCATGGGGACAGAAAGCTGGAAGCACGCGCTATGCGCACGTTGATGTCGCTCAAGATTGCGGGCGTTCTTATGGCGCCGCTCGGTTTTGATACAGACGCCAAACTGCTGGCCAGCCTTTCGAATTCAATGCCGGTAGTCTTCCTCGATAATCGTATCAGCGAAGATCAGCCTTTTGTCGGCACTGATAATCGTCAAAGCATCGGTAATATAACCGAATATTTGTGTCGTACGGGAGAGCATCCATGTTTTTTGGAGATGCCTGCCGTTAATCAGAATGCGCTCGACCGTCGTGCGGCTTATATTGCAACTATGGAACGACTTGGAACTGAACCCATTGTTCTGCCAATGACCGCCAAGAACTGGAATTTTGAAGAGCTTGGATATCAGGAAGCAGGGCGAATTCTTGATCGTGGCGGCTTTCCAACCCGAACTGTACTTTGTGCGAATGATCGCCTTGCCTTCGGCGTGATCTCCGCTGCATTTGAACGCAGACGCCATGTCGGACGCGAAGAAGGTTGTGATTTCCGCGTGGCTGGCCACGATGATCACCCTCTTAGTCGCTTCACTTGTCCGCCTTTGACAACTGTAGCGCAGGATTATCGCAATATTGCTCAGCTCGGGCTTGATATGCTGTTCTCACGTATCAATGCCCAAGAAAGCGGTGCCGCCATTGAAACGGAAGTGCGCCGGCTTGATAGTCACCTTATCATGCGCGGTTCAGCCTGATGCTGAATTCAGATCGTTAGTTTGCAGAGAGATTACCACCAAAGTCGTATATCGCATGATCACTGTCGCTGATTGATGTCTGGCTTCCCGATGTGCGGAAGTCACGATGATGGTCATTGAACCTTATCACTTATTATCTAAAATTTTGAATGCGATGTATTCCATATAACTATTTGAAGTAAAACTAATAATCTCATTCGCCCGGAGATGTGCGAGCGCGAATACCGTGCATGTGCGGGCAAAAAAACAGAATATTTCTTATCGTAAATGAGCTTTTGCTGATAGCATATCAGTCCTCTGAACTGCATAAAAGCCTCGCTTGACAAGAAGCAAACTACTGTTCATAAATTTTACACATGTAAGAATTTTGCTATGCATTCGTAAAGGAGGAGACGAGATGCGAACCAAATCTTATGTAGCTGGGCTAATTGCGTCAGTTGCGGGGCTAGCCATTCTTTCGGGGGCTGCTTCAGCTGAAGAATTGACCATTGCCACTGTGAACAACGCTGACATGATCATCATGCAGAAGCTTTCGTCGGAATGGGAAAAGGAAACCGGCAACAAGCTTAACTGGGTAGTTCTTGAAGAAAACGTTCTGCGCCAGCGTGTTACCACCGACATTGCAACTAAAAGTGGCCAGTTCGACATCATGACCATCGGTGGTTATGAAGCGCCAATCTGGGGTAAAGCAGGATGGCTGCTAGAGGTGGATGATCTCGGCGACGATTATGATTATGACGATCTGATCAAGCCTGTCCGTGCGGGCTTAACGGTTGAGGATAAGCTCTACGCCGTACCGTTCTACGCAGAAAGCTCGTTCACCCTATATCGCAAGGATCTGTTTGAAGCAGCTGGCCTCAAAATGCCGGATGAGCCGACCTATGAGCAGATCAAGGAATTTGCGACCAAGCTTACCGATAAGTCCAAAGAGCAGTACGGTCTCTGCCTGCGAGGAAAACCGGGCTGGGGCGAAAACATGGCCTATCTTGGCACGCTCGTAAACACATATGGCGGACGTTGGTTCGATGAGCAGTGGAAACCGCAAATCAATTCGGACGAATGGAAGAGGGCAATTAGCTTCTACGTCGATCTGATGAAAGAAGCAGGCCCTCCCGGAATCACGTCCAATGGCTTCAACGAAAATCAGGCTCTCTTCTCGACTGGTCATTGCGCTATGTGGATCGATGCGACATCCGCAGCAGGACGCATCTACGACAAGACACAGAGCCAGGTAGCCGATAAGGTTGCTTTTACCAAGGCGCCTGTTGAAGTGACGCCGAATGGCTCGGCATGGGCATGGTCATGGAACCTTGCAATTCCGGCCTCAACCAGCAAGGCGGAAGCTGCAAAATCGTTCCTGAAATGGGCTACCTCCAAGAAGTATGTGGAGTTGGTCGGTGAGAAGGAGGGTTGGGTTGCTGTTCCTCCGGGCACGCGTCAATCCACGTATTCCAATGAGAACTACAAGAAGGCAGCACCCTTCGCTGAAACTGTTCTCAAGGCAATCGAGTCCGCTGATCCCACAAAGCCCACCAAGGACCCTGTTCCGTACACAGGCATCCAGTTTGTAGCTATCCCTGAATTCCAGGCAATCGGTACGATTGTTGGTCAGGCGATTTCTTCGGCTGTTGCAGGCCAGCAAACTGTCGATGCGGCTCTTGATGGTGCGCAGCGACAGGCTGAGCAGATGATGACGCAGGCTGGCTACATCAAGTAGTCAGGAAGCCAATGCTTGCTGTCCGATTGCAAAAGGACAGCAAGTTTGGGGTGTTCCAAACAAAATCGTGAAACGGCTTTGTATGGGATAATGCGTCGAAACGAAGAGTTAGAGCGGTTCCGTCGATTTAATCTCAACCGGAACCGCTGTAATTTTCGCAGGCTCTTAGTGGAGTGAGAGCATGAGCGGGAAGGGAGGGGCATTCAATGCCATCTGACAACGTTGCCGTCACCGGCACCAAATCTCGTTTTGCATCCAGATCGCGCCGTAGTATCCGTACCGGTCCTCTGCTCGCGCCAGCTGTGATTGTACTGCTTTTGTGGATGATTGTGCCGCTGGCAATGACGCTGTGGTTTTCATTCCAGTATTATAATCTGATCAATCCATTTGTGACGGGCTTTGCGGGCGTATCGAATTATTCGTTTCTTCTGTCGGACCCAGGACTATGGTCTGCCATTGCTAATACATTGATCCTGCTTGGATCTGTCCTGGCCATATCTATTGTACTGGGTGTTTTATTCGCCGTTATTTTTGATCAGGATTTCTTTGGCAAAAACATAGCGCGTCTTCTGGTCATTGCGCCATTTTTTGTCATGCCAACCGTGTCTGCGCTGATCTGGAAAAACCTGCTAATGCATCCGGTGAACGGCTTCTTTGCTTTTATTTCGCGTAGCTTTGGACTGCCGGTTATCGACTGGTTTTCGCAATTTCCCATGGCTTCAATCATCATGATTGTTTCATGGCAATGGGTGCCCTTTGCAACGCTTATCCTAATGACTGCGATGCAGTCGCTCGATCGCGAACAAATGGAAGCCGCTCGCCTTGACGGAGCCAAGGGGCCGGCGATGTTTTACTACATCATTCTGCCTCACTTGTTGCGGCCGATCTCGGTCGTCATCATGATTGAGACGATCTTCCTTCTATCAATCTTTGCAGAAATTCTTGTGACCACTTCGGGCGGTCCGGGTATCGCCACCACCACGCTCACCTATTTCATCTATCTCAAAGCGCTGCTGCAATGGGATATCGGCGGCGCATCGGCTGCGGGCGTTATTGCTATCGTCCTCGCCAATATTGTCGCCTTTTTCCTCATCCGCACAGTCGCGCGCAATCTGGATAATTAGGAGGCTGAGATGGCTGCAAAACGTAAATTCAACAAGGCCACAGTCTCCGCCGGTATCATTGGCTGGATTGTGGCGCTCCTGATGTTCTTTCCGATCCTTTGGATGTTGCTCGCAGCATTCAAAACTGAAATCGACGCTGTGGCACCGCCAAAGCTTTTATTTTCTCCAACGCTTGAGAACTTCGAGGCGGTCAATCAGCGAGCGGATTATTTCCGTTATGCGATGAATAGTATCGTTGAAAGCGTGGGGGCAACGATCCTCTCACTCATCATCGCGGTGCCCGCGGCTTATGCAGCAGCATTTTTCCCGGGTAGGCGTACCAAGGATCTTTTGCTTTGGATGCTTTCAACCAAGATGCTTCCAGCTGTGGGCGTTCTTGTCCCGATCTATCTGCTCGCCCGCGACAGTGGAATGCTCGACACTCGCACCGGCCTCATTATCATCTTCACATTGTCCAACCTGCCTATTGTGGTCTGGATGCTCTATTCTTTCTTCAAGGAAGTGCCGCACGAAATTCTTGAAGCCAGTCGCATGGATGGTGCAAAAGTGGGCCAGCAAATCCGTTATCTGCTACTGCCGCTCAGCTTGCCAGGCATCGCCTCAACCGCACTTCTCTCGATTATTCTTTGCTGGAACGAAGCATTCTGGAGCCTCAATCTGACGGCATCCAAGGCCGGTCCGCTAACCGCCTTCATCGCGTCCTTCTCATCGCCAGAAGGGCTGTTCTGGGCAAAACTCTCGGCGGCTTCCACGCTCGCCATCGCGCCAATCCTTGTCTTTGGTTGGATCACCCAGCGCCAGCTGGTGCGCGGTCTCACCTTCGGCGCCGTGAAATAAAGGGAACCCCATGGCCACGCTTTCTTTCCATAATGCGACCAAATCCTACGGCAACGTCGATGTCATCAAAGGCGTTGATCTGAATATTGAAGACCGCGAGTTTGTGGTTTTTGTCGGTCCATCTGGATCAGGTAAGTCCACGCTATTGCGGATGATTGCCGGGCTTGAAGAAATCACCGGGGGTGATCTCACCATTGATGGCCAGCAATGTAATGATGTGCCGCCTGATGAACGCGGTTTGGCGATGGTCTTCCAGACATATGCGCTTTATCCGCATATGAATGTGCGTGACAATATGGGCTTCGCACTCAAACTCGCAAAAATTCCCAAGTCAGAGCGTGACCGGAAAGTCGAAGAGGTGGCGAAGACACTTCAGCTCGATCAGCTTTTAGATCGCAAGCCAGGTCAGCTTTCAGGTGGTCAACGCCAGCGCGTTGCCATTGGTCGCGCCATGGTTCGTGAGCCGAAGATTTTCCTCTTTGATGAGCCGCTGTCGAACCTTGATGCAGCGCTGCGCGTGCAGATGCGTATCGAGCTGGCTCGTCTTCATGATCGCCTGAATGCAACCATGATCTACGTGACACACGATCAGGTCGAAGCGATGACGCTTGCTGATAAGATTGTTGTTCTGCGTGATGGCAAGGTTGAGCAGCTTGGTTCACCGCTTGAGCTCTATCATCACCCCGTCAATCAATTCGTTGCGGGCTTCATCGGTTCGCCAACCATGAACTTCATCGATGTTAAGGTGAAAGCAGTGGATGCAGAGGGCGTTACCGTCGTACTTGCGGACGGCAATAGCGTGACGGTGCCAGTTAAGAGCAACGGAGTCGATATCGGTGCATCACTGGTCCTTGGTGTTCGTCCTGAACATCTTCATCCGGCAAGTGATGGCACTCTGGATGGTGAGATTATGGTCGTCGAACGTCTGGGTGGCGAAACATACCTTTATGTACAGAATTCGGCTGCGAAGGACCTGATCGTTGCTGAAGCTGGTGGTGGCAGCACTGCACGCACCCATGAAGTCGCCAAGCTTGGCTTTAACCCGGCTGACGCACATCTCTTCAAATCTGATGGATTGGCGCTCGAACGGCGTGAGCGTCATCCACTTCTGCTTTCTGATAAGAAAACGCATCGTTGAGTGCAGTGAATAACTCTCCCGGAGACTTCCCATGAGTATGCCCACGAGACTAAAAGACAAAGTTGCCCTTATCACCGGTGCCGCACGTGGTATCGGTCTTGGCTTTGCAGAAGCCTACGCGCGTGAGGGCGCGAAAGTCATCATCGCCGACATCAATATTGAGCGCGCAGAAGAGGCGGCGCGCAGTCTGGGCAGTGCTGTGAAGGCGGTTAAGCTCGATGTGACTAACCTTGCAGATATCGAGAAAGTCGTGGCCGATATCGATAAGGAATATGGTGGCATAAACATTCTAGTCAACAACGCGGCTATCTTCGATATGGCACCGATCAATGCGATCACCGAAGACAGTTATGAAAGCGTACTCGGCATCAATCTTAAAGGTCCGCTATTCATGATGAAAGCGGTGTCGAATGTGATGATAGAGCGCGGGCGCGGCGGTAAAATCATCAACATGGCGAGCCAGGCTGGCCGTCGTGGCGAAGCATTGGTGACGCTTTATTGCCTGTCTAAAGCTGCGATTATCTCGGCTACCCAGTCGGCAGCACTTGCTCTTGTCAAGCACAACATCCAGGTCAATGCGATCGCACCGGGCGTTGTCGATGGGGAACATTGGGAAGTGGTAGATGCAAATTTTGCCAAATGGGAAGGACTAAAGTCCGGTGAGAAGAAAGCGGCCGTTGCTAAATCGGTACCAATTGGTCGCTTTGCCACGCCCGAAGATATCACAGGCATGGCCTTATTCCTTGCTTCATCTGACAGCGATTACATCCTCGCTCAGACTTTTGGTGTCGATGGTGGCAACTGGATGGCTTGAGCCATCTCTTAGAGCGCGTTTCAATCAGATCCGTGTTCTAGCCGTTTGTTCTAACGCGAATTTTCGTCGAAAGCCGTTTCTGGCATTCGCAATGTGCTCCAAGGTGCAGAAATGAAAGCCATATATTTTACCGGGCATGGCGTTGCGGAGCTCGCCCAATTGCCCGACCCCGAGCTAAAGCCCGGCCATGCCTTGATCGATGTCAAAGCGTCGGGTCTGTGTCATACCGACATCGACGTGTTGCATGGACGCTATGGCTCCAGTGCATTTCCGCTCGTGCCGGGACATGAATATGTTGGTGTTGTACTTGCTGTTGCTGAGGACGTAACCAACGTTAAGCCCGGGGATCGCGTCGCGGTCGATCCGAATATACCCTGTGGGCATTGCCGTGCCTGCCGGAAGGGTCTGACCAATCTTTGCTTGGACCTGAAGGCTTATGGCGTGACGCATAACGGTGGTTTCGCGGACAAGAGCCTTGTGAACGCGCGACATCTGCATCTCATCGGTGATCTGCCTTTCGATGTTGCGGCTCTGGCAGAGCCGCTGGCTTGTGTGCTCAATGGGCTTGGAGCAGCCGAACTGAAACCCGGCCCGCAAGGAGCTGAGACAGCACTGGTATTTGGCGCCGGCCCGATTGGCTTGCTGCTTGCGCTGTCGCTCAAAGCACAAGGTGTAGCGAACGTTGCTGTTGCCGATATTAATGAGCACCGGCTTGCATTCACTGAGAGCCTTGGGCTTGAGCCAGTTATTTCTGGCTCGGATGAACTTGAGGCGCGGAAGAAAAGCTTTGACTTTGTCGCTGATGCAACAGGAATTGCCAAGGTTGCAGAAGGTATGGTCGGCTTTACGGCAGATGGTGGAACGGTACTGGTGTTTGGCGTATGTGCACCTGACGCGCGTATTTCAGTGGCGCCGTTTGAGATTTTCCGCCGTCAGATACGCATAGCAGGTTCGCACTCGCTAAACCGTAATATTCCGCAAGCATTGTCAATTCTTCAGAACGATCAAGGCCACATGGCACGTCTGATATCGCATCGCCTGCCGATTGAAGAAATGCTGTCATTTTTTACAAAGCAAAGTGGCGACCCTGCCACGATGAAAGTGCAATTCGTCCCCGCGTGAGCCACTCTAGCTCAGATTAGTTCGGTCAGTGTTTGTGCCTGACCGAACTAACTCAAGTCGATTTAACGCTGCGCCACAGGACGAACCAATGGTGTCACTCGCCTGATTGTTACGCGGCGGTTTTCCTGTTCGGCCGTTTGCGTACGGATTTTCAGAAACCGTTCGCCGTACCCTTGAGTTACAAGATTTTCTGCTGGGATATCATAAACTTCCGTCAGCAGGCTTGCGACAGATTCCGCTCGTTGGTCGGAAAGCACAAGATTTGAACGATCAGAACCCACGGCATCTGTATGACCTTCGATGAAAAAGGTTTCCCCTGGATCCTTGGTCAGCACTTTTTGCATCGCGCTTGCAACTTTGCGAAGGGTTTTAGCCTGTGACAACGAAACCTCTGCGCTACCGGTAGCAAAATGAATGGTGTCCAGATCGATACGGCGCACCTTGTCACGCAAGCGAGCGGAGTGGCGAACCTCATCGATGGTATAGACGCGTTCAACACGTTCGACAGGTGGCAAAGCAAGGAAATCATAGAAGTCGCGTTCAGAGTCTGCTGCAACGTCAATGATATAATCGTTGACCGGAATGGTCAGCCGCATAGGAGGCAGATCATACCCGACATCGAAAATCGCTGCACGGGGATTATCGTCATACTCTGGCGCATAGATCATGAGATATTCATTTCCATCACGATCAATACGCGAGCGCTGTAAAATATCGCCGTAGCGGTCATAGACCGTCACGATCTCGTATCCACCGGGACGCACAATGGTTTCGCGCAAGCGACCACGCGGCAACTCATCATAGTAAGTGCGTTCAGCGTCGCGGCGCAGGCGAGGGCGATCATCTCCGCGGACGAATATACGGTCGCCTGTCTCCAGTATGACGCGGTTATCGATCTGCTCGATAACCTTCACATTCGTCACATTGTTGACGGTTGTGTTGTTAATGACGGTATTATTTATAACCGTGTTATTGACGATATTGGTAGTATCCGGAACGACGAACGCTGGCGCATCCTTGATGCGCGTACCTTCTTCCTTGAGATTGGCTTCGATTTTCTGAGGCAGAGCAGCCTTCAAATCTGCGGGGATTTCTACCTGAGCTGCGGCGTCATCGGTAGGTGGTGGCGTCTTTTGTTCGTCAGCCGCGCGTTGTTGTTCACGTTGTTTACGGCGCTCTTCCCGAGATTGATTACCACCGGAATTGTCCGCGTCCTTGTCGCTATCAAGAATTGCAGCGCCGTTTTCCACCGGCAGAACAACGGTTTCATCCGTGCTGGCGGGATCTTTCGCGATCTCCTGATTTTGCTCGGTTGTCCGCTCGTCAACAATTTCAGCCTTAGGTTCTGCTGGCAAATTGTTCGCAGGCTGTTGCGCTTCTTGTTCAGGCTGCGGCTCTGGCTGCGGTTGCTGTTGATCTGGTTGTTCCGCTGGAGCCGGTTCAGCGTCCTGAGGCTTTTCATCTGAGGCAGGTGTCTTTGGGGCAGGTTGTTCAGGCTGCACCTGAGGGGCGGTTGGCTCTTCCGGCTGCTGTACGGGTTCCTGACCAGTGGGTGCCGCGGGCGCCTCTCCGGATTGAGTTGGCTCCGATGGCTGATCCGGCTTTTCGGTTGGCTTGGACTGCTCTGCAGCCTCTCTCGCCTGCCTTTTTGCTTCTTCGTCGATTGCCTTCTGCTGCTCAGCACTCATCTGCTGTTCTGCAGCTTCCCGTTGGGCTTGTTCGGACGCACGTTTTTGTTCTTCTGCCTGTCGATCAGCTTCTTCCTGAGCTGCTTTCTGCTGCTGATCCACTGCGCGTCTGGCTTCTTCTTCTGCTGCTTTCTGTTGCTCGGCAGCTTGTCGGGCAGCATCCTCAGCTTCTTTTCGGCGCGTTTCTTCCGCGATTGCATTCTGCTCATCGGCTTGACGGCGGGCTTCTTCTGCCGCCCGTTCCATTTCTTCTGTCTGTTGCTGACGCAATGATTGATCATCGGAGGGTTGCTCGCTGCTATCCTGCGCGAGGATGATTGTTGCAGCCGATGTTTCGGCCTGAACCGGCTGCATCATTATGGATGCTGAAAGCGCCGGTACGACAACCGTTGCGAGAAGCTTGGAACGAATAGTCATTATCCCTCTCCTTGAAGGCAGAAATTGCACACGCCTTATTTCATCAAGCCCGATCAAATATGGCGCTTTGTGTCGTCATCATTATTGGTCGATTTAGAGCAAAGTTCGGCGACATCACGAAATCGTTAGCTGAAAGTTTATGAACCTTTGCTGAATATCAGCGCGCTAATATATTTTGAGATACATAGATCATCGAATTATGAAGTTCCAATTGGTTTGAAGAGGCGCATTCGTTTGGAGGTTCGGGTGGCAATTCATATGACGCAGTGTGTGCAGGCGAAACAACATATCATGGCGATCACACTTTCGACGTGTTGAGAGAATTCTTAAGCTGACTGCATTGAGTAGGCAGATCGAATTGATTGGGGGTAGGGAGAGGTGGACGCCAAATCGGTTTTTCTAACCGTCACTTTGATTATCCTTGCCAACGGCGCTATGCTAAGCGCCATCAATCGCGATTTTCCGGTGTCACTGCGACCTGCTGCAATGAACTGGATGTGGGCGACTTTGCTCGTCGCGTTCGGGTGCGCTATTTTTGCAGCCAGTAAAATTGCACCACCTGCCGTGACGGTAACCATAGCAAACGCCTGCCTTTTTGCGGGTCTGTGCCTGTATTATACGGCAATAAGACAGTTTCATAACCTGAAAAGCATTCTGTTCCCCTGGGTGATTTCCATCCTCGCGATGATACCTTTCACGTATTTTGTGATTGTGATGCCCAATACACTGGCGCGTATCGTTATCGTCTCCATTGTATGGATTTGGTTGATGGCAGCCAGTATTCGTATCCTCGCCAACCGACGTTATAGCGATGGATCGCGCAGCCGTGTGATGTTGCTATCTCTATACATTGCCGCTCTGAGCGCCACCGCCGCCCGTGCACTTTTTTATGTGGGCATCAGTCCCAGTGCTGCCCTGGACATTGCAGACAATACCAACTGGATGAACGCGGTCACGCCGCTGTTCCTTGCCGTTCTTCCCATCATTGGAACAACCGCCTTTATATTGATGTGCACCGACCAGATAAGGCGCCGATGGGAGCGGGCCGCATCCAGGGATTATTTAACTGGGCTGCCCAATCGCAGAACTTTGAATGAAGTCGGCGCAGACAGATTTGAAGCCACCAGCGCGTGTGAAGTTCATCACGCGGTGGCAGTCCTTGATATCGATAATTTTAAGCTGATCAACGACAGCCATGGCCATGATGTTGGCGACAGGGTTCTCAAACATGTTGCCTTCCGCTTACAGGCGTCGATGGAGAACGGAGATTTCGTCGCGCGCTCTGGCGGAGAAGAGTTCGTGATAATTTTTGGTGAAGCCAACAGTCAGCAGGCCATAACGGCGACAGAAGGGATCCGAAAGAAAATTGAAAAAGATGTATTTTCCATCGGTAATGTCGAAATAAAAGTGACGGTATCGATCGGTGTGGCTAAGCAGAAAAATTCATCGTCATCATTCGACAGCATTCTGCGTAAAGCCGACATGGCACTTTATGAAGCGAAATCACACGGAAAGAACCGTGTTGAAACAGCTTCTTCATAGTGTTTTTTAGACGCTTACGTCAAAATTTGCGTAACCGAGCGCGTCGCTGAAATCATCATAGGAACAAATTGCCTTATCAGAGTGTCTTCGTTGTAGCGCAGGTTTGATGCGGCAAGGACAGCGGCAGCTGTTGTGTGCCCATCCGGTAAGTAAATTGGCGCAGCCAGTGCAATATCGTTGGTATAGACCTGCTCTTCTGCGATAGCGAAACCGCGCTGACGCGTTTCATATATCCGCCGCCAGATTTTCTCCGGATCAAAAACCGTTTTAGGCGTATAGGCTCGTAAGTCGCTGCGCGCCAGAATGTCGTGGATTTTGCTATCATCAAGACCAGCCAGGAATACCAATCCGGCTGCAGAGCAATATGCCGGCAATCTGCTGCCAACAATGACATCATTATCAAGCGTATTTGAGGAAAGATAACGTGCGAGATAGATAATGTCGGTGTCGTCGAGCAAGGTGAGAGAAATTGTCTCTCCTGTGCTGCGATTAAGATGGAGTAAATAGGGATGTGCCCTCTGCACGAGTAAACTCGAGCGTGTATAGCGGTAAGCCATGTTAAGAGACTTGGCCGCCAGCTCATAGGTCTTGCTACCCGGCACTTTCTGAATATAGCCAAGATGTAGCAATGTATGGGCAAAACGCTGTGCCGCTGAGCGGTCGATACCGGCGCGTTGAGCCAGTTGCGTCAGAGTTTGGCGAGAATGAACCGGGTCGAATGTCTCAAGAACACGAAAAGCTTTTTCAACCGCTCTGACCATCATTGGGTCGTCATGTTCTTCATCGTTCTTTGCCATTGTTAGCTCAACCTCTCCTCTGACATGGCATTCCCGATACCATCATCTAGTCAATAATTATTACCTATTCTCAGATAGCTTAAAGATTCTCCTGATCGTTACTCACTAAATGCTGCATATAACGAGACAGGAGGAAGAAAGGTGTCGATATCGACACCCTTCCCGTTTGTTTTAGAAACGAATGCCTTCAGGCAGGGCGGAAGTATCCATGCCGGCGTCCTTGAAGCCTTCAAGGAGTAACGGAACAATTGCCTGGTTCGAGCGGTTTTCGTCTGCCCATTTCTGGAGGAATTCCTGAACGCGGCCGTCTTCATCCTTGCGGGTCGCAGCTGAAACAGGAATGCCGTGGACTGGTTCTGGCACTTTGTAGCTTGAGAAAATGCCACGTGCGCTTTCAAAAGTTTTTATGCAGATCGGCAGTTCCTGCAGCATGTAATCAGCACGGCCAGACTGCACAGCCATGATCGCCTCGCTCATTTCCTTAAGGTTCATGATCTTGGCGTTTGGCATGTCCTGCTTGATGAACGCAGTTTGTGCTGCGCCTGTGACCATCGCGAATGTAACATTGGGCGAATTGTATTCTTCCCATGTCGCCATAGGCTCTTTGCCCTTGGCGCCAATGACACAATCCGACATCTGCCAAACGGGGCCAGCCATGGCCAAAGCCTTTTTGCGCTCTTCCGTTGCCGTCATACCTGGAAAAATATCAAGGCGACCAGACTGCAAATCGAGCACAACGCTCTGCCATGTCACTTCACGCCATTTCAGCTTGAGCTCTTTACCCATGGCCTTACCCAGATCCGCTGCCATCTTGCGGCAGACCCGTGGTCCGTAACCGGCATATTCGAGGTTTCCACCCACATGAAACGATGTCGGTGGATAGTTTCTGACTCCGCCGCATACAACTTCACCGGTACGTTCGATCTTGTCCCATACCGATTCAGCCATTGCTGGCGCACTCATTGTAATGCTTGCACAAGCCAAAAGCGCAGCTGCAATCGTCTTCATCATTATCATATTCCCTTCAAGTGCCCTTCTATGGAGAGCTTTAAATTGCCCGGTTGCACCTTGTGATCTTCTCATTATCAACGACAAGCGAAAAATCATTTCTTCACGAAAATCCATCATTAAAAATTGAAATTAAACATAATATCAACATAAGTAATCGTATATCGATTATATTTAATCACAATATGATTAATTAATAATTATTTGTGCGAAATTGCTTTTCTTCAACTTCGAATCAAGCTAGCTGCGAAAAAAAGGCTGCCTGATCCGGATTCAGTGTGGCCGCAAAAATGGGAGTGCATTCGGATGTACCAATTTGACTGGTCCGTTATTCTGGACGGACAATTGTGGCTCAATGCTATTGGTGTAACGGTGGCCTATGCCTTCGTTACGTCGCTGGCAGGTCTTCTCATCGGTGTCGTATTAGGGCTCGCCTTAGTATCCCGTATTCCGGTTCTGACCTGGGTCATCAATACCTACATACATCTCTTTCGCTGCACACCACTACTCGTGCAGATCGTCTGGTTCTTCTATGCATTGCCGATGCTCACTGGCTACACCTTGCCGGATTGGTTCGCAGCCGGACTGGGCCTGACGCTTTACATGGGTGCGTTTGCAGCTGAAATTTTCCGGGCCGGCGTGATCTCAATTGATCGCGGACAATGGGAAGCATCGACCGTATTGGGGTTCTCCTATTTTACGAAAATGCGACACATCATTCTGCCGCAGGCAACGCGACGCATGATCCCGCCAATTGTCAGTCAGACAATTCTGCAACTTAAGAACACATCGCTTCTTTCAGTGGTGGCAGTTCCTGATCTTATGTATGCGGCTGGTAGCTTGACGATGGAAACGTACAGACCACTTGAGGTCTATACCTTTGCAGCATTGCTGTATCTGGCGATCCTCACTCCCGTGACGCTGATTGCGAACCGTTTCGAAATCAAACATTGAGGGTCATGCGATGATTAACGTCAAAAGCCTGCGTAAAACATTTGGTACGCATGAAGTTCTCAAGGGGATAGATCTTTCAGTAGATCGTGGCGATGTGGCCGTTCTTATTGGGCCATCAGGCTGTGGGAAGTCGACATTACTTCGTTGTCTTGATTTGCTCGAGCAGCCAACGGAAGGTCTTATTGAGATTGCAGGCAACAGCCTGGATTTTCACGCAAAGAGCAAGTTCTCGGAGCGAGTTAAAGCCGAATTTCGCGCCAAAACTGGCATGGTTTTTCAGGGGTTCCATCTCTTCCCACACATGACTGTTCTGCAAAATGTGATGTCCGGTCCACTGCTGAACAAGCTGAAGACGAAGCCTCAAGCGCAAGAACTGGCCATGAAGCTCCTTCAGCGAGTTGGGCTGTCTGACAAAATCAGTCTCTATCCGCATCAGATTTCTGGTGGTCAGGCGCAGCGTGTGGCTATCGCACGTGCCTTGGCTCTGGAGCCGGAAGTTATGCTGTTTGACGAACCAACATCAGCGCTCGATCCAGAGTTGGTGGGTGAGGTTCTTGATGTGATGCAGGGACTGGCTGCTGACGGAACAACAATGATTGTCGTTACGCATGAAATGAGTTTCGCACGCAATGTCGCGTCAAAAGTCATTTTCATGGAAAGCGGGCATGTTGTTGAGACAGGCGCACCGGGAGAAGTACTGCGCCAGCCTAAAACGGACCGTCTGAAGAGCTTCCTTTCCAAAGTTGAGCACTAATCAAAATACCAGACAGAAGCGGATATTCGACAATGAAGCACTATGATCTGCATGGAATGTTCCCCGCAATTCCAACACCACTGACTGAAGCCGGACAACTCGATGTTGCAAAGCTGGAAGTCCTTATTGAGGCAAATCTGGCTGGCGGTGCGAAGGGGCTTGCGCCTGTCGGTGGCACGGGCGAATTTACCGCGCTTTCCGCCGCTGTCAGGCTCGAAATTGTGCGGGAAACGGTACGGATTGTGAATGGCCGCGTTCCGGTTGTCGCCGGCGTCGTCTCGCCGGGCTGGGCTGAAGCAGTAGATCATGGCAATGCGTTTAAAGAAGCAGGCGCTGATGCGCTGCTGCTGGTAACCCCATTTTACGTTATTCCGAGCCAGCAGGGCGTGATCGACTATTTCCGCGCTTATCGAAAGACTGTTGATCTACCACTTGTCTATTATGATGTGCCTGCGCGAACCAGCTTTGTAACCACGGTCGAAACGCTGAAGACGCTGGGTGAAGATGGTACGATCATCGGTGCAAAAATTTGCAATACCGATGCTTATTATTTCAACCGCTTGTCTGCGGCGATTGGTGATCGTATCGCGTTGTTATCTGGCGACGACATGATGTACGCTATCCATATCATGTATGGTGCTAAGGGCGGCATTCTTGCCAGCGCTCCGATGTTGCCAGCTTACTGGACACAGATCCATGATACGCTTGTTGACGGAAATTATGCGGAAGGGATTGCGCTTCATCGGAAGCTCCTTCCAACATTCGCAGCTTTGTTCAACGAAGTTAATCCTGGTCCGTTGAAAGCAATGATGGCTCAGCTGAGCCTGCCAGTGGGGCCTGTCTCTTTGCCTTTGAAGACACCCAATGACGCAACCCAGGCACTGATACTCAAGGCAGTTGAAGGTTTGCGCACCGAAGGGATCGCATAGTCCATGACAGGCGGGGCGGGATTTCTGGATTTTGCGGAAGCGCGGGAACGAGCAAAGGTCTTTCTCCCCCGCGCTTTGTTTGAATATATTGATCGGGGAACCGAAGCAGAAACCGCCCTTTCGGCGCTTCATAATGGTTTCGCCAAGCGCCGTGTTGTTCCACACGTCCTGCGTCCAGTCACCACGCCTGATCTGTCTGCACAATACCTTGGGAGCACACACAACTGTCCGTTTATGATTGCTCCTACCGCTCTGGCGGGCATGGTCCGCTATGATGGGGAAGTTCTCATGGCGCGCGCAGCAAAAGCAGCCGGGCTGCCTTATGTTGTGGCAACGCAGTCATCGACCAGTATCGAGCAGATTGCGGCCGGAGCACCCAATAGCGACTTATGGTTTCAGCTATATGTCTGGCGTGATCGTTCAGAAACATGGAAACTGCTTGAGCGTGCAAAAGCATGTGGTGTTGATACTTTGGTATTGACGGTTGATACGCCAGCATCACCTAAAAAGATCCATAACCGACGCAATGGTTTTGGGGTGCCACTACAATTTTCAGCCACGCTGGCAGTGGACTTGATGCTTCATCCGCATTGGACACTTGGAGTCATGGGACGATATCTATTGCGCAAAGGATTCCCGTCCTATGCGCATTATCCCGGGGATGTGGCTAAAGCAGTGACAGATTCCATCCGCGATCCGCGCTTCGCTCTCGACACTGTGCTTGATAGAGATTTCGTCAAAGAGCTTCGTCACCGCTGGCCGCATAAACTTCTGATCAAAGGAGTTTTGTCTGCGGCTGACGCAATTGAGGTTTTCGATTTAGGTTGCGATGGCGTGGTGGTATCGGCGCATGGCGGCCGCAATCTCGATAGTGCGGCTCTGCCATTGGACGTTCTGCCAAGGATACGGGACGCTGCGGGGCCTCACAAAACGCTTTTTGCCGACAGTGGCGTGAGACGCGGGTCTGATGCAGCAAAACTACTGGCGGCTGGTGCTGATGGCGTGTTTCTTGGGCGTGCGCCTCTCTATGGTCTTGCAGCAGGGGGCGCAGACGGCGTTGTGCGTATGGTTGAACAGTTAAGGGACGAACTGCGTTTGTTTCTCGGCTTTGCCGGCGCCCAGGATATTTCTGCACTTCGCCAATCCGAATGGGTTGGTTGACCGCCACTTCCCAAAAGACGTGCTTTTCAATTTCACAGGTAAGAAAATGTTGTCCAAGTCCAGCTCCAATGATGCTTTCCTGCACGACCTTCGTCAGGCCGTTGGCAGCCAGTATGTGTTGACTGATGCTCATGATAAAGAGCCGTTCCTGACTGACTGGCGTGGCTATGAGACTGGACAGGCAATCGCTGTTGTTTTGCCAGCAACCACTGAACAGGTTTCTTCCGTAATGCGCATTGCCAGTGAGCATGGCAGCACGATCGTTCCTCAAGGGGGCAATACCGGATTGTGTCAGGGCGCGGTCCCTCTAAGTCTGGGACGTACCATTGTTCTGGGTCTGCGTCGTCTAGATGCAGTTCGTGAAATTGACAAAGCGTCGAATGTAATCGTGGTTGAAGCTGGATTGACCCTGACGGCAGCTCATGATGCCGCAGGTTCCGTTGATCGTCGTTTTCCATTGCATCTTGGCAGCGAAGGCAGCGCACAGATCGGGGGGCTGGCATCAACCAATGCTGGAGGAACCAGTGCTCTTCGTTACGGTCCTATTCGTGACCTGATCTGCGGCATCGAAGTGGTGCTGCCGGATGGTCGGGTATTGAACGATTTGAAGGCATTGCGCAAAAACAACACCGGGTATGATTTAAAGAACCTCTTCATCGGAGCTGAAGGCACACTGGGGATCATCACGGCGGCCGCTCTGCGTTTACAGCCAGTGCTGCGGTCATCAGGACATGCTTGGATTGCTTTGCCAAATCTCGATGCTGCAGTAACCATTCTGATGGGCTTGCAGGATCGGTTTGATACTGCGGTCCAGGCGGCGGAGCTCTTGTCTGGTGAGCAGGTTGATCTGGTTCTGCAACATATACCGCGTTCGAGGCATCCGCTTGAAAGCCGGCCAGATTGGTCCTTGCTTGTCGAACTGGGTAGTACAGACGCGACGACAGAGCTTCATGTCGCTCTCGAAGAATGGTTGGCAGAGCAGTTTGAGGCCGGTTTGGTTGAAGATGCCTTCATTGCTCAAAGCGAAGCACATGCGGAAGACATCTGGCATTTAAGGCACTCGGTGTCGGAGGCCAATAAACTGCATGGACATAGCTTGTCACATGACATTGCTGTGCGTCCGGCAATCGTACCGTTGATGATCAAACGCGCTACTGCAGCTGTCCATACAATCTATCCTCAGGCAACGATTCTGATTGTGTCTCATATTGGTGATGGAAATATTCATTTCATCGCACATTTCACACATGATGAATGGGCGGCATTTGCTGATCCAGCAGACGTGACAGCTAACGTCATGAAGCAGGTTCATGATGTTGTTGACGAACTCGGCGGCACTTTTTCTGCTGAGCATGGGATTGGTCGCAAGTTGGTCTCTGAGCTTGCCACGCGTTCTGACCCCGTTCGTATGGAACTCATGCGATCATTGCGTAGTGTGTTGGATCCCAACGGACGAATGAATCCGGGAAGTGTCTTTGCTAACTAGAGCTACTCCTCAAAAACTATGAAACTGCTTTCGACGTTTTTTAGCGGGAGAGCCCATTTTCATCATCAATCAAGGTGAGGCGGGAAGGGGGCGATGGCCCCCACCGCCAAAGAACGAGATTAAGATCATCTTTGTTTGCACCTTTTGCAAAACTGCGCACCAGCAAGCCACTATAACCGGCTGCGATTAAGCGTCTCGCAAAAATCTGCGTCGTGGCTTCACTTTTCAATCGCATTTGCTCTCGCCAACCATCATGCGCAAGCATTGCTGCGTCCATTCCCATTTCTTCTAATGCGAGCTCGTCCCTGCAGTCGAAAATAGTTTCGACCTCTGCATCATAAGGCACAATTGTCGTTGGTTGCAGGTTGCCAACCTGATTGGCCTCGCGAAGTGCGGTCATGATGCTGAGGGACGCGTAAAGCGCCGAAACCCCTTTGGGATTGAAGCGCCCGCCGTAAAGCTCAGCGCCCCGCCCGGAAAGAGGCTCCCGCGCAAAAACAGGATTCAAGGCTCGATAAAGTTTGTCTTGATAGCTGATTGGCACGGTCAGGCATAAACCCCGGCATCAACAGCATCTATATAATCAAGAACTTCACTGGCCCTGCCAGTGAGCACCAATTGCATAGCTGTCTGGCCTGAAAAGCCCGCCAACGGTTCGGAACGATACCAGGCATAAGCCATAAGAGCTGAACCAAAACGTGGCTCGACCTTGTTTAAAATCTCGACCATCTCGCGTAGCCGCTTCTGCGTCTTGTCAGATTGTACGCGGTCTTTCCGCTGTACGGCATCGCGTCCCAATCCTGCCGAACGGGCAACTTCATCGCTTGTCGTACGTAACGCATCAGCGATTTTCCGTGGTGCAAACAGACCGTTATCTGAATATTGTGCGAGGCCCCATGATATTGTCTCCTTCCCAAGATGCCACTTATTATGACATAATTTAGCGTCATAATAAGTGGCATTCAAGGTCGCGGATTGACTTTAATTTAACTCGCGATCAATATCGCGTCTCAGGATAATGGCGGTCGTGAGATCTTCGACCATATCATGCCCTGCAATCAAATCGCGTACCCGATTAAGGCCGTCGATTGAACCCGTCTCCAGTTCGACGATCAGATCAAGCTGGCCGCTCACTGATGATACCCGGCGCACTTCCGGGTGTCGTGCGAGGATATCCAGCAGATCATGTGCGGGGGTCCGTCGCAGATTGATTAAAAACGCTGCTCGAATGACATTTGCGTCAATTTCACCGATATCGGCGCGGTATCCTCTTATGACTCCGCTGCGCTCAAGATTTGTGACGCGTTCACTCGTAGCACTACGCGACAATCCAATACGCCCCGCAAGCGTTTTCAACGCAATACGTGCTTCCTTCGACAGGATTGCCAGTATTTCACGATCTTTCGCATCTAGTTCGCGCATTATCACCCTATTCACATGGCCGGACATATGCCGGTCTATTCCGACAATGTGCCGGTTATCCCGACAGGATACTTGATGCCCGAAAATCCTTTGCATGCCAAGCTGCGGCTAAGAAATGTAACCTGGAAAAATACTGGCTATGACCGATCTCTCCCATCCCGCACCACAGTTTTCAGCGATTGATGCCGAAAGGCTTGCCAAAGAAGTTTTTGGCGTAAGTGCCAGCGCGTCTGAACTCGATAGTGAGCGTGATTGTAATTTCCGTCTGAAAACCGGAACGGAGTCTGATTGGATCTTAAAGATCGTCAATGCCAGCGAACCGAGAGTTGAGAGCGAGTTTCAGACGGCTCTGCTGCATCATCTTTCCAGTGCAAAGTCCAGATTGGCTGTACCGCATCTCAAGACAAGTCTCTCCGGTGACCTCCTCGCCCAAGCCGTTGCTGAAGACGGCGAAAAGCATGCGCTACGTTTGGTTGGCTGGCTCCCTGGAACACCACTGGCACAAGTAACCAGAACATTCGATTTGATGCGCAATCTGGGCCGTTCATTGGGTGAACTGGATCACGCGTTGCAGGGGTTCATTCATCCAGGCGCGCTCCGGGACCTGGATTGGGACCTTCGTTATGCAGGTCGTGCGCGTACACGCCTGCACTTCATTGACGATGCAGACAAAAGAGCACTGCTTGAGCGGTTTATCACTCGCTTTGAAACTCTGATCGAGCCCAAGCTTGCAGGTCTACGCGCACAGGTTATTCATAATGATGCAAATGACTGGAATGTTCTGGTCGATAACAGAGACAACGGAAAGATTGCTGGTCTCATCGATTTTGGTGATGCCGTTCATACAGTGCTGATCGCGGAAGTCGCGATTGCATGTGCTTACTCAGCGCTCGACATGGAAGACCCTATTGGCGCGGCGGCGACACTTGCTTCGGGGTTCCATGAAAAATATCCGCTCAAAGCGGAAGAAGTTGATCTGCTGTTCGACCTTATTGCGATGCGGCTCGTAACGAGCGTCACAGTTTCAGCCTCGCGTCGGGAAAAGACCAACGACAATCCTTATCTCGCCATCAGCGAGGCGCCAGCTTGGCGTCTCCTGGAGAAAATGGATGCGATGAACCCACGGTTTGCGACAGCCATTTTGCGTAAAGCTTGCGGCTTTGACGCCATAGATGGTGCTGGTGCTGTCCGCGAATGGGTATCTGATAACGCCAAAACATTTGCCTCAATCGTGCATCCCGCGCCTGCGACCATGACCAAAGCGATTGTACCTTATGGGGATGCATCTCATTTCATGACAGTTGCTTCCGCCGAGCAGCGTGCAACAGAGGCCACGAAGTGGTGGGACGATTTTTGCGTAGAGAATAGCATTGATCTGGGCATAGGTTCCTGGGGTGAAAAACGAACTGTCTATACAGACAAGGCATTTGAATCACGCTTCATCGATGGTCAGCGCCGCATTCATCACCTTGGTGTAGATTTATTCATGCCAGCAGGTACTCCGCTTTACACGCCACTGGCGGCAACCGTTATAAGCGTTGAAATTGAACACGAGCCACTTGGATATGGCGGTCTGGTCAAACTTGAACACCGCCCAGAAGGCTGCCCGCCTTTTGTGACGCTTTGGGGGCATATGGCTCATGAGGCGCTGGAGCGTCTGCGGCCTGGTCAGAAACTTCAGGCTGGCGACCTCGTCGGTCATATGGGCGATATTCATGAGAACGGTGGGTGGACACCACATCTGCATTTTGGAATGACGACAGACGTCAATCTGACGGCAACCGAGATTTTGGGCGTCGGTGAATCTGCATATCTTGATGTATGGGCAGATTTGTTCCCCGATGTCGCTGAACTGGCTGGTATTCCACCAGAAACGTTCCATCAGGATGGTCGTACGCGAGCCGAAATAATCGAGAAGCGCAAAGAAATCCTGCTGCCAAACCTGTCGATTTCCTATTCCGAACCGATAAAGTTTGTTCGCGGGGAGGGCACATGGCTTATCGATAACCATGGGCGTACCTATCTCGATTGCTTTAACAATGTCTGTCACATTGGCCATGCACATCCCGAAGTGGTTGAGGCCATTGCCCGACAAGCGGCAGTGTTGAATACCAACACCCGTTATCTGCATGACAACATTGTGGAATATGCGGAGCGACTGACAGCAACTCTGCCAGAAGGGCTCACCGTCGCATCATTTGCCTGTTCAGGCAGCGAGGCGAACAGCCTAGCCTTGAGAATGGCGCGTAATCATACCGGTCGCAATGAAGCGATTGTGCTTGATTGGGCTTATCACGGCACAACACAGGAACTCATCGATCTTAGCCCTTATAAATATAAGCGCAAAGGTGGAAAGGGTCGCCCTGCACATGTGTTTGAAGGCGTCATTCCTGATAGCTATCATGCTTCGGAAGATTGGCCTGTTGAAGAACATGCCAAGCGCTTTGCCAGCAACATTGCCGAGCATATCGATACAATGCGCAATCAGGGCCGGACACCCGCATACTTCCTGGCTGAATCCATTCCAAGTGTTGCCGGTCAGGTGTTCCTGCCGGAAGGCTATCTCAAAGAAGTCTACGCTATGGTTCGCGCTGCGGGCGGTGTATGTATTGCCGATGAAGTGCAGGTCGGCTTTGGTCGTGTGGGGAGTCATTGGTGGGCCTTCGAATTGCAAGACGTTGTCCCTGACATCGTCACCATGGGCAAACCCATTGGTAACGGTCATCCGATGTCGGCGGTTGTCACAACGCGGGAAGTGGCTGACAGCTTTAATAATGGCATGGAGTATTTCAATACATTTGGCGGCAATCCGGTTTCGTGTGCCGCAGGCCTCGCTGTACTCAATGTTATTGAACGTGATGGCTTGCGCAAAAATGCGCTCGATGTCGGCAACTATCTGCTTGATGGTTTTCGCGAAATGCAAACGCGTTTTGACATCATCGGCGATGTTCGTGGCCAGGGCCTGTTTCTCGGAATTGAACTCGTCATGAATCGGAAGACCAAGGCACCCGCGACCGCTCTCGCACAACGCATCAACGATGGTGCAAGACAGCGTGGCATTTTGATGGGCACTGAAGGCCCACATGATAACGTGTTGAAGATGCGCCCATCTATGGTTTTCAGTCGCGACAATGCCGATCATCTGCTCAGCGTCCTGAACGACAGCTTTGTGGCTGCTCTGCGGTAAAACGCCCGAACGACTTCACACTAAAGGCCGTATTTCCGCTCGGATAGCCCGGCGGAAATACGGCCGTTTTGTTTAGCCTGTTCACTTCAATGCACGCGGAAGAACCTGAGCGGAGCTCTGGTAAACGCAGTGGAAGCGCTCGTGTCTTAAGCCGACAATATGCCGGTTGATTCCGTCAATATGTCGGGCTGGCAGACATATTGCAGGATGCTTGCAAACTAAGCCTGTGCCAAGCTCACAAATGAAGGTTAGTGGCAAACCATAACCCTAAAACAAAAAGACAAATCCAGAGGAAACGGAAAGTCATGAGTTCAAAGCTGAAGAGCCTCATTGCAATCGCAGCGGTTGCTATTACTGCAAGTTTTTCGAGTGTGCCAGTGCAGGCTGATGAGCTTGAAAAGCTCAAAGAATCCGGTGAGATGCGCATTGCTATGAGCGGTCAGTATCCACCGTTCAGTTTCACGAACGAACAAAACGAAGTTGTTGGCTTTGACGCATCGATCGGTTCTGCAATTGCAGAAAAAATGGGGCTCAAACCAAAGATCATGACCACACCGTTTGATGGCATTATTGCGGGTCTTCTCGCAAAGAAATACGATGCTGTTGTTGCGTCCATGACAATCACGCCAGAGCGTGAAAAGGCCGTCGACTTTGTCGGTCCTTACTATCATGCTGGACGTACTATCGTTGTAAAAGACGGCTCAGACATTCAGAAACTCGAAGACCTGAATGGCAAGACCGTTGGTGTCACAATGGGCGACGCTCATGAGAAATGGGCAAAAGCGCAGGGTGATCTGACGGTTCGCACCTATAAAGGCCTGCCTGAAATGCTGATCGATCTGGAGGCAGGTCGCATCAACGCGCTTGTCATGGATAGTATTCCGGTAATGATTGCTGTGAAGGAAACTGGCCAGAAGGTCCGTATTCTGGACACACCAAACATTGAGGGCGGTCGCGTTGCGCTCGGTATCGCAATTCGCAAAAACAATCCTGAACTTAAAGCTGTGATGCAGAAGACCCTCGACGAAATGCTCGCTAATGGTGATTACGAAAAGATCTCCATGCAGTGGATCGGTAGCGACATTCGCTAATCGAGTTTAAGTCCGGCCCGGAACAACCGGGCCGGTTCACATGGCTTTCCGGAGTATCTTTATGGATCTTGCGTTAATGCAGCGCGTCCTCCCATTTTTCCTGGAGGCTGCATGGGTCACTGTGCAGATTTCTGTGCTGGCTCTTTTGCTGGGATTCGTCGTCGCAGGCATACTGGTGATCGCACGTCTGTCGAACAGCGCCATGCTGCGTTTTTTGTCCGGTGCATATATTAGTGTGTTTCGCGGCACTCCATGTCTGGTTCAATTGTTTGTCCTGTATTTTGGCGGCCCGCAGATTGGCCTGGAACTGGAGCCTTATTCCGCAGGAGTTATTGGGCTCGGACTGAACATCGGTGCCTATATGGCTGAATCCATTCGCGGAGCAATCGCGAGTGTGGACCGCGGACAAATGGAGGCAGCACGCTCCATAGGCTTTGATCGGGAAAAAACATTACGTTTGATCATCTTGCCACAAGCTGCCCGTCTCATGATCCGACCATTGGGCGTAAACGCTGTTGCTCTTGTCAAAGGATCGGCATTGGTTTCAACAATATCGGTCGTGGAACTCACCTATACAGCGCAGCGCTTTATCAGTTCAACATACAAGCCTTTCGAGATATTTGCAGTCGCAGCTGTTCTTTACATGATCATTGTTTATGTCGTCGTCATGATTGTCGATCTGCTCGACAAGCGCTTTGCGCCGCGTTGAGGGAGGACACATCATGCCAACACTCGATTTCAGTATCGTTGTTCCTTATACCGACCTTCTTTTGGTCGGACTTTGGTGGACGGTTGTTCTAGCCGTTGCATCCAGCATTCTCAGCTTTGTTTTCGGCATTCTGTTTGCTCTGATCGTTCTTTACGCGCCGTCTGTACTTGCATATCCCATACGCTTCTTCATGTGGCTTTTTATGGGAACGCCTTTGCTTTTGCAGCTCTACCTCATCTATTATGGGCTCGTGCAAATCGGCATCGATATTCCGGCACTTTTTGCAGGCATTATCGGTCTGAGCCTGCATTTTGCCGTCTATAATGCGGATGTCATTCGTGCAGGTATTGTTTCGGTTGATCCCGGACAAACAGAGGGTGCCCGGTCAATCGGCCTGAGCCGCGGACAAGCACTACGTTATGTCATCATTCCGCAGGCGATCCGGAACACTATTCCGCCTATCGGTAACAACATGATCGTTCTGCTCAAAGATACATCGCTTGTTTCGATTATCGGAATTGCTGAACTGGTCAATAGTGCACAGATAGCCATCAGCGAAACCTATAGTCCATTTGAGTTTTATCTCACCGCAGCTGCACTCTATTATCTGGTAAACCTCGTTATGGAAGCAGGGCTGCGACATATTGAAAGAAAAGTGGAGGTAACGCGATGAGCACGCTGAAGCCAATGGTTGAAGTTAAAGGTGCCCGCAAAGCCTATGGCGTACTGGAAGTTCTGAAGGGAATTGATCTTTCGGTATCGCGCGGACAGATCATCGCAATTATAGGTCCAAGCGGTTCAGGAAAGAGTACGCTTCTGCGTTCCATCAACCATCTTGAAACGTTAAATGGTGGCGAAGTCTGGCTCGATGGGACACAAGTCAATCAACCGCTCAAAGGACAGGCCTTTGAAAAGCATATCAACTCTGTGCGCCAGCAAATGGGAATGGTTTTCCAGCACTTTAATCTGTTCCCACATTTGACTGTTCTGGAGAATATCACACTTGGTCCGATCAAGCTTAAGAGCATGATCAGGTCGCAGGCACGTGAGCTGGCGCTTGAGCTGCTTGCCAAGGTTGGACTGGCCAGTAAGGCAGATGTCTATCCCTCCCGCCTCTCGGGCGGTCAGAAGCAGCGCGTGGCGATTGCTCGTGCATTGGCGATGCAGCCAAAGGTCATGCTGTTCGATGAAGCAACCTCTGCACTCGACCCCGAGCTGGTTGATGAGGTGAACCTTGTCATGAAGCAGCTTGCTGCCGAACACATGACCATGCTGATTGTCACGCACGAAATGCGTTTTGCTGGCGAAGTTGCCGACAAGATTTTGTTTATGGACTGCGGCGTGGTTGTTGAAGAAGGTACACCTGATGCACTCTTGCGTAACCCTCAGCAGGATCGTACACGCACATTCCTGAAAAATTATCTGGCGGTGTGAGCTCCTGAAGGGGGGTCACCATGTAATGAATATGCATTAAGGCGCTGATCAAAATCAGCGCCTTAATGCTTGCTGCCCAACGAACATTTCATTTGTGGCATGGCGACACGGTTGTTTTAGCGTGTTCGTGCCCTATTCTCCTTTGCATGCCAAAGTATAAAGAATCCAAAGAGCCGATGGAATGGACTGCGCCGTCGCTATTTTCGTTTCCCGGTTTTCACTATTTAAAGACCGATGTGTCTACGAATTGGGCAGATTTCTCTGATCTGACAAGATTGTCTTTCTTTTTTGATCTTGATGGCACCCTTCTTGACCTTGCACCCACGCCGGATGCTGTTCGAGTAGAAGTAGGACTTCAAGAGAATCTGGAACTCTTGTCTAAGCGCACATCCGGTGCGGTCGCCATTGTAACCGGTCGTTCGATCAAGTTTGTTGATCAACTATTTCCTCGGCATTCCTTTTTCGTGGCCGGTCTTCACGGCGCCGAGTTTCGCTTCGGGTCAGAAAAATCTTCGACATATGAAATGGCTCACTCGAACGCGGAGCGCCACGACGAATGGTATTTGACAGCCCGCGATATGGCCAAAGGAGAGGCGGACCACCTTGAAGGTGTCATTTTCGAAGACAAAGGCGGAGCCTTTGCCCTTCATTATAGGTTGGCACCAGACAAGGAAGAAGCTGTGCGTCATATCATGACGGCAGCTGCGGAAAGTGCCGGGGCGGCGTACTCGCTACAAGGCGGGAAGTTTGTATTTGAACTCAAACCGGCTGGCAGTGACAAGGCTCAGGCGTTGCGTCGGTTCATGCGAGTAGGTCCTTTCCAGAGCAAGTTTCCGGTCGCTGCGGGAGATGATCTCACCGATGAAGCGATGTTTCTTGAGGCCAACTCGATGGGAGGTGCCAGTATTCGGGTGGGCATGCATGGCGTTGGAAACAAAACCAACGCTTCGATAGTTACCCACTCTCCAGAACAGTTCAGGTGCTGGATAGGGAGGCTTTGTAAGTGAAGCAATTCAAGGATGAATTAGAAAACGCAATTTCAATACCGCATTTGAATCTGCCGGAGGATATTTCGTGAGTCGCCTTATCGTCGTTTCCAACCGCGTGCCTAATCCGGACCGTCCGCCATCTGGCGGGCTTGCGGTGGCCGTTCAGTCCGCACTTAAGGAGAACGGTGGTATTTGGATGGGATGGTCTGGCAAATCAAGTGGTGGGAAGGAACCCGGTCCGCTTACGATAAGGGAAGAAGGCGAAATCACTTATGCCTTATCTGATCTCTCAGATCAGGATTTATCTGAATATTATGAAGGCCTTGCCAACAGCGTATTATGGCCCCTGTGTCATTACCGTATTGATCTTACCGACTATACGCGCCGGGATATGGCAGGGTATCTCAGGGTCAACCGCTTGTTTGCGGAAAGGTTACTGCCATTAATTGAGCAAGACGACCTTATCTGGATTCACGACTATCATCTTCTGCCCTTGGCCGCAGAGCTCCGCCAAATGGGAGTTAAGAACCGTATTGGCTTTTTCATGCATATCCCCTGGCCGTCGCCGGATGTGTATCTGACATTACCTGTACAGGCAGCATTACTAAATGCGATGACGGCTTTTGACCTCATCGGATTTCAGACAGAGGATGATGCGGAAAATTTCGCTCTTTGCCTTCGTCGCGGCGGAGTAGCACAACCTGTTGCAGCTGACCCGGGATTATTCCGCAATCCAAGCCGGGAGTTTCGAATAGGTGCGTTCCCGATTGGAATTGACGTCAGCTCCTTTTCCCATACGGCTCAGTCAGCAATCAATAACCCCACAATCCAGCGATTTAAGCAGTCTCTGGAAGGGCGGGATTTAATCGCAGGTGTTGACCGCCTTGACTACACCAAAGGACTACCTGAACGATTAAAAGGCTTCCGCAGGTTTCTTGAAGTGAACCCAGCATGGCATGGGCGTATAACCTTACTTCAAATAACACCCAAGAGCCGCTCTGGCGTGGCGGAATACGATGCCTTGCAACATGAAGTAGCCGAAATTGCCGGGCAGATTAATGGCACTGTGGGTCGTCTGGACTGGACGCCGGTGCGATATGTAAACCGTGCTTTTGGCCAACAATTACTTGCTGCCGTTTACAGAATGGCAAAGGTAGCCCTTGTTACACCACTCAGAGACGGGATGAACCTCGTAGCAAAGGAATTTGTGGCTGCACAAGATCCAGAGGATCCCGGTGTGCTCGTTCTTTCGCGCTTTGCAGGTGCAGCTCATGAGCTTGGTGAAGGTGCGCATCTGGTTAATCCATATGACGTGGAAGCAATTGCCGACGCTATTGCTCGCGCTGTCTCAATGCCGCTGGAACAGCGGATTGAACGATATCAATCGATGATGAGAGCAGTTGAAACGAATGATGTGTTCCATTGGTGTCGCAGTTATCTTGATCAACTTGCCACTGAGGTAAAAGCCACTTGAAAGCCGACAAGAAAAGGCCGACCGGATGAAAACCCGGCCGACCTTGATACACGTACTATCGAGCTGTTTAAGCTGCGAGTGCTTCGTCAGCTGTTGTTGGCACTTCGGAAATTGTCTTAAGAACCTGAGAGGCGATCTGATAAGGGCAGCCCTGTGAGTTAGGGCGGCGGTCTTCCAGATAACCCTTATAATTGTTCTGGATGAACGAGTGCGGTACGCGGATCGAAGCTCCACGATCACCAACACCATAAGAGAACTTGTTCCAAGGCGCAGTTTCATGTTTGCCGGTCAGGCGCATATGATTATCAGGACCATAGACTTCGATGTGGTCCTGTAAGTTTTTGTCGAACTGAGCCATCAGAGCTTCGAAATAGGCTTTTCCACCAACTTCGCGCATGAATTTGGTCGAGAAATTACAATGCATTCCCGAGCCATTCCAATCGGTATCGCCGAGAGGCTTGCAGTGAAATTCGATATCGATGGAATACTGTTCACAAAGACGCAGGAGGAGATAGCGAGCAATCCAGATCTGGTCGGCAGCGCTTCTTGAACCTTTACCGAATACCTGGAATTCCCACTGACCCTTGGCCACTTCAGCATTAATGCCTTCGTGATTGATGCCAGTTGCAAGGCAGAGATCGAGATGTTCTTCAACAATCTTACGTGCGATCGATCCGACGTTCTTATAACCAACACCGGTGTAATAAGGACCCTGTGGCGCAGGAAAACCCTGCTCTGGGAAACCGAGTGGGCGGCCGTTATCGAAAAAGAAATATTCCTGCTCGAAACCAAACCAGGCGTCTTCGTCATCAAGAACGGTCGCACGGCTGTTGGACGGATGCGGTGTAACACCATCAGGCATCATGACTTCGCACATGACAAGCGCACCATTGGTACGGGCCGGATCTGGATAAATTGCAACAGGCTTCAATACGCAATCCGAGCTGCGGCCTTCTGCCTGCATCGTAGAAGAACCATCAAAGCCCCAATAAGGAAGTTGATCAAGAGTTGGAAATGCTTCGAACTCCTTGACCTGGGTTTTACCACGCAGGTTTGGGGTAGGGGTGTAGCCATCCAACCAGATGTATTCGAGCTTATATTTTGTCATCGCCTAGTCTCTTTTGTTCTGCGTATTAAACCGGTTCTTTGCACCGCGGCCTATTCGTCATATGCTCAACAATGCGTTTGATTTATTAGAAGCAAGTGCCGTGCCAATCGGGATTTCTAAGCGGCAACTTGTGCTTTTGCGGCCATAAGTGGAACTGAAGGCGCTTTTAGGTTTAGCTAGCAGTGGAGGAGAGTGAGCTAAGAGCAATTCATAGGCATAACACCCTCTGATTATTGCTTATAAAATAGGCAATTGTATAAAAACGCGTCATTATATGCGCTTAGATAAAATGCAATCCGATTGCTGCTCGAATTTTTTGTGTTGATGCGTATCTTATCGGAAATGGGGACACCTTTTTCGGATGTTTAGTTTCCTGGTAAAAGCTCAGAGTGCGGCGCCCACGTTTTCAATACTTTTCGCAAAGTGGACAGGCTCTGATACCCTGCCTCCAAACCGGCGGCGGCCAAGGGAACACCTTCTGCTCGCCGGCGCATGACATGCGAGACCCTTAATCGCTGGCGCCATTCGATGAAACTCATACCTGTTTCCTGGCGAAATTTGCGGGTCATTGTACGGCGGCTCATGCCGACCTTATCAGCCCAGTCATCGATGGTCAGATCGTTTCCCGGATTGTCGAGTAAATCACGGCAGAGTTTGCGCAGTTGCTTCTCGGCAGGCAAAGGAACCGTATAAGGTCGTTGGTCAGCGTTGCGAATTTCATCAAGGATAAGGGCTGAGAGGTGTTTGCCCCTGCCAGTTTCATCATAAAGCACAGGTTCGTTTGCCAATGCCTGTATACTGGCATCAAGCAGCGCCGAAACTTTCAAAACCCGTGTAGGCTCCCAACATCCACGCAAAACACTTTCCTCTAAGTAGACGGAATGCATTTTTGTTTGGCCAAAGGTCTGCACCGCGTGCGCCAGGTCAGGTGCTATAAGAATCGCGTAGCCGCTAGGGAGCATGAATGCTCCTTCTTCGGTCATTGCCGTCATATAGCCGCTATTGCCGTAAAGAAGCTGTCCACGGCGATGACTGTGCCAGCCGAAGTTCATACTAACTGTATATTCACGGCGCATCACGGCCAGAGGTCGTTTGATGTCCTGATAATCAATTGCATGCTTCGGTCGCATTCAGTCTTCCATTTGGCCCAATTTGACTAAAAAAGTCATATTTGATGGAAATCGCAGAATTTTGACCCGATTGCAACCGAGTTTGGCCTGACTCAACAAGTGATGATGAATATATTCTGCTTCGCAACGCATTGATATGCGGGTGTAATTTAGAATTATTCTGAATTCTAGGATTCCGCAATATCAAATTTGACAGCCAAAACCTGCGGTCGTTATCGCCAGCGGGAAATATCTCGTTCACGTGATGAACGACCAGGAGAGCCGAATTGAATACGAGTAGCACCGCTGCCCGCGACCCGAACGCTAAGAACGAGACAGTGGGTTACGGTGCACATCCCTTACTCAAGGCAGCACTTTTGGCAGGAGTGGCTACTATCGCTTTTTCCGCGCCAACGCTGGCGCAGGATGCGGGCTCTATCCAATTGCAAACTATCGAAGTTCAGACATCTGGCGGGAAGGGACCGCTCGCTCCGGTTAAGGGATACATTGCCGATTATAGCCGAGCAGCCACCAAGAGTGACATTGCCTTTCGCGAGGCTCCGCAAGCAATTTCTGTTGTGACCCGCGATAATATGAATGACAGAGCGGTTCAGTCGGTCAGTGAAGCGATGCTTTACAGCGCCAATGTGAATGCGCAGCGTTTTGGCGCCGATGTTCGTTCAGATTATTTTACAGTTCGAGGCTTTCCGGCAGATATCTATCTCGACGGTCTGCGTATTCCACAGATTGCCAGCCAGTCCGGCGGCTATTCCGGTTTTGTTGTCGAACCCTATTCACTTGAAAGCGTAGAAATTCTGCGTGGCCCAAGTTCGGCTCTTTTCGGCCAGAGCAATGTTGGTGGCATCGTCAATATTGTTAGCAAACAGCCGCAGGCTGAAGCAGCCCACGAGGTTTATTTGCGCGGCGGAAGCTTTGGACGCAAGGAACTGGGCTTCGACACCACCGGGGCAATCAATAATGACCCGCGCTTTACATACCGTCTCAACGGTATGTTCCGCGACAGCGATACTTCCTATGATTTTGGCAAGAATAATCGATTTGCGATCAATCCAAGCTTCGCATGGCGTCCTGATGCAGACACAAGCCTGATCGTATCGGGCGGTTATCTCAAAGACGATATGGGGCAGGCTGGTGTTATCATTCCAGCTTACGGCAGTGTTTTGCCGAGCCCGTCGGGACAAAGCATTTCGCGTGATTTCTCGGATGGTGATCCACGCAACGCTATTTATAAAAAGGAAATTGGCTATGTAGGATATGCGTTTGAACATCGTTTCAACGACACCTTCACGCTGCGTCAGAATTTCCGCTATTCGCACATGAAAACCGATTACCAAAATCTGTTTACAGGCGTTTTACCGACAAGCGGTTGGAATGGGCATACAATTCCCCGCACCAATTATCTTGCACAGCCTGAACTTGATGCAATTGCGTTCGACACGCAGCTGGAATCCCGGTTCGATACTGGTCCCTTGTCTCACACCTTGCTTTTTGGTGTTGATCAGCAATGGCAGCGCTTGGACAATTACACAGCTTCGGCGAGCGGCCCTTCGCAGGACCTCTTCAACCCGACCTACGATAAGTCCATTTCCAAGCTTTCGCCAACGACGCGGCTTCTGCAAAAACAGTATCAAACTGGCATTTATGTTCAGGATCAGATCGAAGCAGGCAATCTTCGGATAACGTTTGGTGGCCGTAAGGACTTTACGCGCATTGATTCCGAGCAGACGACGCTCTCCATCGGGCGCACCGTGGATTACGATCAGAACCCTGACAAGTTTACCGGTCGCGTTGGTGTGGCGTATGTTTTCGATTCAGGCTTTGTGCCTTATGCGCTGTATTCGACATCTTTCTTACCAACGCTCACACTTGCAGACACGCCTCTCAAGCCGACAACCGGCACGCTGAAGGAAGTGGGTCTGAAATACGCGCCAGAAGGTGAAGATTATTCGGTCACGCTCTCTGCATTTGAAGCCGAACAGCAGAATGTCGTCAATCGTATCTCCGGCGTATATTATCAGACCGATGAAGTTCGTGTTCGCGGTGTGGAGCTCGAGGGAACGGCACGCTTGTGGAACCGTCTGAATGTGACTGGCGGCTTGAGCTTCCAGGACCCGGAAGTCAGCGAAAGCCAAAATCCGGCGCAGATCGGCAAGTTGCCTTATACGGTTCCGAAGAACCAGCAGTCATTGTTCCTGAGCTATGACATGCCTTTGCCAGACAGCATGAAGGGTAATCTGGTTGTCGGTGGTGGTGTACGTCGCATCGGTAAAACAGCCGGCGATACGCTCAACACTTTCTACGTTCCGTCCTATACCCTTGTTGACGCATTTCTGCGTTATGATCTTGGAAACTATCGCTTGCAGGTCAATGCTTATAATCTTGGAGACAAGAAGTATGTGGCAGGGTGTAACTCAACGAGCCAGTGTTACTTTGGCCAAGGCCGGTCTGTTGTCGCAACAACGAGTGTTCGATGGTAATTGGGTTTTCACGACGTGAGATTTTGGTGGGAGCGGCTTTAGCCGCTCTCACGCGTTCCGCAGTTGCGCAAACACCACGTAAAATCGTTACACTTGAATGGGCAGAAACAGAAATTGTTCTGTCGCTGGGACTTATACCCTCCGGAGTGGCCGATCTCTCTGGTTATCGCGAGTGGGTCGGCGTTGAAAATGACAAGCTGGCCGACGCTATTGATGTGGGTGGTCGCCAGCAACCAAGCCTTGAGGCGCTGATGCGTCTTAAGCCCGATCTCATAGTTACGTCAGCACTGCGTCATGGTACGATTGCTTCTCGATTAAACGAAATTGCTCCAACCATTTTATCAAATGAAAGCTCCAGTACTTCTGATTTTTATGAGGCCACAAAGCTCAGTCTTTTAAATATAGCAAAAGCCACGGACCGGGACGCTGCCGGACAGGCTGAGTGGCAGACCTTCGAGGAACGGCTGTCTGCAGTTCAAAAAAAGAACCTCAATCCCATCAATGTGGTTGTTGCACAGCCATTGCCCGGTATTGCGCGGCTCCGCATTTTCACATCCAATTCTCTAATCATGAAGACGCTGGCAAAAGCTGGGTTTTCAGCGGGTATTGATCGCGGCAATCAACCCTTTGGCTTTACGACGTTTGGATTGGAAGAACTGGCGACGCTGAGTTCTGATACGAAACTGTTCATTCTTGACGAGACTGTGCCGGGCGAGTTGTGTGATAGTGCGATCTGGCCGGTTTTGCCAATGGTGACTGCAAAACAGGTCTATACGATTGGCGGAAAGATCTGGCCTTTCGGATCAACGCGGTCAATGTTGCGTCTTGTTGAAAGAACCATAAACGCTCTGTCAATTTGAATAAAGCATGTGTGAATTGTCTGAATGATATCAGTGTCCTAACGCGATTGCTTGCGCATCAGAAGAATAAACAATGGCGTCCCTATAAAGGCTGTCACTATTCCAGCTGGAATTTCGTTTGGTGCTATTATCGAGCGCCCTACCATATCTGCTATTACAGTCAGGATTGCGCCTATAAGTGCCGTCACAGGCAACAGATGGCGATAGCGTGCACCGCAGCAAAGGCGTGCTGCGTGTGGTGCGATCAACCCGATAAATCCTATCGCACCAACGGCTGCCACTGCACCCGCGACTGAAAGGGCGGCTATCAGCATCGCCCATATCCGCGTTGATGCTGGATCTACCCCGAGAGACTGCGCGCCATCATGACCAAGTGCGAGTATATCGAGCCGCTTTGCAAAGGCCATTGCTGCAATAAGAAGAATGAGCCAGGGGGCGAGTGCTTCAACATCATGCCAACTGCGGCCATGCGTGGAGCCAGCGAGCCAGGAAAGTGCTTCTGCAACCTGTAGCCTGGCTCCAATGACGACGATTGTGCTAAAGGCCGAAAGACTGGCGGCGATTGCAAGCCCGGTCAATGCGATGCTCGCAGGCGAGAGGCGAAGCCCGAGCAAGGATATCAAGAGAACAACGCTACCCGCACCTGCAGCTGCAAGCAAAGCAAAGAGCGGGCTTCCAGGCACAAAGCCGATCAGGAGTGCCAAAAGGCTTGCAAGGGCGGCCCCTTGAGCAAGTCCGAGAGTTTCGGGCCCTGACAAAGGATTCCGCGTAGTGGCCTGAAGCAACAGGCCTGCGATTGCCAACAATGCGCCGGCGCCCATCGCTATAAACACTCGGGGCATTCGCAACGAATAGACCGTGCTCCAGTCGACTTGTTTGCCAGCGATACCATCACCAAAGATGAAACCTGCAAACACAGATGCGAAAAGAGCTAAGAAGAGAACGATGTAAAGAGTCAGTTTTCGCGTAAACAGCATTTTTCCCAAAAGGATGCTGGCGCGGGTGCTCGCTTCGCTTTTTACCTTTCGAAGGATAAAAATCAAAGCGGGAGCAGCAAGACATGCGGCGAGAATTCCGGTGGGTATTATCCTGCCTTCACTACTCAAAAATTGAGCAAGGACATCAGCGCTCAATAATGCGACCGCACCCCAAAGACATGCAGAAGGCAAAAGCACACGATGCCTGATCAAGCCGCTCGCACGTAAAAAATTCGGAACGGCAAGACCGATGAAACCTATAGGCCCGGCGATGGACACAGCCGCCCCTGACAAAATAACTGTAATCAACAAACCAATGATGGCCACAGTTCCCCCAAGGCCCAGGCTCGACGCGATATCACTGCCAAGTGCCATGATATCAAATTGTCTGCCGAGCAAGATCAGAAGCAAAATACCCGCAAAAACTATCGGAGCGAGTGGTGCGATCCTGCTCCAGCCCGTCTGATCCAGAATCCCTGCAGACCAGAGAATAATCCCCGAAGCCCGATCGTCCGCAGTCAGAATAATAGCCGAGGAAATGGCTGAAAACGCCAACGAAACGGCCACTCCTGCAAGCGCAAGTCTGACAGTTTGTGCTTGCAAGCCTCCACCGACTGATAAGCAAACCAAGCCGCCGATTGCTCCGCCCAGGATGGTTGCCGCAAAACCCGGAAAAGCGAAGGGTAACAACAAGCTCGATATGACGAACGCAAGTTGTGCGCCGCTTGTGACGGCTAATATATCGGGGGCGGCCAGTGGGTTGCGCAGGATCGTCTGCATAACTGTGCCTGCCGCCGCGAGTGCCGCGCCGACGAGTATGGCTGCCAATGCGCGCGGGAGACGAATAGTTTCAATAATAATCTGTGCAACAGATGGCGGACGGGAGGGCGCCAGCAATACATCCTGCATTGTGACATTGGCGCTGCCGACAACAAGCTCCGCGAATGTGAGAAGAAGCAATAAAATCAGTCCAAGGAGGATAAGGCTCGCAGGAAGTACGAAAGAACCAGATCTTACATGGGGAGCAGATTGCATGTTCAATTTTTCAACTGCTTATCGGCAGGGTTGACCCACCGCGGTAGGCAGAAGGGAATCGGCAAAACCGGATGTTGCGTTATATCGATGTCGAAATCAAAGGCCTCTTTGAGATGCTGCTTGGTGAAAACCGCTACAGGTTCGCCAGATGCCATGACGCGGCCTTTGCGCATCAGGATCACATCGTCGGCAAGTTCAATCACCTGATTGAGATCATGAAGCACTGCAACGATAGTCAATTGTTGTTCGAGATTGAGCATTTTCAACAGAGTGAGGAGTTCGGCCTGATGGCGAACGTCCAAAAAATTAGTTGGTTCATCAAGAAACAGTACAGAAGGGTTTTGTGCCAGAGCGAGTGCAACCCAGGCCCGTTGTCGCTCGCCGCCCGAAAGCGATGCGACATGTCTGTGACGCAAGTCCTGTAATCCAACCTGAGCAATCGCAGATGCAATAAATGCGCGGTCTTCAGGTCCGAGGCGCGAAAACAAACGGCGATGCGGATGTCGACCATTTTCAACCAGTTCCTCGACGGTCAATCCCGCTGGAACTTCGGGCATTTGGCCAAGCACTGCAATCTTTCGAGCAAGATCAAGCCGCCGTAAATGGCTTATATCGGTCCCTTCAAAGAACACCTTGCCTTGTGAGGGAGCTTGAAGGCGCGCCATGCTGCGCAGCAGGGTGCTTTTTCCCGAACCATTTGCACCGCAAATAACGGTGATTTTCCCCGGCGCGACCGATACATTGACGGTTGCTAACGCCGGGGCGCCTTCGTAAGTGACGGAGAGATCAGCGACACGAATGATTGCCTCTTCCATTGTGCTTCTAATCTTCCTGATGCCCTTTGTGTGCGTTCCGGGTTTTGATGAATTCCCGTCTTGGGAATAATCAAAATGGCTGCGTTGGGCAAGGGTATTCGCTATTCTGACGCGCCCTTCAGCACATCCGGTTTCGGCCAATGGGGAGCATCATTGGTCTCCCTGACGTGGGATCAGTGATGATGCGGCTTTCAAGATTGAAAACTTCCTGAACGTTCTTTTCGGTCAGAACCGTTTCGGGCGAACCTTCGACATGAAGACGCCCGCCTGCCATAGCGACAAGATGGTCGGCATATCTTGCTGCAAGGTTGAGATCATGCAGCACCATGACGATGGTGGTGCCCCGTATCCGATTGAGATCTGTGAGCAGATCCAGAACTTCGATCTGATGGCTGATATCAAGAAATGTGGTTGGTTCGTCGAGTAACAAAATGTCTGTCTGTTGCGCCAGCGCCATTGCAATCCAGACGCGCTGCTTTTGCCCCCCGGACAGTTCATCAATCGGCTTTTCGGCGAGTTCTGCAGTTTTTGTTGCTGACAATGCAGCCGCTACAGCTTCATTATCTTCTCGTGTCCAGCGAGAGAAAATGCCTTGATAGGGATGTCTGCCGCGGCTCACCAGATCAGCGACCGTGATGCCTTCTGGTGCTACCGGAGACTGAGGAAGCAATCCCAAAGACTGAGCGAGTGCGCGCGAAGGTATTTTGTGAATTGATTTTCCGTCCAGCAGCACATTTCCACGATGAGGGGTAAGAAGGCGTGACATACTGCGCAAGAGCGTTGATTTTCCACACGCATTGGCACCGACAATGACGGTTATTTTCCCGGTCGGGACGTCGAGATTCAATCCTTCAAGTATTAGCGTATCACCATAACCGCACGATATTTGACTGACTTTGAGAGTATGGCTTGTCATAGCGAACCTCCGGCTCGATTGACGCGAACAATGAGATAGATGAGATAAGGCGCACCCAGCGCGCCCGTGACGACGCCCACCGGATATCGACCGGGCAGCATGAACTGACCAATATAATCACCGGCCAGAACAAGAATTGCTCCGATCAGTGCTGAGGGTAAGAGCAATGATCCGTTATTGCGCAATATTCGTGCAGCGATAGGGCCTGACAAAAAGGCAACAAAGGATATTGGTCCGGCAACAGCTGTTGCAAATGAGATCATTCCGACTGCTGCTATAATGATAATTATGCGCGTTTGAGCGACTTTCGTTCCGAGCGCGGCCGCTGTATCGTCACCCAGACGCAATGACTCCAGATCACGCATTCGGCTCAAAAGCAGTCCGCCAAAAACTATCAGCGCAAAAAACAGCGGTGCGACCTGATCCAATCTGGCGCCGTTAACGCTGCCTGTCAGCCAGCGCATCGCTTCCTGAAGATTCCACGCCGGTGCGCTGGAAAGAATATAGGCAATAAAACTTTCGAGCATTGCTGACACACCGATTCCAACTAGGATCAGACGTGTTCCGGCAACGCCGTTTCGAAACGACAAGGCATAAACGAGCAGAGCAATCCCCAATCCGCTCACGACGGCGAATATGGAGACGGCTGGGCCACTCATAGACAGTACAACAATCGCGAAGACTGCCGCAGCACTCGCCCCGGAACTAATTCCGATAATATCAGGGCTCGCCAACGGATTACGCAACATGGTTTGAAACGCCACGCCGCCCAAACCGAAACATAGACCTGCCAACACAGACATTATCGCTCGTGGCAGACGTAATTGACCGACCGTAAAATTGGCGCCAGGTACATTCTCCCCCAGCAGGACACGCATTACATCGCCTGGTGGCGTGAACGATTGTCCAAGAGTGAGCGTTAAGGCAAAGAATGCCGCCAAAATGGTTGTAAGGCCGACAATCAGCAGCCATCGGCTGCGATGATTACTCTTACGACTACGCGTTAGCTCTTCAATCAATGGGAAGTACAAGTTCATAACTCCCGCACGCGTTGGCGTCTGACGATCCAGATGAAAAACGGCGCTCCAATGAAAGCTGTGATGATGCCGACATCGATTTCCGCAGGGCGGGCAATGAGACGACCGACTATGTCGGATGATAGCAACAGGCAAGCTCCGCTTATTGCAGAAAAGGGCAGGAGCCAGCGGTGATCAACGCCAACCAGAAGACGGCAAAGATGAGGAACGATTAGTCCGACGAAGCCGATTGGTCCGCATATGGCAGTCGTGGCTCCGCAAAGGAGGATCGCCCCAATAGCGGCAATTATACGGGCTATCGCAACATTTTCACCCAGCCCGGCTGCCAGCTCGTCCCCCAATGCAAGTGAGTTTAGTTTTCTTGCTGAAAGCAAACTGATTGCGAAACCTGCGAGAAGGAAGGGTAATACATAGGAAATACGATCAAACGTCGCTCCGCCTACACCGCCGATTTGCCATGAGCGTATACCCCCTGCCAGATCGGCGCGTGGCAATATTATAGCGATTACAAGCGATGAAAAAGCAACGGATGTGGCAGCACCCGCAAGAGCCAGTTTAAGAGGTGTGGCACCTCCTCGGCCTAGCGAGCCGATAGTGTAGACAAAGATTGCAGCTGCGGCCGCACCTCCGATTGCAACCCAGATATAAGCATGTGCGGAAGCAATGTTGAACCAGGCTATAGCAATCACTATTGCAAGTGACGCGCCCATATTGACGCCAAGTATACCGGGATCAGCAAGTGGATTGCGTGTTATGCCCTGCATAACAGTACCGGCAAGGCCCAGAGCTGCGCCAGCCAACAATGCCAGCAAAGTTCGAGGTATGCGCATGGCAACGGCAGCCTGCCCGATAGTGTCGCCATGGCCGCTAAGAGCAGATAGAATTTCTGTCCAGGACACATCCCGTGTACCGAGTGCGACAGAAAGAAAGCATGAGATGATGAGTACAACTATGAGCAACAGCAGCCACAAGGACCTGATACTATTAGAAGAACGCAGATAGGTCGATGCATCGGGCTGATGAAGACTGCCGGAAGTCATTTCGTCTTTTCCGCAGCGCTCGCGAGGAGAGAAACATAATCCTTAAGCACCCACGAAATTGAAAGCGGTGTCGGATTGGCTGCGGTACCCAACGGGTTTCTCCCCAACATGACTACCGCGTCATTGGTCACTACCGGCAATTTGGAGAGAAGGGGGCTGGCGCGCATCGCGGAGAAGAGCTGCTCTCCTCCATATGTCACGACGATGTCGACATCATCGAACAAATCTATGCGCTCAGCGCTGATGGAACCTGAAAACTGTCCGGGCCTGGACGCACCGACAACGCTTTTTGGTGATACCAGACCGAGGTCCTGAAAGAATTTCACCCTTGTATCATTGGTCGTGTAGAAATTGATTGTGCTGAGATCAGTAGCATCAAGATGTGTGACGAACATAGCCGTTTTACCCTTGAGGTGCGGGTATTCACTGACCGTTCGCGCAATGTCTGCGTCGATTTTGCTGATAAGCGCATCACCCTCCGCAGACATGCCCATTCCAGCGCTGTTGAGGTGAATCATCTCGCGCCAGTCCGTTGACCAGGCTGCCTGTGGATAGGCAACAACTGGAGCGATCTGGCTCAAAGTCTCGTAATCTGATTGGCTCAGACCGGAATAAGCTGCCAGAATGACATCTGGGTTGGTTGCTGCTACAGCCTCGAAGTCAATGCCATCACCCTCATCAAAGAGTACTGGCTTGTCTGCCCCGAGCTCTTTCAATCGCTCTGCAACCCACGGCAACAGGCCATCACCGTCATCATCACCGAAATTGGCTGACGCCATTCCGACAGGGACGATGCCCAGCGCCAACGGCACTTCGTGGTTTGCCCAAGCCACAGTGGCAATACGCTGCGGCTTCTTTTCAATGGTTGTTGTGCCAAAAGCGTGTTTTATTACAATCGGATAGGTCTGAGTGTCATCTGCAAGAGCGGCTCCTGTTCGCCCTGTGAACAGGCAAATTATCAGCAGTATGAACAAAGAGCGGATAAAGCGCGGCATGGGTAGAACCCCCCATTGTTTAAAAGTTGCCACTCAGTCTCAGGTTAACCGAAGGCCGTCAAGGCCGGTGGTTAAACCATGTCAATTTTGCGGCGAAATAACCGTGGTTTTTTACAATAATGCCGATTTTTACAATACTGGACAATCAATCTCAAGTTAGTGGCGCATTCAAGCAATTGCGATACAAACAGGCGCGCAGTTTTGAACACAGCCGTTCGGACGATCTGTACCGGGATGTATCCAGGATTGACCTCTCAACATTCCAACGATGCTGGTGATGTTGGCCGCGCGTGTAACTGAAAAAGAGAATCCGAGACCAAATAATGGACATCAACACCACTTCTGTTAGCTATCTGCAAACTGAGATACGGGCGCGGAAAGCGGTTCTATTGAGTTGCTCTGCCCTGGTGATGTTCATGCCAACCATTTCCGCTGCACAGCAGGCGGAAGTTTCTGCAGCACCCGTGGTACTGCAAACAATTACTGTCGACGGTAAGGCCGGGGACGATGATGATAGAAACTCTATCGTAGCCACAAAAATCACAAGCGGCAGCAAAATGCCGACTGACATCCTTGATACTCCAGCATCCGTATCTGTGATTACAACCAAGGAAATTCAGCAACGCGGCGCTCAGAATGTTGAGCAGGTTCTGCAATATACTGCTGGTGTTTCGACTGATTTTTATGGTTCAGACGATAGATTTGATTTCTTCAAAATTCGTGGCTTTGATGCAACGACCTATCGTGATGGCCTGCCTCTCGGCCGTCCGTTTGGCGGCATCCGCGAGGAACCATACGCATTTGAACGCGTCGAGGTATTAAAGGGCGGCAATTCCACAGTATTTGGCGTGTCGGATCCTGGCGGATCAGTCAACTACGTCACCAAGCGGCCAAGGAGGGAGCGTTTCGGAGAGGCCTATGTGACGGGCGGCTCCTTCAGCCACAAGGAAATCGGTTTTGATTTTGGCGACAACCTGACATCGGACGATACATTATCTTATCGACTGACGGGCAAGTTCAGAGATGCCGATGCCGAATATGATTACTCGCGCGATGACGAGAAGTTCATCATGGGAGGTCTGACCTGGCGTCCAGATGATGCCACCAATCTGACGATTGTTTTTGATCATCTATATAAAAATGGCGTTCCCGGTAGTGGTGGCCACCCAGTTGGTACTGATTTTAAAAGAAGCCGCTTCTTCGGTGAACCCGATTACAATTATCGCGGCACTGACCGAAACACGGTTAGCGCGATGTTCGACCATGATTTCGGAAATGGCTTTAGCGTGAGCGTCAATGGACGTTACAGCAAGCAGAAGACCGATTTCGGTTACGCGTATATTTCCTCGACTCCAACGGACGGATCAACACTTGCCGGACGTTCTTTCTTTGGAAACGAAGCATCGGCAGAAAACTTCATCGGTGACGCCAATGTGCAATACGAAACCGATTTTGCGAATGTTAAAAGCCGCTCGATGCTCGGATTCCAGTATAATAATTATTCCGGGAACAATGCGACCTGGTGGGGCAGCGCACCAAGCATTGACTGGACCAATCCGGTCTATACCGGAGCGCCCGTTAATGTTCCGCTTCTGAGTAACACGGGAAGCAAGCAGAAGGCCAGGGCTATCTATTTACAGCAGGAGTTAACCATTGCGGATCAGTGGATTGCAACCGTTGGCCTGCGCAATGACTGGCTTGATCTAACGCAGACCAACAACTTGAACAACAGTACCACAGGAGCGGACTTCAACGAATTAACCAGTCGCTTTGGTCTGACTTATAAGGTCACCGACGAATGGGCAGTTTATGCAAGCTACGCCGAGTCAGTCGCACCTCCGGCGATTGGTCTTGATCCGGAACGTGGTGATCAGATTGAAGTCGGTGTTAAATACAGACCAGACGCATTTCCGGCTTTATTCAGCCTCGCAGTGTATGATCTCACAAAAAACAACATCTCGGTCACTGATCCGATTACGGCACAATCAAGCACAATTGGCGAAGTGCGGATTCGCGGGATTGATCTCGAGGCCAAGGCGGAACTTACAAATAATCTTAGTCTGACCGCAGCATATTCCTATCTTGACCCGGAAATTGTCGAAAATGGTGGGGACGGAACCGAGGGCAATCGACCCCAATTTGTGTCACAGCACATCGCTTCTTTATGGGCAAACTATTCTTTGCCCGGCAGCGGTAAAATTGGCGATATGACATTCGGATTGGGCGGCCGTTATACCGGAGCCTATTATTTCACCGCCGCGAACACGTCTGGTGCAGGTGGCAACGTCGTTTTCGATACTGCTTTCAGTTACGAATTCCTGGACAATTCCACGCTCGAAGTGAATGTCAGCAATTTGTTTGACAAAAAATATGTTGCTTATGGCGGCTTTGGTGCTGATTTCTATAATCCTGGCCGCGAAGTTACTGCAACTTTGCGTCGTACCTGGTAAAAGAAAATCACCCTGTCCGCCTATACGGACAGGGTGATGCCATCGTTTCAAATTGGCGGTTGCCTGACTACAGGCTCGATGCCCCGTAAAGACTACTGCGTGTTTTGTTGCAGTCTGCGCCAAGCCGCAGGCGTTTCGCCGACAATCTGTCTGAACGCCTTGGTCAAGTGAGCTTGATCGGTAAACCCCAACTGAGCAGCGACTCCTGCGACTGTCGCATCCTTGAGACACAACAACTCCTGAGCACGATCAATGCGCTTTGTAAGTTGCCATTGGAGTGGAGTTTGACCCGTTGTTTGTTTGAAGACATTAGAAAACCAACTCTCCGATAACCCCACAGTCGCAGCCATCTCGGAAACACTGAGCCGCCCGTCATTGGAAACACCAATACGCGCATTGAGTTTGTTGATTTGCGCCTGAGTGAGCCGGCCATTGCCCTGTTTGTCTTCAATTCGAGGTGCCACAAGCAAGCGTGCCAAAATGGTGCCGATCAGGTTTTCAACATAAAGCGAATGCTGGGAAGGATTGGAAACTTCTTCTTCAAGAAGACGCGCGAGGATTTCGAGCGCACCGATATCTTGTAATTCCACAGGACTGCGCACAGTTGTCATCGCCAGCGATATACCGAGTGAGGGCCGCAGATATTTAAGCAGACGATCCTTATGGAAGTGCAAATTCAGATGAGAGAAACTATGCGAGGCGATTGTATTCGTCCAAAGAGGAACGCCTGCGGGAATGTAGATTGCTCGCGTCATAGGACGCTGGTGCAGATACTGCGATCCGCTTTTGTTTGATATACGTATCTTCGACGACACATCCTGAAAAAAGATCATAATACGCGGATCGTGGGATAAAAAATATCCGGAGGCACCAGAAGGGCTCTCAGCTTCCCAATAGACGCTCACCAATCCATCCAATACACGCCATTTTACCGGAGCGGTGACACGAATGCCGTCGGCGTTCCAAATCATAGAGTGCCAGAAGCTCAACGTTTTGATCGTCCCAACAAAAATCGCCTTTCGGCGTCGCCGAATGAACATATTAAAGATGATTAAATTACTCATCTTCATGTCAGAAGGCAAGCCGTGAATACACGGCTGGCGATGATGGTTGCGGCGTAGAGAAACAGGCGCATTTAAAACTTCACATGACGTCTTGAGTCTTCATATTTCTTATGCGAGCATTCGGACAGAGGAGGACAATCATGGTGTCGACACTGTCGCACATCAAGGAGATTGAGCGCGTCGCTATGGGCGGAGCGTCTGACCGTGATCGTCCTGTTATCCAATCCTGGCTGCGGTGTCTCAACGATTATCAGCTCAATCCGGCCCAGACGCAGGAAGCCTATATCGTACCTGACACTCTTTTGCGGGAGCATCGCGAACAGTCGGAAGAACTCATCCGCATCGGACGAACGGGGCTCGAAGCGCTTTTCAGACAGGTAGCCGATCAAAGCTACGTATTGTTGCTATCGGATGCGCGTGGCGTCACCGTCGAGTTTATGGGCGATCCGACATTCGACAATCAGCTTCGAAAGGCTGGACTGTATCTTGGATCTGAATGGTCGGAAGACCGGGCTGGAACTTGCGCGGTGGGAGCCTGCATAGTTTCGGGAAAGCCCGTTATCATTCACCAGGATGACCACTTCGATGCATGTCATATTGGCTTGACCTGCACAGCTGCACCAATCTTCGATACATTTGGTGATTTGTCGGCGGTTCTCGATATCTCGCAATTGCGGTCACCAACCGCGAAGGCGAGCCAGCAACTCGCGCTTCATCTGGTCGCTTCTACGGCACGGCGCATTGAGCTTGCCAATTTGATGACCAGAGCACACGAGGACTGGGTATTGCGGCTGGCGAAACTGCCAGATTTTCTTGATGTTGATCCCGACGCCGCAGTTACGATCAACGGTAACGGCTTGATTACAGGAATGACGCATGGTGGCTTTGGCGTCGTTGCGCGAGGCATGGGCCTAAACAACGTCTCAACAAAAGACCTTGTTGGCCAGTCGATTTCAGATGTTTTTGATATCGACATTGACAAGCTCCCCGACCTGATGCGTGGACGCCCAAACGGCGAACGTCTGGTTCGTGCGCGTAATGGTCTTGCATTGTTTGCAAGCGCCATCGCCCCTGTCAGTAGTTTCAGGACATCACCGGTCGTAGCATCGGTGCGGCTACCAGCAGCTTTACGCCATTTGAGTTTCGGAGATCCCGCAATGGAAGCTCTTCAGGCTCGGGCTGCGAAACTGGCGGATCGTCATCTGCCGATCCTCATCAAAGGTGAAACCGGCAGCGGCAAAGAATATCTAGCACGCGCAATTCATGACAGCCGCGCTAAGCCCGGACCTTTCATTGCGGTGAATTGCGCGGCAATTCCCGAACAGTTGATTGAATCGGAACTGTTTGGTTATGTGCCCGGTGCTTTTACCGGCGCTATGCAGAAGGGCAAGATTGGCCTTATTGAAGCCGCCAACGGCGGCACTCTGTTTCTGGACGAAATTGGTGATATGCCGCTCACACTTCAAAGCCGCCTGTTACGCGTTCTTTCGGAAAATGAAGTACAGCCTGTTGGCGCATTGAAGCCGAAGCCAGTCAAATTCCGGCTTCTCTCGGCATCACATCGCGACCTTGCGGGACTGGTCGCAGAAGGGCGTTTCCGCGAAGATCTGCTCTATCGCCTTAATGCTGCAACACTGCAATTGCCGCCGTTGCGCCATAGGCAGGATTTAGACCCTATTGTTGATCATCTTCTACGACGCATCGGCGAGGAAGAAGGCGAAACAATCACGATTGATCGCATCGCACGAAAGGCCTTGGCGACCTATAGCTGGCCTGGGAATCTCCGTGAACTTGATAATACCTTGCGTGTCGCAGCAGCGATTGCAACAGATGCAATCATCACGACAGACTGTCTGCCAGATCATTTTCAAGTCAATAGCGCTGCTTTAAATTTCCGCAGCGATGCGGACATCTTGCGTCGCCAGCTTGATGAATGCTGCAACAATATTTCCGCGCTTGCGCGAAAACTCGGGGTCAATCGGTCAACGATCCATCGCCGTTTGAAACTCTCGCACTGAGAATGCAACAGTTGCAACATGTGTTGCACTAAGACTGTTGCAGTTATTCCCTTCATAAGCGTCACTTTAATTAAAAGCATTAATAATCAAACACATATGCCTTATCTCGCATTTGGCACGCAGCTTGCTCTCTCATTTAATGATGCAAATGGAGGAGTTATGTATGCGTGCTTTGCGCTTTTATGCTGCCAAGGATCTGCGTGTTGAAAACGTGTCGGCGCCAGCCGGTTCCGATATCGAGCCTGATCAGGTGCTGATCGAAAATTGCTTCTGTGGGATATGTGGGACCGATTTGCACGAATATGCTTATGGCCCGATTTTTATTCCAACCGAACCACATCCATTCACCAAGGCGGGTGCCCCGCAAATTCTGGGACATGAATTTGGCGGCGTGGTCAAAGCCGTGGGAAGTGATGTAACGCACGTAACAATTGGCGACCGTGTATCAGTACAGCCGCTCATCATGCCTCGCGCGGGCGACTATTTTGCTGATCGTGGCCTCTATCACCTGAGTACCAGTCTGGCATTGGCGGGCCTTTCCTGGCACTCGGGCGGTATGGCTGAAATGGCTTTGTTGAACGCTTATAATGTTCAGCCAATCCCTGACGATCTTAGTTACGAAGAAGCAGCGCTCATTGAGCCAACCGCAGTGGCGGTATATGCCTGTGATCGGGGCGGCGTTACGGCTGGTAACAGCGTCCTTGTCACTGGTGCTGGGCCAATTGGCATTTTGACAGCAATGGCAGCACGCGCCGCAGGTGCGTCACAAATATTCCTCTCCGATCTAAACGACACACGTTTGCAGCTGGCACGTGAAAAGCTTGGTGATGTTCGCACCATTAATCCGAAATCAGAAAATGTAGGTGAGGTAGTTCGCGCGGAAACCGAAGGTAATGTTGGTTGTGACGTTGCTATTGAGTGCGTCGGCAATGAGCACGCATTGAAGAATTGCACTGATGCCGTCCGAAAACAAGGCGTTGTGGTACAGACGGGCTTGCACCCCCATGAGAACCCACTCAACTGGTTCGATGTTACATTCAAGGACATCGATATTCGAGGCTCGTGGGCATATCCCACCCATTATTGGCCGCGTGTAGCTCGGCTGATTGCAAGCGGTCAGATACCAGCAAGCAAGATCGTGACCAAAACAATCGCGTTGGAGGATGCAGTTGTTGAAGGCTTTGACAGGTTGCTTGATCCAGCGGGTACCCAGCTGAAAATCCTGATCGATCTGAAAAGATAACATTATTTCACTGTCGGGCTTGGGAGAGCCTGACATCAACTTCCATGGGAGGAAATTATAATGCTTGAGAAAACACAAACCGTGCTGGTTCGGACCTTTCTCGATAAATTCGGTGCAGCACTTGAAGAGGGGCGGGTCGATGACGCCGTTTTGATGTTCGCTGATGATTGCTACTGGCGCGATCTCGTCGCCTTTACCTGGAACATTAAGACTGTAGAAGGGCACGATGAGGTGCGTGACATGCTGCAATCACAGTTGCAGCTGGTTAAGCCAACCAAGTGGCTCGTGGCCGCTGGCGAAGCCGCAACGGAGGCCGATGGCGTTACGGAAAGCTGGATAACTTTCGAGACTGATGTTGCACGCGGATATGGTCTTATTCGCTTGAAGGGTGGCAAGATATGGACCCTTCTTACGGTCATGTCGGAGTTGAAAGGACATGAGGAAAAATCCGGCTTTACCCGACCGCTTGGGGCAAAGCACGGTCAGGACCTTGGAGCCAAGACGTGGAAGGAAGAGCGCGAAGAGGAAGCTCGAACGCTTGGTTATGAGAAGCAGCCCTATGTGCTGGTTATAGGCGGAGGGCAGGGCGGCATTGCACTGGGAGCGCGTTTGCGCCAGCTCGGGGTGCCGACGATCATCGTTGAGCGCAACGAAAACGCGGGGGACTCTTGGCGCAAACGCTACAAGTCACTCTGCCTGCATGATCCGGTCTGGTATGATCATTTGCCATATATTGATTTTCCAAAAAACTGGCCGGTTTTTGCACCGAAGGACAAGATCGGCGATTGGCTGGAATTCTACACCAAAGTGATGGAACTGAACTACTGGACACGCTCCACGGTCAAGTCTGCGCGATGGGACGAAGCGAAAAAGGAATGGTCTGTCGTCATTGATCGCGATGGCGAGACGGTCATTCTGCGTCCTAAACAGCTTGTGTTTGCAACTGGTATGTCTGGCAAGCCGAACATTCCAGGCATGAAAGGCCAAGACCGCTTTAGGGGGGAGCAACAGCATTCCTCCCGGCATCCGGGCCCCGATGGTTATAAGGGTAAAAAGGTTGTTGTCGTCGGCTCTAACAATTCGGCTCATGATATCTGCGCCGCACTTTGCGAAGCTGGCGTAGATGTAACTATGGTTCAAAGATCATCGACCCATATCGTCCGGTCTGAGCCACTGATGAAGCACGGGCTCGGCGCGCTTTATTCCGAAGAGGCTTTGCAGAACGGCGTCACTACTGCCAAAGCTGATCTGATATTTGCTTCACTTCCCTATCGCATCATGCATGAATTCCAGAAACCCATCTATGACAAGATCCGCGAGATCGATGCTGATTTCTATGCAGCACTCGAAAAAGTCGGTTTTCAATTGGATTTCGGCGCCGATGGATCGGGATTGTTTCTTAAATATCTGCGGCGGGGATCAGGTTACTACATCGACATTGGCGCTTCACAGTTGATCATTGATGGTAAAATCAAGCTTGCATCCGGACGGATCGAAGAGATCACCGAAAACGCGGTCAAGCTCACCAATGGCACAGAGTTACCCGCCGATCTCATCGTTTATGCGACAGGTTATGGCTCAATGAACGGCTGGGTCGAAGATATCATTGACCGGGAGACAGCAGACAAGATTGGTAAAGTCTGGGGATTGGGATCCGAAACGCCAAAAGACCCCGGCCCTTGGGAAGGAGAACAACGTAACATGTGGAAGCCCACCCAACAGGAAGCGTTGTGGTTTCATGGGGGTAACCTGCATCAGTCGCGTCACTATTCCCAATACCTGTCGTTGCAGCTCAAAGCCCGTATGGAGGGAATAGAAACGCCTGTCTATCAATTGCAGGCAGTCCACCATACCAAATAGCTCATTGCATTCGCGCGTGTTTATTGAGCACGCGCGAAGAACTACTCGGTCTGTGGCTCTTCAGATTTAATAAGCAGCTTATCTATTCGTCGACCGTCAAGATCGACAATCTCAAAAACCCAGCCATTTCTGCTGAAAGTTTCACCGACATCGGGCAGGTGCTTCAACTCTTCAAGCACAAAGCCAGCAATCGTATTGTATTCGACATCGTTTTCTATCGGAAAGCGCATGAATTCCGAAAACTCATCAATTGGCATCCAGCCCGAGACTAAATAAGAGCCATCAGCCCTACGAACGATAGCTTGCTCCTCAATATGATCTTCTTGCATGGCGCCAATGATGGCCTCCATCACATCGCCAGCCGTAATAACCCCTTCAAAATGCCCGTATTCGTCATAAACGAGCACCATATGGGTTGGTGTGCCACGGATAGCTTCGACAACATCGAGCGCGTCAGAAAAGTCAGAAACAACTGGCACTTCCTTGAGGAGGTTGCTAAGGTCAACTCTTCCTTGCAATGAAAGCTGATTGAAAAAATCCCGAGCTTGCAATACGCCGATTATTTCGTCCGAATTCTTACCCCTAACGGGGAGACGAGATCGATTGGACTTTTGTAACTGATCGCGAATATCTTCAATATTGTCCTCAATGTCTATCATTTCCACATCGAGACGTGGCGTCATGAGTCCGCGTGCAGTACGATCAGCGAGGCGCATAACACCTGCGATCATCCGAGATTCTTCAGTCTCGATCACACCCGCGTTGTGGGCTTCGGCAAGCACGGTTTTGATTTCTTCGTCCGTGACACCGTCACTCGATTTGCCCGACTGGCCAAGCAATCTCAACACAAGCCGACCAGATGTATCCAGGAGCCATACCAGCGGCGCGGCAAACTTCGAAAGGATCGCCATACTGGGGGCTACGCGGCTCGCTATAAATTCAGGTTCGCGAAGTGCAATCTGTTTGGGAACCAGTTCACCTACGATCAACGAGAGATAAGTAATTGCGACCACGACCGAGCCTACGCCAAAAGCGTCAGCGACAGATGGAGACACACCTTGAGTTATGAGCCAGCCTGTGAGACGTGCACCGAGAGTGGCGCCCGAAAATGCTCCCGACAAAACGCCGACCAGAGTGATACCAATTTGCACCGTCGACAGGAAGCGCCCTGGATTTTCGGCCAAAGTTATGGCCATCTGAGCTCCTCGGCTGCCCTTGTCTGCAAGCACTCGTAACCTTGCGGGGCGCGAAGAAACCACTGCAAGTTCCGACATGGCAAGGACGCCGTTCAGAATCGTGAGCAGCACGACGGTGATTATTTCAAAATACAAACTTGTTCCTCAAGAATGTCATCATAGGGCTTATCGAAACAAGTTAGCAGACAATGTATATAAAGGCGATAAAGAGGTTGGTAGTTCGCATTCCGCCCGAAGACGGATACACGAACTATCTGTCGCCATTGCGGCTCATTTCAATTTGAGAAGTGAGCGCTCAAAACTCCGCTTTATAATCCAAGACGCTTACGGAGTTCCGCATTCTCATTCCGAAGCTTTGTCGCTAAAGCCTTACGCAAACGTTGGTTCTCAGCTTCCAGTTCAACCAAAGCTTTAAGTTCGTCACTCTGCTGAACGGGTTCAACATGGTCCTTCGTTTCGGAAGCTTTCTTCCAGTTATAATATGTCTGCTCGCTGATGCCTACTTTCGTCAAGGCCGTCTTAACAGTGGTATCACTATTCTTCAGGTCTTTGGAGATTGAGGCCAGTAATTTGGCGCGCTCGGCAAAGGTGTATTTCTTGCGCGTTAATTTTGCTGCAGTGTCAGCAGAAGCGGCCTCTTGAGCTGGTGCGCTTTTACGTGCCCGCGTTTTGGATTTAGCTCGCTTAGCCGGAGCAATGCTATCTTGCGAAGCTGTTTCCACGATTTCGTTGGTATCTTCAATAGCCATCGATTATCTCTCCTTTAATTGGTCGCTGGGTATTTTTGATTACGGGTTATCGTTAGTCAATGAGGGACCGCGCAATAACTTGATATTCAGTGAAGTCTACGGCACTATATAACGCAAAGATTGAAACTTTTGTTACTATGTTATAACGAACCAAAGTAACTATCGATGGCATGGAATTTCAACCTCACTAAGGATTATGAATATCAATGAAACACCCAACTCGAAACGTGATTGTCGAGTACAAGGGGCGACGCGCTCGAACGAATTCGAATTCTATGTGGGGGAATTTAGATCTCAAATCCATTGCACGTCAGATTCAAGATGATAGCGAACTTGGAGCCTCCGAGGCTCAAAACGTGGACAAGGAGTCCAGTAGTTCTCTAAGTGTTGATCAGGTGAAAACAGAAGAACCAGTCGATTTGGAATTAGAACAAACAGCTTCGACTGAGAGTTTAAGTGCAGATGATGAGAAGCCGGTTGATCATGTTGATAAGCCAAACAGGCCTTTAAATCTGCGTTCTCAGAAGAATCCTTCCGGCAACCGAGGGGTGAAAAAGATCGCGCGCCCACAGCGCGTTGACTTACCATTACTTTCAAGTGCTTCTCGTCCAGATGCGACCGTTCTACAATCGCTCCATGCTGAAAATATCCATTTGAAGAACTTGATGATTGCAAAATTGCGGTCTGAAAATGAAAAGCTGAGAACGATGCTCGCGAAATTCGATAATTAGAAGCATAGTAAGCAGTATGTACGATCTAAGTGTAACCTCTGATAGAGCAGAGCCTATTATGTGAAATCTAAGTAGGCTTTCTGATGTCTCGCATGGCAAATTTGGGACAATTTACGTGCGCACATCTGTCATGTGCGCCTTGTCCCGTTCGAGTAGTCGTCATTTGATAGCTGGTTCCATAAGATAGATTACGCGATCCGGATGTGTAGGGGCTATTTAGTAATGCGACAGTTGGGCCAGTTAGAGATGCGACGTGTCGCCTCTTGAGGTGCTGGTCAATGTCAACGTTGGAGGCAAGGATGACGATCTTCAGTCTGGTTGAGACCATGAGCGGTTGGAGTCGTCATGCCCTGTTTGATCACCATGTCGCAGAAAGAATTGCATCGCCTCGAAGTCGTCCAGAAGATCCGTGATCTACGCCTGAGTGTTGTCCAGGCGGCTGAGCTGCTTGGCCTCAGTCGAAGTCAGGTTCACAGGCTGCTGCAAGCCTATGACCGGGATGGTCCAGCTGGCCTCGTTTCCAAGAAGCGATCGCGTCCGAGCAACCGGCGTCACAGCGAGGATTTCCGTAATACGGCGCTGGACCTGATCCGCGAACGCTATCTGGATTTCGGTCCGACGCTGGCGCGCGAGAAGCTGATCGAACTGCACCGGATCTCTGTTGCCAAGGAGACGCTGCGGCAATGGATGACCGAGGCCGGCATCTGGATCTCGCGCCGGGAACGCAAGAAACGGGTTTTCCAGCCACGCGGCCGGCGCGACTGCTTTGGCGAACTGGTGCAGATCGACGGCTCGCATCACTGGTGGTTCGAGAACCGCGGCCCCAAATGCGCCCTGCTCGTCTACATCGATGACGCCACCGGCAAGCTCTTGCATCTTCGCTTTGCCGGATCGGAAAATACGTTCGACTATCTGCATGCGACGAAGGCTTATCTGCAGCAATGGGGCAAGCCGCTGGCTTTCTATAGCGACAAGCACGGCGTTTTCCGCTCGCTCCATGCGTCGAAGAAAGACCGGACGAGCGGTCTGACGCAGTTCGGCCGGGCGCTTTACGAGCTGAACATCGACATCATCTGTGCCAACACCCCACAGGCCAAAGGCCGTGTGGAACGTGCCAACCAGACGCTGCAGGATCGGCTGGTCAAGGAGATGCGGCTGCGCGGCATCGACACGATCGAGGCCGCCAATGCCTATGCCACTGAGTTCATTATGGATTTCAACACTCGCTTCGGCAAGCAACCACGCAATCCGAAGGACATGCACCGGCCACTGGCCGAGCATGAGAACCTTGATGGCGCCATGTGCCGCAAGGAAGTCCGCACCCTTTCGCAGTCATTGACGCTGCGCTACGACAAGGTGCTGTTCATTCTCGACCCGACCGAGATTTCCAGGCCATTGGCGGGCCAGAAGGTGATCGTCTGCGATTATCCGGACGGCCGGCTCGAGATCATGCACGAGAGCTTTTCCCTGCCCTACAGAACCTTCGACACGTTGCGCTCGGTGCATCGTGCGGAGGTTGTCGATAACAAGCGGCTGGACGACATGCTGTCAATTGTCGCCGAGATGCAAGCTGGACGCGAAGAGAAACGGAGCGGCCCGCGCCGAACAGGTCAGACAAACCATATGTTTGGCATACGCGATGGCAGCGTCGGTAATGGTTATCAGAAACGTGGGCGCAAGCCGGGACGCAGGACCGATTTCATGAACGATCCGGAGGTCATTGCCAGACGTGAGAAGGCGCTGGCGCGAATAGAAGCTGGGAAATGAGGTTGACCAACGCGGGCATTATATACTGGAGAGCCCGAACATTTTTCGTATACTCACTCCATGAAAGAAGAGCTAATCTTTGAGTTATGGCTTGATCCCGAACCTGATGGCCAAATGCTCCCTGGGCTTTGCCAAGCTGGCCCTATGGGGGACGGATTTCGATCACTTCTCAACGAAGGGGCAATTCGCGTCGGGACTTTGAGTGGGCACAGCCATTTTGACGTGATGACCAGATATTGGAAATATCAAGGGTGGGGCGAATACAAGACGGAGCATTCTGAGGATTACCAGCCGTTCCCGGAACAATGGCTCCATATCCAACGCTCTCATTTGAGCACCGCTGAGGCGGTGATCTCGGAGGAAAGCTAAAGCCCGAAGAGGCGTTCCCTTATCCGCCCCCGATCTGCCCTTGCAACCCTGACCAGCCGGTCAGATCGGGGGCTTGGCGCTGCGTCCTTCATCAAGAAGTGTCGCATTTCTATCTGGCCACCGGTGTCGCATCTCTAATCAGCTTTGACACGACATGTAGGGGGGTACATTCTATTTTAAACTGCAACATGTCAATGAATTCATGAGGTTAGCCATGGAGGAAATTGGATGTCGAATTGCTATTCACAGATCACTTTGCGTGAACGTCGCCGTCTTTTCGAACTTAAACAGCTCAAAGTCCCTCTCGGCGACATTGCGCGGCTGATGGGTCGTCATCGCTCGACGATCTATCGCGAGATCAAGCGTAACAGCTTTCGGGACACTGAGATACCAGACTATAATGGCTATCACAGCGTTGTTGCCGACAATATCAGCAAAGACCGCAGAACACGGTTGCGCAAGCTCAGACGTTACCCAGAGCTGCGCAAGTTTGTCATTGAACAATTGGAAGCCCATTGGTCGCCAGAGCAGATCTGCGGCCGACTGGTTCGCCATGGTCTGAGCGCGATACGACTGTGTGCGGAAACGATTTATCGCTTCATTTACTCAAAGGAAGAATATGGGCTGAAGCTGTTTGAACACCTTGCCGAGATGCGAACAAAACGCTGCCCACGCGGCACCAGACGATCGCGCAGTTCCCGTATTCCAGAAGCGTTTCGCATTCATCAACGCCCTGATTTTATTGGCAATCGTCTGCAATTCGGCAACTGGGAAGGTGATTTGATTATCTTTGATCGTGACCTGGGAGAAGCCAATGTCATGACGCTTGTTGAACGCAAAAGTCGTTATTGCGTCATCATCAAAAACAACAGTCGGCACTCAAAGCCTATCATGAACAAAATCATTCAGGCCTTTGCTACACTGCCTTATCACGCACGCCGCAGTTTTACCTTTGATCGCGGTTCCGAGTTTATGGGGTATAGGGCTTTGGAGGATGGAATGGGGGCCAGAAGCTGGTTTTGCGATCCAAACTCGCCATGGCAAAAAGGTGCTATTGAGAACATCAACAAGCGCATTCGACGTTATTTGCCCAGCAACACTGACCTGACGCAGGTCAACCAGGCGCAGTTGACTGCCCTCGCCCATGATCTCAACGCAACCCCGCGCAAGTGTCTTGGATTCAAGACACCCGCTGAAGTGTTCGCCTCCCTTTTGCAGGAAGCAGCATAATCAGATAGCCTCACCAACGGCATGATGCACTTGGGATAGCTTTTCCAAAAACTTTTCCAGGAGCCCGCTGAAGTATCGACTGAAGCCACTGCATGCTGCCCTCCGCGTCACAATCAGACAAGGATGGAGGGTAGTGCTTAGTTTGAAAAAGACAATAGAAATAGGTTCCGGCCAATTGCAAAAAATCCGCATCACCTATCGAAAACCGTGAAGACTTCTAACTAATATAGCCAGCCTGGACCACAGTGATGGCAATCATGTGGAACACATCATCAGCGCTGCAACCACGGGACAGGTCATTGGCGGGTTTAGCGAGACCCTGCATGACAGGCCCGATAGCCGTCGCGCCACCGATACGCTGGGCGATCTTGTAGCCAATATTTGCCGCATCAAGATTGGGAAATACAAAGACGTTAGCCCCGCCGTGCAACACCGATTGAGGTGCCTTGGCGTCGCTAATAGCTTCAACGAAGGCGCTATCGAATTGCAATTCACCGTCGATCATGAGTTCGGGCACGGCAACATGGGCGAGCCGGGTTGCCTCCACCACCTTGGAAACCTTTTCATGCACAGCGCTGCCAGCCGTTGAGAAGGAAAGCATGGCCACTTTTGGCGGCTTGCCAGCGAGGGTTTCAAAGGAACGAGCCGAGCTCACAGCGATATCGGCGAGACTAGCCGCATCGGGTTCGACCACAAGACCACAATCGGCGAAAACGAAGATGCCTTTTTTGGCATGGTGCGGCGCGCACAGCATCATCAGAAAGAAGCTCGATACAAGGCCCGTGCCGGGCGCTCGACCAATTGTTTGCAGTGCGGCGCGTACTGTGTCGGCAGTTGTCGCTACCGCTCCACCCACAGTCCCGTCTGCTTCACCCTCGCGCACCATCATAGCCGCAAAAACAAGCGGGGAACGCAGTGCCATAGTGGCTGCTTCTTCATCAACACCCTTACCCGCGCGAAGAACATGATAGGCCTTAGCTAATCCCGGGGCTAATTCGGACGAGATAGGGTCCTCAATCTGGAAGTCTTCGGGTATCGCCCCTGCCGCAGCAAGGCTTACCTCGATAGTCGAGCGATTACCAACAAGAATGATCTCAGCGACCCCCTCCCGCGTGGCGCGGATCGCCCCCTCAATAATGCGCGAGTCCTCTCCCTCGGCAAGCACTATCCGGCGCGGCGATGCTTTGGCAGTTTCGATGATATGATCAAGCGGTTTCATCAGGCGAGCCCCAGATAGTGAATGCTGACAAGGATAAAGTTGCGGTAATGCCACGGTAGCGAAGGTCGCGAGGTCATTCAGATCACCCCGCCGCTCCCGCCCGGGGTAGCCCGGGCAGGCGCTTGGTAATCAATCTGGATTAAGCTCGCTTTTGGACGCGCATGTCCGCGCGGTCAATTCCGGCAACCGGCACGGGCTTTTTCATAGCGTCGCGCCGGAAGGGTTCACCGAGTTCCTGATTGAGGATGACTTCTATGAACGTCGTCACGCCCTTTTCCTGCTCTGAGATCGCGGTGGAAAGCGCTTCGGTGAGTGCCGTAGTCGTATAGACGGAAACTCCCTTCAAACCACAACCCTCGGCGATTTTCGCATAGCTGAGATTGGGATTAAGTTCGGTGCCAACGAAGTTGTTCGAATACCATAGTGTCGTATTGCGCTTTTCCGCACCCCATTGGTAATTGCGGAAGATCACCATAGTAATTGCGGGCCATCCTTCCCGGCCAATTGAGCCCATTTCATTCATCGAAATCCCGAAGGCACCGTCACCTGCAAAGCCTACTACCGGGACATCCGGGCAACCGATCTTGGCGCCGACAATCGACGGAAACCCGTATCCGCAAGGACCGAACATGCCCGGTGCAAGATACTTTCTGCCAACTTCGAAAGTTGGATAGGCGTTGCCGATTGCACAATTATTGCCAATGTCGGTCGATATGATTGCATCCTTTGGCAGAGCAGCCTGAATAGCGCGCCAGGCCTGACGGGGTGACATGCGATCAGGTTCGCGTTTACGTGCACCTTCGTTCCATTCAGTTCCGACATCATCGTCCTCGTGGTCCATTGAGGAGAGCTGTTGCTGCCACGCAGATCGGGTTTGATGGATCGCCGCTTTACGTTCCTCACGACCCGCATCGCCAGCCGAGGGAGCAAGCTGCTCAAGAATCTGCCGCGCAACCTGTTTGGCATCACCGCAGATGCCAACCGATACTTTTTTGGTCAGCCCAATACGATCAGCGTTGATATCAACCTGAATGATCGCAGCGTTCTTCGGCCAATAATCTATGCCGTAGCCCGGCAAGGTCGAGAATGGATTGAGGCGGGTACCAAGCGCCAACACTACGTCAGCTTTTGAGATCAGCTCCATCGCCGCTTTCGAGCCGTTGTAACCGAGCGGCCCGACCGCAAGACGATGACTACCGGGAAAAGCATCATTGTGCTGATAGCCGCAGCAGACCGGTGCGTCGAGCTGTTCGGCAAGTTTCATTGACTCCCCGATAGCGCCACCAATAACAACACCAGCACCGTTGAGGATGACTGGAAACTTTGCTTCCGACAACAGCTTTGCTGCTTCCTCGATGGCCTGCGGACCACCGATCGGACGTTCAAAACGGACGATTGCCGGTAAATCTACATCGATTACCTGTGTCCAGTAATCGCGAGGAATATTGATCTGTGCCGGGGCGCAACCCCGCAAGGCCTTTTCAATCACCCGGTTCAGCACTTCAGGGATACGCGAGGGATCACGTACCTCTTCCTGGTAACAGACCATCTCCTTGAACATGGCCATCTGATCAACTTCCTGGAAACCGCCCTGACCAATCGTCTTGTTGGCTGCCTGTGGTGTCACCATCAAGAGCGGGGTATGGTTCCAGTATGCCGTCTTGATGGCAGTAATAAAGCCAGTAACACCAGGGCCATTCTGGCCAATGGCAATTGACATTGTGCCTGTTGCGCGGCTGAAGCCATCTGCCATCATGCCGGCATTGGTTTCGTGAGCGCAGTCCCAGAATTTAATGCCAGCCTTTGGAAAAAGATCTGATACCGGCATCATAGCCGAGCCGATGATGCCAAAAGCATGTTCTAAACCATGCATCTGGAGAACTTTGACGAAGGCTTCCTCGGTGGTCATTTTCATGGAGAGTTCCTTTCTGAAAGGATTGGTTTCAATTGATTAGAGGATTTCGTCGCGCAGCGCGTACCAGCGGTACATTCCCCACTGCCCTATCCGTCGAAACGGCGTCAGCAGACCATGGCTTGGCAGAGGAGAGGTAAAAATCGGAAGCTGCAGATTGCTTCCTTTGCCCGCGACCAGCTGAGCCATTCGACGGCCAGCCTGAGCTGAATACATGACGCCGTTGCCGCCATAACCCATGGCGTAAAACAGCTTTTGTGAAGGGTCCGGCTGGAAGATTCGAGGCATCATATCGTGGCTGACATCCACCCAGCCCCACCAAGAGTAGTCGACCTTGATACCGCGAAGGGTCGGAAACTTGCGATAGAGGCCATTCAACAGCAAATCGAGATGCTTCGGATTGGTTGCGTCGCGCCCTGTGATGGCGCTGCGACTGCCGATCTGCACCCGGTTATCCGGAAGCATCCGAAAGTAATGGCGCAGTGTGCGCGTGTCTGTAAGGGGAATGCGTGTCTTGAAGTTGAGCAGTTCCCGTTCGCTGTCCGTCAAGGGTCGGGTGACAATTGAGTTTGACAGTATCGGCATCAGCCGATGGCGGGTCAGCGCATTCATGCCTGGCGATGTATAACCGGCAGTGGCGATACAAACAGCGCGTGCACGAACCGTGCCGCCGGGGGTTGTAAGATAGTGCATCCCCCCTTTGGTTGTGCAATCGAGCACTGGACTGGAAGTATGTACTTTAGCCCCGAGCCGTCGTGCGAGGCGAAGATATCCGAAAGCCAGCTTCGCGGCATGGATGCCCATACCGTCTGGCTCATACAATGCGCCGCGTGCTTCTTCGTCTCGAACAAAATCGCTATGGATTTCGTTACGCGACACCATGCGAGCCCGATAGCCGAACGTCTTGTTCAGCAGGTGGACTTCACTTTCAAGCGACGGCAGCATCTTGTCACGATGAGCAATGTAAAGATGACCGCCATCCTGCGGCTCACAATCGATCTCCGGCTCCCGAATCAATGCCCGGAAGAGATCGAAGCCTTCGGCAACCTCTGAATGCATCTTGCGCGCAACATCGACACCCCAACGGGCAATCCATTGCGAGCGCTTCAGACGTCCGGCGGAAATCTGCGCCTGCCCACCATTGCGGGTGCTACAGCCCCAGGCGACGCCGTTTGCCTCCAGAACCGTGGCCTTGATACCGTGCTCTCGCGCCAGATGTATGGCGCAGGAAAGACCAGTATAACCCGAGCCAATGATAACAACATCGACATCCAGATCGTGCGTGACAGGACCATCGTCCTCTGGTGCCGGCCCTGCTGTGCCGATCCAGTAGGTAGGCGCATAGTCTTTACCAATGCCAGGGCTGGACGAGTGGTTAGGATCGTAGGCCGGATCGAAGGGCTGTCGCTCGGCCTTTATGAAATTGGCGTGCTGTTGCATGGCTTTGTTCCGGTATTATTGACGAGGTTGTAGAACCGGGCGGTTCTTGCGAAACGCCTGCTTGCGCACGATCTTGCCGCCTCGGATGGTGAAAAGATCACAGCCCTCTGCTTCAATACGACTGCCATCGGCTGCCGTGCCGGAGAAGGTCCACTCTGAAACGCCGCGATCTCCGTCAGTAAAGTGGCTGTGATTGCCCCACTCAGCATCCGGCATCGATTTCCAGACCCCGCTGAATGCAGCTGAAATCTCTTGACGCCCCGTGAAACGAGTGCCGTAGATTTCCGGTCCACCAACGGCGTTGAAGATGCAATCTTCAGCGAAAAAGTGCATGACTCCATCAATGTCGTGCCTATTAAATGCATCAAACAAGGCTTTGAGATCATTTGCGGTCAGTGTCATCGTTATATCCTTTGGTATGTCAGAAGGCATAGCTCCGCCGGGGCAGTAAGACCGCCCTGCATGGGCTGCGATGGCCAAGATCGAAAGAAGTGGTGGGGCTTAGATACGCCCCTTCCAAGGGATCAGTACTTTTTCGAGGTATCGGATCAAAAGGTCGAAGGCGAAAGCGAAGATACCGATGATGAAGATACCCATGATCACGGTATCGCTTTCAAGATTTTCAGCCGCATTCAGAACCATGAAGCCGAGGCCTCTGTTCGCCGCGACCATTTCAGCCGCGACCAGGGTGGTCCACCCAACACCTATACCGATGCGCATGCCGGTGAAGATTTCGGGGAGAGCCGCTTTCATGATCACCTGGCTGATGACCTGCCAACGGGTGGCACCCATCGCATAAGCCGCATGTATCTGCTCTATAGAGACTGATCGCACACCAGCTCTTGCCGCGATTGCCATGGGCGCAAAGATCGCCAGATAGATCAGGAATACCTTGGGAAATTCACCAATGCCGAGCCAAATGATGACAAGTGGCAGATATGCGAGCGGTGGTAACGGCCGATAGAATTCTATGATCGGATCAAACAGGCCCCGGACGACCCGATTAACGCCCATGAGAACACCAATGGGCACCGCCGTGACGAGTGCCAACGCAAAGGCACCAAATACGCGACCTATGCTCGCCAGCGTGTGCTGCCAAAGAGTCGAGTTCGAGACTCCTTCCGTTAGTGCCAGAATGAACTTGTCCCATACCGCAAGAGGTGAAGGCAGGAAGAGCGGTTTGATCCAGCCAGTTTCGGTAACGAGGAACCATAGCGCGATAAGGAAACTGGCTGTCGCAAGGCTGATCATGCCACTGGCACCGTCACCAGGAGCGCCAAAGATCTTACCTGCCTTGACGGGCTTGGTGGATGGGGAGCGGGTTACACGGTCAAGCATGTGCCACCTCCCGATCGGCAGACGCTCGCTCGTCACCATAAATAATACCCAGAACTTCCTCGCGCATACGGATGAAATCGGGGCTGGACTTGATAGCGCGAGCGTTGCCTTCCTCGAGAAAGCGACGGTTGAAATCAAGATCGTAGGTATGGGTGATGCGGCCCGGACGCGGTGACATGACGATCAGTCGGGAACCCAAAAACAGTGCCTCCTCCACGCTGTGCGTGATAAAGAAGAACATCTTATTGGTCAGCTGCCAAACTTTGAGCAACAGCTCCTGAATAGTTTCGCGCGTCAGCGCATCAAGTGCTGCCATTGGCTCGTCCATCAACAGCATGGCGGGGTCGCATGTCAGCGCTCGCGCGATTCCCACGCGTTGCTGCATTCCGCCCGAAAGATGGTAAATCATGTGGTTATGGAAATCCTGCAACCCCACCAGAGCGAGGTTTTTGGTGGCCAGCTCCCGACGTGTAGCCTTGTCGACGCCGCGTAGCTTCAAACCAAATTCGGTATTTTCCATAACATTGAGCCAAGGCAGAAGCGCATGCTTTTGAAAGACAACCCCACGTTCGGCACTTGGCCCATTGACGCGATGATTACCAAGCGAAATGTCACCTTCTGAAGGCGCCATGAAGCCCGCCATGAGATTGAGAAGTGTTGTCTTTCCGCAACCCGATGCTCCGAGTGCCACGACAAAGTCGCCACTGTTAATAGTAAGGTTCACTCCCTTGAGGGCGATTATCGCCTGATCCGAGTAAAGCCCCGGGTAGGTTAGACCGATATTTCTGACACTAAGCGTTTCCATACGATATGCCTCCCTGCACCTTGGTCAAGGGCAGTATAGAGTTTCACGCAACCCCAAACGCAAACATTCATTCATGCTCACTTGAATTGCTCTATACGGATGAAGAGGGCACCGGCCAGTTAAGACGGCCGATGCGAGATTAGCTGAGGCGCTATTTAGCGGCAGTTTTAGCAAAATCAGCATTAACAAAGGGCGAGTAATCGTCGAGCGCTTTGCTTATCTGCTTCTGTTCTGCCAAGAACTTAGCGCTTTCATTGAGTGCGCGCACTGCTCCACCACCAAGCCAGGTGTCCGACGCCTGTTCATCCGCATTAGGGAAGGAAAGGAGTCCGAGTGCCTCAACTGTGCTCGCTCCATCGCCACCGATAAGCTTTACAATGCCCTTTACCGGCGCGGAATCCTCCGTCCAAGCTGCCTTGTCGGCATTATAATCGGCATAAGACTGGGCCAGCACTTTAGTAAATGCCTCCATGAATTTGGTGTTTTGTTCTGCCCATTTCTTATCGACCACAAGACCGTCGAATGTGGGCACACTGGCCGCACCAATGACTTCGGAGTCGGAAATTGTCTTTCCAGTTTTCTGGATCACCGAGAGCGCTGGCGGCCAGACATAAGCCGCATCAATATCGCCCCGCTGCCAGGCAGCAACGATCTGCGGCGGTTTCAAGTTCAGGATCTCGACTTCTTTCGGGTCGACCTTCCACACCTGATTCAAACCCACAAGCAAGTGGAAATGTGAAGTGGAAACAAATGGCACCGCCACTTTTTTACCCTTGAGATCAGCAGGTGTCTCAATACCTGACCCATCGCGGGCAACGAGTGCTTCAGATTTCCCGATATTGTCGAGAACCCAGAAGAGCTGCAACTCGACACCGCGCGTCGCCGCCGATGCTGTGCCGGTAGAACCGATCACACCGATCGGAACATCGCCGGAGGCGAGTGCTGTTGTAATATCGCCAGCGGAGCTGAACTGACGCCAATCTATGGCGTAGCCCGCTTCTTTAGCTGCGGCGTCAAAGCGGCCGTCGGCGATCGCGGCGATGAATGGGCCCACAATCTGTTGATAACCGACGACCAGTCGAGTTTCAGCATATGCCGCATTCGATGCCAAAGCGCCCGCGACAATACTCGCCGTGGCCGCCAGGCTCTTAATAGTCCTGAAAAGCATGCTAACCTCCATTTGATGTTCCCCGCCGGCTTTGCCGGTCTTGTGCTTATAGAGATAAGCAGTGTATTCCCGCTTGCGTTATATCCAGATTGGAAGTTGAATAAGTCCAGATTAAGCAATTGAGCCGAAAGCGCGAAGCTGTTTTGCTCCGGCTAATGGCTAAACAAATAGATAGAGCGGTTGCAACGGTTCAGCCCTAACTGGAACCGCTCTGAAGGATGGACCTCGTGCAAACTCATGTCTCCGAGACAATCTTCTTCATCGACCGCGAAAGCGGTTTGGGGCTTCAAGCTCAGCTGCGAGAAACAGTTGTCTCGGCGGTTCTCGCCGGACGCATCGTGCCCGGCGCACAACTGCCTTCTACACGTCGACTTGCCATCTATCTGAACATTTCGCGCATTACCGTTACACTTGCTTATCAAGAACTGGTCTCTCAAGGTTATATGGAAGCGGTTGATCGAAGCTCGTATCGCATCGCACGCAATCCGCCGGGCCGAGCACTTGTAACCGATCAATTGCCCTCTCAAGCTTCAGAAGTCGACTGGTCCCGCAAGGTTGCGCTCGATTTCAGTGTAGTGCGCCAGGTTGAAAAGCCGCTCGACTGGAGACGCTATCCCTATCCGTTTCTCTATGGCCAGATGGACCCGACTCTCTTCGATCTCAACGCATGGCGCGATTGCAACCGGCGCGCACTGGCGCGCGAAGACTTTATCTCGATGGCAAGTGATTTTGCGGCTGCTGACGATGTGCAACTTGTCAATTATATTTGTTCGCGCACCCTCCCTCGACGCGGTATCCACGCCAATCCTGACGAGATCCTTGTAACGGTCGGTGCACAAAATGCCTTGTGGATAGTGACGCGGCTGATACTTGGCAACGGCACAACCGCCGTTTGCGAGAACCCTTGTCACCCCGATATTAGCGCTTCACTTCTATTAAGTGGTGCGGATGTTACCACCATCAATGTCGATTCCGAAGGCTTGCCCCCGGACAATCTGCCGCCAGCAACAGACGCCGTCTTCGTCACCCCCAGTCACCACTCTCCGACAGGCGCAACGATGCCAATCGACCGCCGTATGAAGCTCCTTCAAGCGGCTGCGGAAAAGGATTTCGTCATTGTTGAAGACGATTATGAATTCGAGATCAGCTTTCTTGCGCCACCCTCCCCGGCCCTCAAATCTTTCGATACGGCAGGCCGAGTGCTCTACATAGGCAGTTTCTCGAAATCACTCTTTCCCGGCTTGCGCCTCGGCTATCTCGTTGCACCTGCACCCTTTATTCGTCAAGCGCGTGCTCTGCGCTCGCTGATGTTACGACATCCGCCGGGGCATCTCCAACGCACCGCCGCATACTTCCTTGCCCTCGGGCATTACGACGCCGTATTGCATCGCATGCGTACCGAGTATCACAAACGGCATGTGTTGATGGCCGAGAATCTCGAGAAACAAGGTCTTGTGGTAGCAGGATCCTCATCTTTTGGCGGCACTTCGTTCTGGATGGAAGGACCGAAGGGGCTGGACGCGGATCGGCTGGTGCGAGAGTTGCGGCAACACGGGGTACTCATAGAATCCGGCTCCCCCTTTTTTCCACGCAATGAAGCCGCATGTCGCTTTTTCCGTATGGGATATTCTTCTATACCAAGCAGTAATATATCTGTGGGGGTGGCCCGTGTTAAAGCCGCGATCGATGTTCACTTTCGAGGCGACAGTTGACAAGGAAGAGCTTGGCTCACCTCAATTCTTTGAGGTAGTTCGTATCTAACATGAAGGACGCTCTCCGATCCGGCTGAATGCGGATGAAGAGGAAGAAGGGCATCAGACAGGCGAAAGATCTGCCAGATTTTCGCGCAGAACCCATGTGGCAAATGAAAGTGTTGCTGCAACGATATATCCGCCGCCTTGAACGAAGTCCGCGATGGCGCTCGATTCATTCGCCGTTTTTCCTGATCCTTAGCCAGGATCAACCCTATTGGAAAAAGAGCTCCAATACCTAAACCTGTTAGGATGGCTCCAAGCCAATGGCAAAGCTGATTGCGTCACAGGTGACGTAACTGATGAGTGATTGGCGCCAAACCTAATATTGCAAATCATTTGCCCAGCTCTGACCACATAATTATATTGAAACAGCACACAAAAAAATCGGCATTTTATACCTTGGTATATCGCTTATACCGAAATGCGCCTTGCAAAAGGCATGCATTTTCTCGGCTCATTGTAACGTCATCTGGTAATGACGCTTTTGTCGGAGCTATAGAGTTTGGCTCTTTAACACAGGAAACCACAATGCCCAGCGACAGTAGGTGGAAGCGGTCCCCGCTGGGGTTGTCTGGCAAGAGCTGATCTCTCGCTCTTACCCGCACGCCTGCAGTGGCGCGTCATGAGGTAAGAGATGAATATTGCAGCTATCGCCAATTTTGGTGCGCGCTTTGGCACGCGCATGTGTTTCGCCCTTCGGAGAGCCATTTTTCCCAGCCAAACATACATAGAAATCCGTCAGAATCAGATGCTGTCAACAACAGAGCCGTTTCCAAGGCATCTCAGTTAACAGCAATCTGGCACGTCAACCCGCAGAACGGACGAGTGGAATATCATTGGACCAAAGATCTTGAAAAAATGCAGTACACCAGTCTTTACCGGTGTTGGAGTGGTTCGGATTGATCCTTGCTGTCAGCCAACAGAGCCGCACATCAAACTGGGTGCACTGATGAACAATCTTATTCAGACAGTTACATTCTCAGCTACTGTACTGTTTTCTCGGGCGATTTCAGATCCATGAAAAAGAGCGCCGGAAAGAACAAAATAGCTCCGGTTGCTCCCAGAATGATACTCTTGCTCTGAGGTTGCGAACGCTCTTTCAAAGTCGCCAATATATGGTGTTCGTTTGCCGAAAATTCATGTGAAATTCCTGCGCAATCCAAACGCGCAGCCGGTTGGATGCGTTGCGGCTACCGGCTTTGCTTCGCGCCCATCGCAACCTGAGAGGATCAATGACAAGCCAGGGATCGAAAGGTTGGCGGCATGGCTCAATTTATTGGGAACAAAACTTAAGTACCTTTATGTGCCTATCATAATAACTATATAATTTAGATCATTTGAACTAAAAATTCATCGAATAAATAGACATTAATTGTTACGTTTTTCGAGAATACTAGTTAAATTTTTTCGATTATATAATTTTAAAACCGCACATAGTTTCCCAATTGATAGCGTACACTTATACATATACGCCCCTTATTCGTGACAATTGATGCAAGAACAGATCAATGCGGAATAATGAACTTAATGCCTACTAGGCAATAATTGACCAGATATGGTTGAGCGAGTATCAAAGTCGTGTCAGGCAAAAGCGTTTAAGCGACGTTAGATTTTCTCGCCGGGCAAGTCGCTGGCTTGCTTGATCCAGTCTACGAACAGCACTTCGTCAAAGTCTCCGGGTTCAAATATATGAAAGTATCGCACACAGGCGTGCTTTGACGGTTCTGACGGTACGGGTTGAAGGTCTGTACCTTTGAAAAAAGTGACTTTGATGTATTTCGTCATGCAGTGGAACGCAGTAAATGATGTGCCGTCACCCACTCCATAAAATGGTGTGTTCCACCGCACCTTTTTCGAAACATGCGGCACCAAACGCTCGATGATAGCGTCCAGCTTCTGACCGACGTCTCGCTTCCAACCGGGCATCGCTGCGATATAAGCCTGAACGGGGTCGTTGCCGTCGGCCTTTGGTATTTGCGGATTTCCCCCACTGAGAAGAACCGGCTTGTCATAAGCTGTTTCGCGAGAACTAGCTTTTCTTGCCAATGACCAGGTCCTCTCTTATCTTATCGTTTGATTTTACCCTCTCGCACGCAATTCGCAACCACCCTCTCACAAGAAGGGAGCGGCTGCAACGGAATATGAAAATTGCAAGCTCGGATCAGAGCGATGAACCAATCTGTAAGAGCGTGAAGTCGCGTTGCAGATAGCGGTTCATCACGTTTGACAAAATTGGGTTTGCAGGAGTCTCCGCTTTCGGAGCGACAACGCTAACGACGCCTGCGCACAGTTCACCTGCCTGGACGGTATGCCCGGAAACGTCGCCTTCTACGGTTTCAGCCAAAGTTTCCTTCCAGGTGGCAACCACCCCCTTGACCGCCTGTTCGGCTGTTGAACAATCAGCATAAGAAAGCGAAATCACCAAAGCTGGAGCTTTGTCGATTTGCACATCCGCAATAAATCCAGCAAAATAGGGAGGAATACCGCGGCGATTCGCTTCTACATTGTCTTTGAAATTCTGCTTTGCCGTTTCAATATCATCTGTTGAAGAGGGCAATATTTTTGCAGGATCAACCCCTTCCAGACCAAACATGGGCGATATAATTGCAGCCTGCACAATTTGTCCGTTTCCCGCAGGAACCGCATCCTTCAATCCATTAAGAGCAGCTAAAATGATCTTACTGTCCGCAACCGATGGAGTAGGTTGAGCCAATGCTTTCATGTCACTAGAGGACGAAGCTTGAACCAGGACAATATCGAGAGGCAAAACGAAACTCGTTGCACCAGTAGCACCCCGCCAAGGATTTCCAGCATTCGCTTTTGTAAAATCAAGCTTGTTGGCTTCGCCGTTCGCAATTACGCCTGAAACGTCGCCGTCGACATCAGTAAAATCAGTGCCTTTAAGCGCCTTGATCAAAGATTGACTGGCTTGCACATTCTGAAGCCCCCAATATGTAACGTTACTCGGCGCCTGACCAAAGGCTGCGAAATAAGAGAGGGCGTCGAAGGAGATCTTTGCATTTTCGGACCAGGTATCTAATCCATAACCGATCGATTCAAGTGGGCGGATAGGTTGTGCTAGAACCAGTCTCCGCATTCCTTCTGCTGAAGGTCCAGCTTTTTCCAGTCCCCGCCAAGCTTGTGTATCCAAGAAGGCTATCTGAATTGCTTCGACATTGGACAGTGTTTTTTGCGGTATTTGCTTTAAGGCCTGCTCCAAAACATGTGTACTGTCCTGTGCAAAAGCCGACGTACAAAATCCTGCCATAAGGCACAGTGCAATAGCCTTCAAACGCATCAATTTTCTCCTGTTCTCAGATTCTCTCTGATGGCATCTGCGACACACAAGCTTGACCGAAATTCAAACGAGTGGGTTTAACTCTGAGATGCTAAAATAGATCCCAAAATTCGCTTTGACCACTCGCGATAGCTTGCTGTCAACCTTCAAGGTGCGACGATCATGGGCAACTGTCAGTGAAGTCTCTTTGTGCGTTGCATACAAAATGGACAAGAATGTATGCCATTTCCTGCTCTGAAAGGGAGTTTTGAATGGATTTTACATACAGTATTCGGGATAGGCGTAAAGATTATCAGTGCCTTCAATTCGTGGATTCTACTTGATTGGAATGACGGGTTCGCTATTGCGGCTGGCAAGATCATTGCGAATGGCATCCGTATCATAGCCCTTATCAAGAAGAAACGCCTGTGGCGCTTGCTCGGTTAAGCTGATCGATGTGTCATAAGCCTTGCAATCTGCTGTCTCGCCAACCGTTAGGTGGAAGCGGTCTTCCTCTGGCATCAGCCAGGCAATGAAGTTTACTGTTGAACCCGCCCCTCCTCGAGCGACCAGGATCGCGTCGATGAATCCCCTTTTCCGCCCGCTGCCGAAATAGGGGTGCGAACCGTGGTGCTATCGATGCTGTAGTGGCCACCCAGCCCCCGGCTTCGCTCCAGCGCCGAAACCGCCGATAGATTGTATTCCAATTGCCGTATTTAGGTGGAACATCCCGCCCCGGCTTACCGCAACGAAGTCTCCAAAGTATGCCGTTGATGATGCATAATTTTGCTCCGGGCGACGCCCGCGTCCCCGATTGACGGCTTCAATCGGAAGCAAATCCTTCAAGACCCGCCATTCGGATTCGCTCAGATCGCATCGGTTCATAACTGCCTCCAAAAAGCAGTTTTTGAATCAAGCTTCGATCAATACGTCAGCCAATTCGTCCACACTGCCTAGTACGGGAGCGCCAGGAACACCACGTGTTGTATAGATCAGAGCAGCGCCCGCCACCGGTCCAAAGATTTCTAATACATGGCGAGTGAACCCTATCGCCACACATCATGAACACCAGTTCACGAACCTGCTCGACCAGATACTTCCAGACGCGAGCATCGCAGTACTCCGAGGTGATGTGTCGAAATTTGATGCAAACCGCTCTTTTCGCCGTACCGGTAAAGGCGTCTATGATATGGATGATTTACGCTTCCGCACCCAAAAAATGCTGGAGTTTGCCCAAGCTATCCGTGATCAAAATGACGGCCGCGAAATCTACGCACTGAGCTATTCGTACGGGGCGAGTATTCTTGCGTCTATGCTGTTTGATGATCCGCGGTTGTTCGAACGTGCAGCACTGATGCACCCGCTGATTTCTAACACGCCAAACCCACGGCCCGTATTATCCAGTAAACGCATTCTGATAACTGCGGGTCAGCATGGTCCAATTTCCCCGCTGAAGCTTTCGCGATCCGTGGTCGGCTGGTTGCAAGCACAGGGAGCGAATGTCGAAGCGTTTATTGCACCAGCGGACATGAAATCCGTCCTGTTGAATTGAAAAGCCTACGGAATTTTCTCCAATGAATCAGAGATTTGAGACCAACATCTGCTTTATGGATTTGATTTGACAAGTAGCGGCTTTTTCAAACCGCTACCTTGTCGTTTCAAATCTGACGGGAGGTCATCAAGTTAAAACGAACGCTGGAAGCGAACCATGCCTTGCCAGGCCTTTTCGCCCTTGAGTTCCGAGCGGTCGTCCGACCACTTGGTGTAGGAGACTTCTGGCGTCACAGTGAAGCCCGGCACCAGAGTATAAGCTACGTTTGCAGTGGCAGCGAAACGGCCGGCATCTTCATAAGCTGCCTGAATGTTGATCGTTGCCTGTTTGGTTGCCTTAAACTTGGCACCACCCCAAACGGCCCAATCACCACCCCAAGTACCGTAGAAGCTGTCGATACGACGAACACCACGCCAGCTGCCATCAGCAAAGCGCTGTGTAACCGTGTAGTTGTCATCGTTCGACTTGTAGGCTCCCTGCACCCAAACTGAGAACTGTTCGGTTATATTTACGTCGAGGCGAACCTTACCAGCCCACTCTTCGTTGAGTGCGTCATAAGCTGCAACACCAGCAATCGAGCCCCATGACTGAGCAAATTTCAAGCCACCAACAACATGTGGCGTGTAGTCATCAATCGTAACGTTGACGTCGGAATCGCCGTTGCCACCCTGTTCGAGAGCGATTACAGCCGAGAAGCCGTTGCCGCCCTTGAAGCTGTAGCTGATGGCGTTGGTACGCGTACCGCCAGCCAGGATAACGTCGTCGTTCATGACATCGCCGAGGTAGCCGGTGAAGGTGACGAACTTCGATTCATCGAGACCAAGGCGGAGACCGCCGAGTTCGATATATGCAAAGCGGAGTTGGCCGCTCGCGCCGTTTTCACCGTTGTTCCAATCGTAACGCGCGTCCGCATAGGTCTTAAGTGTACCCAGATCTGTTTCCGAGGCGGTAGAGAAACGAAGCTCAAAGCGAGACTTCATGTCATAGGTATCGCGTTCCAACTGCGAAAGACGCTTGGCGTAGACGTTATCGCCCCCTTTAACGTCATAACGAAGATAGCCGTGAATGCGCAGGCAGGTTTCCGTACCTGGGATGTAGAAATAGCCCGCACCGTATGCATCGCATACACGGACATATTCAACGGCTTCTGGCTCTGGTGCAACGATCACATCAGCGGCCTGTGCTGCCGGCGCGAACGAAAATACTGCAGCCGAAGCGCAGAGAAATTTTTTAACCCTCATAAAATAACTCCATAAGCGAGGTGTGACGCAAGGGCTTATAGAATATAAAAAGACTAAATCAATAAATATAATATGTACTTTTCGTGAAATTATCTGTCGTTATCATTATTAATATTTCATAAATCTGAATTAATCAGAATAGTTATAATATATAGTTGGAGAATCGTTTGTTGCACAGTATATAAGAATACAACAGCCTATTAGATCGGTTAGCTAACATGCTTTGATGACAGAGATTTAACACCGCGAGTATCTGGAGCTATGTCGCCCGCCGGAAACCGCCTCCAAAAATCATAGATCTGATCGATCTTCGCGCTTGCCATATCACCGATGCCTTCGAGGAATATGCAGGAGAGAGGTTGAGCTTAAGCGCTCTAAAGGGTATCAGCACCCGTTCTCTAGTTTGATTTCAATACTGACAAGGCGCATAAGGTATGAACCCAGAATTTATCGTCACACACTCTGGGGGCTTTCATGCCGACGAGTTGATGTCGAGTGTAATACTCACCAGGCTTTTTCCTAATGCCCAGCTTATTCGCAGCAGAGACCGTAATTGGATTACGCCAAACGTGGATCGTATCATTTACGATGTTGGCGGCCTCTATGACCCTGAAGCGCGTATTTACGATCACCACCAGCGTGGCGCACCCCGCCGAGAAGACGGACAACCCTACAGTTCTTTTGGTCTGATCTGGAAGCATTATGGGCGCGACTATCTTGTTTCGGCCAGCATTCCCGATACAGATGTGGAAGGTATTCATGCGTCTTTCGACGAAAGTTTCGTGCTGCCAGTTGATCTCGTGGATAATGGCGAACTCAGCCCTTCAATTGCCGGGCCACTCGCTGGGCTGACTCTACCCACGTTGTTAGAAACGCTCAAACCCGTCTTTGATGAAACAAGTCCCGAAGCCGACGATCAAGCGTTTCAACACGCTTTGATCATCGCGCGCAGTTTTGTCGAAGCAAAAATCGCAGGAAGTGCAGCGAAATTGCGGGCAGCGACTGTTGTGCAAAATGCAATTGAAGCTGCAGGTGAGAGCCGTGTACTGGAACTTCCGCTCGGGATGCCTTTCAGATCTGCAATCGTCAAAGCGGGTGCTGATCACTTGTTGTTTGTCGTGCATCCACGCAACAATGATTGGTGCCTGACTGGAATCCGCAAATCGGATGATGGATTTGAGCTGAGGGCAGACCTGCCGACGGCTTGGGCTGGCCTGACCAATGGCGACCTCGAAGAAGTATGCGGCGTTGATGGCGCGATCTTCTGCCATAATGGCCGTTTTATCGCTGCGGCTCGCACGAGAGTAGCTGCAATTGCCATGGCTGATATTGCCGTTCAGGAAGCTTTGAGTGGTCAGTGATCATTCAGAACTGCCTTCAAGGGGCGATTAAAAAGAGGCTCGAAAGAGCCTCTTTTCATATCCACTCAGAAGATAGGACACTTGATTATTCCTTCACAGCACCAGTCATGGACGAAACATAATAATCCACGAAAAAGGAATAGAGAATAACAACCGGCAGCGACCCGAACAACGCACCGGCCATAAGCGCTCCCCATTCAAAGATATCGCCACGTACAAGTTCTGTCAGCACGCCAACAGGAACGGTCTTATTTTCTGAAGACTGAATAAATGTCAGTGCATAGATGAATTCGTTCCATGAAAGAGTGAAGGCAAATATACCTGCCGAAATCAGTCCGGGTACCGCAAGAGGCAGAATAATCTTCCACAAAATCTGCCAGCGACTTGCCCCATCGACGAGAGCGCTTTCTTCCAGCTCAAATGGGATCGAGCGGAAATACCCCATCAGCAACCAGGTGCAGAATGGGATGAGAAAAGTCGGATAGGTAAAAATGAGAGCCAGACGGGAGTCATAAATCCCAAGCTTGAAGACGATAAATGCCAGCGGAATGAACAAGATCGATGGTGGAACGAGATAAGCAAGAAATATAAGTAACCCCACCGAGCGTGAGCCGGTAAAGCGTATCCGTTCAATCGCATAGGCGCTCAGAATTGATGTTACGAGGGATATGAACGTTGCACATGTCGCAACGAGCATCGTGTTCCATAGCCATCCTGGATATGAGGTCTCGAACAACAGATACTTGATATGATCGAATGTGGCGTCGACCACCCAGAACGGGCTATAATTGTTGTAATCTGTCAGCTGCGAATTTGGCTTAACTGATGTGATTGCCATCCAGTAAAATGGAAAGAGCAATACGAAAATAAATAGCATGATAGGTATGTAAACTGTCACAACTCTTCTGGGTAGCCTGTTGAGATAGGACATACCCTGAGTATCATCCGTAACCGTATTGATCGCCTGATCCTTAGCTTTCACGATCTTTTCCATTTTCAGTCACCCCCGCCTTGTTGCCATTTGCGGCGTTGCAAACCGAAGAAGGAGAACATGATTGCAGCAAGCAAAAACGGTATCATTGCGACTGCTATCGCAGCGCCCTCGCCTAGCTGACCGCCCGGAATTGCACGTTGAAACGATAAGGTGGCCATGAGATGCGTCGCATTCACCGGTCCGCCCTTGGTCAAAACATAGATGAGCTGAAAATCAGTGAATGTGAACAGCACGGAAAATGTCATTACCACAGCGATGATCGGTGTCAGCATCGGTAATGTAACGTGACGAAAACGCTGCCAGCTTGATGCGCCGTCAAGGGAGGCTGCTTCCTGCAGGGATGCTGGAATGGTCTGCAGACCTGCAAGGAGGGAGATCGCGACGAAAGGAATGCCGCGCCAGACATTGGCGGCGATGACAGATAGTCGCGCATTGGTAGGATCGCCTAGAAAATTGATCGGCTGATCAATTAGTCCGATCTGTATGAGCGACCAGGATATGATGGAAAACTGTGCGTCATAGATCCACCAAAATGCGAGCGCTGAAAGTACGGTCGGCACCACCCACGGCAACAGTACAATTGCACGAAAAAACGATTTGATCGGCAGATTTTCGTTCAAAAGCAGCGCAAGCCAAAGCCCCAAACCAAACTTGAGAACAGAAGCGACAAATGTGTAGAGAACTGTGTTGAACACCGAGAGCCAGAAAACACTATCGTCCCAGAGAAACTCATAGTTCTCGAGGCCAATAAAAATGCCGTCGCGTCCTATTTTAGTGTCGGTGAAGCCCAGCCAAACGCCCAGGCCAAGTGGATAAGTAAGGAAGCACAGCAGAAAAACTGCTGCAGGCAGCATGAACAAGAATCCAAGCACATCGCGATTATTACTCAGTCGTGGTCGGCTCGGGCTTTGTTGGGCGGCGTCACTTCCAGGGCCTTTTGTATTCGTCATCGTCATGGATTGCACCTCCAGGACACTAGAATGCTTCCAAATGCATTGCCTTTTGGAACCGCTCTATCTGTCTTTTAAGCATTTTCCTAATACAAAACCGCTCCGCAATTTTGGCTCAAATGCTCTTTGCGAAACAGAGGCGCAGGATTTCGCCCACGCCTCATATGAATGCGGATCACACGCGATAGTATCTGTTCGCCCGCTTCTCCGCGCTTGCCATCGCCTCCTCGGGTGTTTCCGCTCCCGTTACAGCAGAGGCAAACATATCGACCAGAACATAATCAGCCATTACTGCAGCCGACGCATATCCCAGTGGGCCAGCGTATCCGTTCGGCCGCAAGGTTTCCGACGCTCGGGCATAAGGCGCATGGATGGGATTTTCTGTCCAAACCGGATTGTTAGCGAACGCTTTGAGTGGCTGGCAACAATAGGCACTCGACTCTTTGATCCATGTATTCATCTGGTCAGCTTCCATCATGAATTTGAGGTAAGCTTTTGCAGCTTCTGGATATTTTGTATGTTTGAACAAGAGCAAAGAGCTGGTTTGATGTAGTTCAACACTTTTCCCGACAGGTCCAATCGGGAAATTTGTACTGCGCATATCTTCAGCAATTTCAGCAAGTTTTGGGTCATTCTTCGCAGAATAGTAGATCGAAACACCATTGGCCGTTAGTGAAACCTGTCCCGCAAGAAACGCGCGGTTATTATTGATATCAAGCCAGCTTTCAGTTCCAGGAATGAAAGTGGCATAGAGTTCTTTTGCATAGTTCAATGCAGCGAGTGTTTCGGGCGAATTGATAGTGATTTCGCCCTTTTCATTGACCATTTGTGCGCCGTGGCTCCAAAGCAGCCAATGGGCATAATTGTTACCATCGCCGACCGCTTTGCCATGCGGAAAGCCCGCTGGCGTGCCTTTGGATTTCATTGCTTTGCAAAGCTCTAGGAAGCCCGTTATGTCTTTGGGAAACTCACTGAAACCTGCCGCCTTCATATGGCTATCACGATAAACAATTGCATTTCCAATTGCAGTCAACGGCATGGCAATGAATTTATCATCGCGTACAGCATATCCCTTGAGCCCATCATAAAAGCCGCCATATTTACCATCTAGATATGTGCCGAGTTCCGTGAGGTCTACGAGCTTGTCAGGATACTGATGGGCATCATCAAACCAGCACATGACAATATCTGGGCCAGACCCAACATTGGCTGCTACGGCTGCTTTGGGGCGAATATCTTCCCAGCTTTCCTTATCAATACGTACTGCGACACCGGTGGCATCGCTGAATTTCTTTGTATTGGCAAGCCAGCTCTCTTCATCGCCTTTCACGAAAGGTGTCCAGCGCAAGAGCCGAAGACTAGCGCCTTCTTCGGGTTTATACTGAGGTTCGGCAGCAAAAGCCGGGGAATAGCCGAGGCCGGAAAGACCTGCAGCGCCAACAAGGCTTGCTGTTCCTGCAAGAAATGTTCTTCTTCTGATAGTCATTATGTTCCTCCTCCAAAGATGGGACTTCTCATTGATCACATCCGCTGTCCCAAACCGCGGATGCAGAAATCTGGTGACATCCGTCTTTCCCAGAAACGACACACCGAAGGCTCCTCTGGTGCGCGGAATAAAACTCAGGCTGACAGCCGCATTCCATCCTGTTCATCGAACAGGTGAACATTTGCAGGGTCAATTGAGACTGAAATCATCTCGCCAGGCCGAACATCGACACGTTCGCGAAAAATACATGTATTTTCTGTTCCGCCGAAATTCACGACGATATGCGTTTCATAACCGGTTGGTTCAATCACGACGACTGGGACCTGCATGCCTGCGCTATCAAGCCGGATATACTCAGGACGCAACCCATAGACAAGATCGCGACCAACTGCGCCCGGATAGACGCGAGAAAGTGGCAGTCGCATACCGTCTTCAGCAACAAATACTTTTGGATCTTCAGGGGCGAGCTTGCCCTTGATCATATTCATTGCCGGCGAGCCGATAAAGCCCGCGACAAACAGATTGTTCGGATTATCATAAAGGTCCAACGGGGAGCCAATCTGCTCAACGCGTCCGTCATGCATGACAACGATCTTATCAGCCATTGTCATCGCTTCAATCTGATCGTGAGTTACATAGACGGTCGTTGTCTTAAGCCTATGATGTAACTCCTTAATCTCTGCACGCATAGCCACACGCAGCTTAGCATCGAGATTGGATAACGGCTCATCGAACAGGAACACCTGCGGATCACGAACAATCGCACGGCCCATTGCAACACGCTGGCGTTGTCCTCCGGAAAGCTGGCGCGGATATCTGTCGAGAAGATTTGTTAAACCAAGAATACCGGCCGCATAACTCACCCGCTTGTCAATTTCGGCCTGTGGCGCAGAATTGAGCATCAATGAGAAAGCCATATTATTGGCAACTGTCATATGGGGATAAAGGGCATAGTTCTGGAACACCATAGCAATATCGCGTTCCTTGGGCGGCAGGTTATTTACTGTCTTTCCGCCAATGCGAACCTCTCCACCAGATATATTCTCCAGCCCGGCCAACATTCTCAAAAGGGTTGATTTTCCGCAGCCCGAAGGGCCAACAAGGATGACGAATTCGCCATCTTCAATATCGATATTCACGCCTTTGATAACAGGAAAGGAACCGAAAGATTTCATTACCTCAGCGAACTGTACAGCTGCCATGCGTATCCTCCCAGAGTGTGATCGACGATTTATGATTTCGTAAAAATGAAAATGCCAGCTCCTCACTTCCGACATTTACACCTTCGCTATTTCTCTCCTTTATGATCCTTCGTTTCTTTGTGGCAGGCGTCAGTATTAACCGCGCCCAACAAGCGGCATTTTGGTTGCCATTACCGTCATGGTCAACACATTGGCGTCCAAAGGTAGGCTCGCCATATAAACCACAGCATTCGCAACATGTACCGGATCAATGGTTGGTTCTGCAGCAACAGATCCATTTGCCTGAATGACACCAGTCGATATTTTCTGCGTCATATCACTTGCAGCGTTACCGATATCGATCTGCCCACAAGCAATATCAAAGTTACGGCCATCAAGTGCTGTCGACTTCGTCAGGCCAGTGATTGCGTGTTTCGTTGCAGTGTATGGCGCTGAGTTTGGGCGTGGGGTCGTCGCTGAAATTGATCCGTTATTGATGATACGGCCTCCACGCGGTTCTTGCGCTTTCATGATGCGAAATGCCTGCTGTGTACACAGAAACGCACCGGTCAGGTTAGCGCCCACAATCGCACTCCAGTCCTCGAAACTTATCTCTTCCAGAGGGACACCCGGTACCAGCGTACCAGCATTATTGATGAGCAGATCCAGTCGCCCAAATTTACTTTCGATCGTATCAAACAGAGTGCGCACTGACACAGGATTGCTTACATCCGCTGTCAAAGCGTGGAAATGCCCACCAGCATCCGCTGCGAGTTCCTTAACAGCTTTATCGAGAACCTCGCCGCGTCTACCTGATATGACGACTTGATACCCTGCATTGCCAAGCGCTTTTGCAATCGCGCGACCGACGCCCGTTCCCCCACCTGTCACAAGTGCAATCGGCTTCTTTCCTGCAGTTGACCCGTCACTCATTACGCTCATCCCTCCTCGATTATGTTTCGAACCTGTTTATTGGCTTCATTCAAAAAGGCGCATCCATGATAGCCCATCAACGGTGGACGCTACAGGACGATATTCCGCCCCAATCGGTCTTCGATAGCCAAGCTGATCGAGCCAACTTACAATATGCGTGTAGTTTAACTCACCATGGTCGGGTTCTGCCCGATCGGGAACCGAGGCTATCTGGACATGGCCGATGTGGGGCAACAAAGCTTCAAGCCGCTTACTGATATCACCTTCCATGATCTGGATATGATAACAATCAAACAGGAGCTTCAGATTATCATGACCGAGCTCTTCGATGATCGATAGGCCTTGCTCGGAGGTTCTAAGAAAGTATCCAGGCGCATCGCGTTCATTTAAAGGTTCGATCAGAATAGTAATTCCGTAAATAGAAGCGCGCTCGCAGGCATAGGTGAGATTGCTCAAAAACGTGCGATGGGCTTCCGCTCCTCGTGTACGTCCAGCCATGACATGTATATTGGGTGCCTTAAGTTCGCTGGCATAGGCGATGGCCTGATCAATTGCAGCACGCGCCTCGCTTTCGCGACCTCCAACTGCTGTAAGACCGTTATCGCCCGCTTCTATGTTGCCGCGAATGGTGTTGAGACCCAACAATGGTAAGCCAGTCTCGCGAAGGGCGGCGGATATGTCTCTGATATTAAAGGAATATGGCCAGTGGCATTCCACAGCATCAAAGCCAGCATTTTTGGCTGCATGTATAGCATCTGGAAGAGGCAACCCCTGCCACAAGAAACCCAAATTGGCCGAGAACTTCGCCATACTATTCCCACTCCACATCAAATTTTTCCACGATCTGACTGATCTGCGCATCTGTTAGGAGATTTGGTTTCAGCCCGTGGGTCAACAAAGCAAGTTTGGCCGTTTCTTCGAGTTCCTCGATAGCGTAAACTGCGGCTTCCAGATCTTTCGAAGCAACAACAGGGCCGTGATTGGCCAACATAACGGCACTTCGCTTACCAGCCAGTCCGCGGATTGCATCACCCGTTGCTGGATCGCCTGGCATAAAATATGGCAGAAGTTTAACCTTGCCGAGTTTCATGATCGAATAAGCCGTCAGAGGAGGCAGCATGTTATCGGAATCGATACCTGGTAGCATTGAGAAGGCCACCGAATGGCATGAATGCAGATGTACAACTGCCCCGGCCTTGGCGCCGCGCGTTTCGTAGAATGCGGAGTGAAGTGGCATTTCTTTCGTGGGGCGGTCGCCACCGACCAAAATGCCTGTCTCGTTAAACAGCGACAGTCTCTGAGGATCAAGCCCACCAAACGAGCTGCCGGTCGGTGTCACCAACAAGCGCCCATCGGAAAGACGAGCCGAAATATTCCCCGACGATCCACCCGTTAAACCGCGATCAAACATCGATTTTGCCAATCGGCAGATATCCTCGCGCAACTTTGCCTCTTCACTCATGCGACCTCCAGCATCTGAAGCGCTTCGGAGAAGAATGAAGCGGTTCCGAAATTTCCGGATTTAAGAGCGAGCGCAACGGTTTCATCGTTAATCACCGCATAAGTCCAGGGAACGCCGGGCGCGATTTCTTTGCCCACCCTGAGCTTTGAAACTCCAAGCGACTGAGCAACAGCACCCGATGTTTCACCTCCAGCGATCACAAATCGACGTATTCCAAGTTGGAACGAAGCAAGCGCCAATTCGGCGAGGGCCTGTTCAACAATTTGACCTGCCCGCTCAACACCAAGCTTCGACTGCGCCTCTTGAACGGAAGCGGGATCAGCGCTTGCATAAATCAGTTTCGGCTTTTCAACGGGCTGCTTTTGAAGCCACCCGAGCGCATCCGCCATGCCTCTTTCAGCCAGTACCGTTGGGTCCAGTTGATAACTTGCTGCCTGATTGCGATAGTGTTCGACCTGCTTAAGGGTCATGGCAGAGCAACTGCCTGAAAGCACAATCTGCCCCTCCTGTATTTGGGGTTCAGGTACGCTTTCAGTGGTCTTGTCGATCATACCCGAGTGAGCGAGAAGCGCTGGCAGTGGCATAGCAAGTGCGCTACCTCCACTTATCAATGGGAGATCAAGTGACGCTTCGGCGATAATTGAAAGATCATCATTGGCAACGGCATCAACAATAACGTGTGCGATACCCTCAGCGGCGAGTTCCTCCAACTTGGCCTTGAGAACATCCACTCCACGCGCGACAGTAAGCCGGTTGATCAGGCCTACTTTTCCATTAACCTGTAGCGACAATAGTCTGACCAGACTAGAGTCTCGCATCGGCGTCAAAGGATGATCTTTCATTGCGCTTTCGCTAAGCAGCGCTTCTCCCACAAAGAGATGCCCCATAAAAACATTGCGACCATTTTCTGGAAATGCGGGGCAGTAGATTGTCTGGGACGTGCCTATATCGGCCATGAGTGCTTCTGAAATCGGGCCTATATTGCCTTTTTCTGTGCTGTCGAAGGTCGAACAATATTTCCAATAGAAGCGTTTTGCGCCGCGAGCGCGAAGCCACGAATAAGCAGATCGCGCCTGATCAACAGCCTGATTTAGAGGAATTGTACGGCATTTAAGAGCGATAATTTCGAACGCTGCGGTGTTGTCTTCAGGTTCGGTTTCGGTCGGCAATCCAAGACGCAAAGAAACCGGATAGCCGCTTCGCGCCAATAGACCTGCCAGATCGGTTGCCCCCGTAAAGTCGTCAGCGATAGCGCCTAAAACGATGCTCATTGTCTAATCCGCCATTCCTGGCAAGATTACATCGCTTTTTAAGGCGAGAATCTTTGCTACAGCTGCATCATCCTGCGGTCCGAACCCAGCCTCTGCGGCCTGATTGAAGAGTTCCAGCGCTGTTTGGCTTAATGGTGTAGATCCTCCAGCATCTAAAGCTTCGGAGGTTACGATGCCCAGATCCTTAACAAAGATATTAACCGCTGAACGTGGTGTGTAATCACCCTCTACAATGTGCGGTCCGCGATTTTCGAACATCCACGAAGAACCCGCCGACACACGAATAACGTCGAATACTGTATCGAGGTCCAACCCAACCTTGGCTGCTAGGGTAAGAGCTTCTGCTGCTGCCGCGATATGTACGCCGGCCAACAGCTGATTGATCATCTTGACTTTCGATCCCAATCCGGGCTCTTCACCGAGACGAAACACCTTCCCAGCAACTGCATCCAGACTGGACGCGGCAATGTCAAAGGCCGCTTTTGAGCCAGACCCCATCACAGTCATTTCGCCTGTGAGAGCCTTCTGGTGGCCGCCTGAAACTGGTGCGTCTATAACCAGCATGCCGGCTGCTTGAAGGCGCGCTGCTATTTCGACTGTGACGCTCGGCGCCATAGTTACGCACAAGAGAAAGACTGTGCCTTGAGCAGCGTTTACCAACGCACCTTGGGTGCCGAAAAGGACATCCTCTGCCTGATCAGAATTCACGACGAAGACGAATACGACATCACTTGAACCTGCCTCGGCAGCAGTTGAAAACGCCTCGCCACCCTCGGCCTCGAAACGTTGTAAAACCTCTTGACGAACATCCACTCCTTTAACATGAAAACCCGCACGTAATAGTGACATGGCTGCACCCAATCCCATGGAGCCAAGCCCGATTACAGTTACTGTCTTATCCGACCTCACGTCATTTCACCCCTGGTTCAATTCATCTTCAATATGAAGTTTGATGATTTCATCGAACGATGTATCCGCGACAAAGCCCAACTCGATCGCGCGACTTGCATCAAAATCTTGCGCCCAGCCATCAACAATTTCCGCAATAAGCGGATCGTGTTCCTTACGGATAAGCGCCACGGCTTTGTCACCGGCAACTCTTCGCAATGCTTCGATCTGCTCACCAACCGTTGCTGAAAGGCCCGGCATGTTCAGAACACAGCGATGGCCGAGGCGCGCAAGATCAATCGTTGCAGCATGCAGGAGAAAACCAACTGCACGACGAGGACTGACATGCCAATGCCTGACAGTTTCATTCACGGGCAGAGTGGCTTCTTTGCCGATGAGGGGTTCCCGCAAGATATTGGAGAAGAAGCCGGACGCCGCTTTATTCGGTTTTCCCGGGCGAATGCACACCGTAGGTAACCGGATACCAATGCCATCCAGAAAGCCTTTGCGGGAATAATCTGCGAGCAGCAACTCACCGATTGCTTTCTGCGTTCCATAGCTTGTACGCGGCGTCAAAAAGAATTCGTCATCGATTTTTTTTGGGAAGGGCGCTCCAAAGACGGCAATCGACGATGTGAAGACCACGCGCGGTTTGTATGGAGAGATTTCCCCCTGTTTGCGAATAGCTTCGAACAGATATCGTGTGCCATCAAGATTGATTGCATAACCTTTGTCGAAATCGAGCTCGGCTTCACCCGATACGATAGCTGCAAGATGAAATATGACATCTGGTCGACCAGCAACGAAGGTGATTGCAACTGCGGGATCGGAAATATCCGCAGCATAGGTCTTAACCTTGCCGGAATATCCATCAGGGGCGGAAGGAGTGATCACGTCCACCAATGTCAAAGCATCGATCTTGGTTCCCTCAATACCCCCATCACGGCTGATTGCTTCGGTAAGTTTACGCCCGACCATTCCTGCCGCGCCAATAATCAAGACATGCATACGGTTGCCCTTTTTCATTTAATTCAACGCGGTTCGTTAGCGGTATTTGGGACCGCCATTGCCCGCTGATCGCTACCGATTTTCAGCGGCCAGAGATTTTTTTGTAGAGACATAAATTCGTTCTTCATGCGCGGCAAAAGCTGCCATCGCGGCAACCCGGTCGCGTTTTTCCAACGCGCTCAGGATTACCTGATGATCAGCAAAACTTCCGTCAACTGCACCCGGCTGCGCCATCGCGCGACGACGATGCTCCATCATGTAAGTGTAAAGATCTGTCACAATATCAGCGAGGAGCGGGTTTCCGCATTCGCGATATATCGTTACGTGAAACTCCCGATCACAGATAAGAAAACGGACTGGATCATCCATGCAACTGGCCTGCGCATCAAGAGATCGATGCAACAATTCGAGCGCGTCAATCGAGATGCGTTCAGCCGCATCACCGACAATCTTCTGCTCGACAAGTAAGCGTGCAGCGTGAACCGCATGCACATCGTAAAGATCGACATTGAGGCGTGAGGTTATACCAATAGACAGTCCCGCCATATCGATAGTTGCCACACGCGTTCTTGCGCCTTGAGCCACCTCAAGAATACCGCGCGCTGCCAAAATTTGGATGGCACCCCGAACAGTTTGACGGCTGACTGAAAGTGCAGACGCCAGCTCTCTTTCCCCCGGAAGTTCATCACCGACACTCAGCAATCCAGAAGCAATAAGAGCACTGATCTTGTCTGCGATCACATCGCGAATGGTACGCCGCTCAAGGTTTCGCCCGAGCCCCGCACTCTTATCGAGTAAAAGATCGTGAACAACGTTCAAGCGAGACTCCACTGATCTACTGGTTCTTCCACTAGTCCAGTTACACTCTGCGACGTATTCCTTTCTGTCAAGGCTGTGCCGCCGTTCACCGGATCAAGTTTCACCAAATTCCCTTTAATGAACCGCTCGCAGCTTGGCCGAAAAGAGTCTCGCTCAGCTGAAGAAAGCCGTAGCGCGCGCAAGAAAGAGGGATCGACAGTTGCGTTTCGGTACATTATCGATAAATATTAATTATATCTATAATTTGATTCTTAAGGATGCCATCCGTGCAAACTCAGAACCCGATGTCGCAATATTCGTTACAAACCACAACGAAATCCACCAGATATACAGCGGCTCAAGTCAGTATTATCTATAATTTATCATTTAGCGATCTTCTTTTCCGCGCTCAGAGCGTGCACCGTATGCATTTCGATCCCAACGCCGTGCAGATGAGTCGCCTTTTATCGATAAAAACCGGTGGTTGCGCTGAAGACTGCGGCTATTGCAGCCAATCAGCCCACTATCCGACCGGCCTCAAAGCATCAAAGCTGATGGAGGTTGAAAAAGTGCTCGGAGAAGCACGCAAGGCCAAGGATGCGGGCGCGACGCGCTATTGCATGGGCGCGGCATGGCGCAGCCCCAAAGACCGCGACATGGAAACGCTTGTTGCCATGGTTGAAGGCGTTAAAGCGCTCGGCATGGAAACCTGCATGACACTAGGCATGCTGACGGATGAACAGGCACATGACTTCGCCAAAGCCGGTCTTGATTATTACAACCATAACATCGACACGTCCGAACATTTCTACCCCGAAATTATCACTACGCGCACTTTTGAAGACCGTCTCAATACACTGGAAACCGTCCGCATGGCGGGCATCAAAGTTTGCGCGGGCGGCATTTTGGGCATGGGCGAGACAATTGACGACCGCATCTCGATGTTGCTGACGCTCGCTAACCTGCCCGTGCCGCCGGAAAGCGTGCCAATTAATCAGCTTATCCCTATCACCGGTTCAAAACTGGCCAATGCCAAGCCTGTCGATCCCCTCGACTTCATCCGTACAATTGCACTCGCACGTATTCTGATGCCGACATCGCATTTGCGCCTGTCTGCCGGACGCACAGAAATGAGTGACGAAATGCAGGCCTTATGCTTCTTCGCAGGCGCAAACTCCATATTCATCGGCGATACGCTGCTAACAGCCGATAATCCCGGCGAAGACCACGATACAGCACTTTTTAACCGCCTTGGCATTTCACCAATGCCATTGGAACCGGCAGTTGGCTAATGACTATGCTTGCCGATTATGCCTCGACGCTTCAGAGCCTAAAACGCAAAGCACGATTACGCAGCCTTGTGCCACACCATGGTATCGACTTCACGTCCAACGATTTCATTGCTCTCGCAAGTACAGCTCGCCTAAAAATTGCGATCAAGGCCGCGGCGGACAGAGGCGTTCCAGTCGGCGCTGGGGGCTCACGTCTATTACGTGGCAATCACCCCGAACACGAGGCACTGGAACAGGAAGCCGCTACGTTTTTCGATGCCGAGCACGTGCTCTATTTTGGCAGCGGCTATATGGCCAATTTCGCGCTTTTTTCGACTTTGCCAAGGCGTAAAGATCTCATCCTGCATGACGCGCTTATCCATGCAAGTGCCCATGAAGGCATAGCGGCCAGCAAGGCTGCACATGTCAGCATTCCCCACAATGATGCGAATGCATTCGACTATGCTATCTGCAACTGGCGCAAAAACGGCGGCAAAGGGCGACCATGGATTGCGGTAGAAAGCCTTTATTCCATGGACGGCGACCAAGCGCCGCTTAACGAACTCGCAGCAATTGCGGAACACCATGACGGGTTTCTCGTGATCGACGAAGCGCATGCGACTGGTGTCTTCGGTACCGGTGGGCGCGGAATTGCGGCGGATTTAGAGGGGCGAGAAAACATCGTTGTTTTGCATACCTGCGGCAAGGCGCTCGGCGTGTCGGGCGCATTGATTGCTTTGCCGAAGGTGCTTGCTGATTATCTCGTTAATCGTGCACGGGCGTTCATTTATTCTACCGCGCCTTCGCCGCTGATGGCAGCAGGTGTTCGCGAAGCTCTGCGGATCGTAAATGATGAGCCTAAGCGACGGGAAGCACTCAACGATCTCGTCAGTTTTACGGGTAAGGAATTGACGCAACGGTTCGGCATTTTGCCAAGCGGATCGCATATTCAGCCGATTATCATCGGCAGCAATGCGCAGGCCTTGCAAATAGCCGAAGCTCTACAATTGCAAGGCTTCGACATCCGCGCCATTCGCCCGCCGACAGTGCCAGAGGGCACGGCGCGTTTGCGCCTTTCCATTACGCTCAATGTCGATCAACAGCAGATTTCTCACATGCTGGATTGCCTCGCCGCCACCATGAAAGAACACAAGTCATGACCCCGCGCTACATTATATCCGGCACAGATACCAGCATTGGCAAAACAGTTTTTTCCGCAGCTTTGACCGGTGCGCTCAACGCCAGTTACTGGAAGCCCGTGCAATCAGGACTGGAAGAAGAAACCGATAGCGAGATCGTCGCACGCCTGAGCGGTGTACCAGCCATACACATATTCCCGGAAGCCTATCGCCTGAAAGAACCAGCCTCGCCGCATCTTGCCGCACGGCTTGAGGGTATGGAGATCGACATGGCCGGACTTGAACCACCCATCTGTGACGGCCCGCTGATCATCGAGGGCGCTGGTGGCTTGCTCGTTCCGCTCAATGGGGCAACAGTCTTCGCTGAAGTCTTCGCCCGCTGGCGCATTCCCGTCATTCTCTGCGCACGCACATCGCTTGGCACGATCAACCACACATTGCTGTCCATCGAAGCGCTGCGCAGCCGCAATATTCCACTTCATGGCGTGGCATTTATCGGCGCTGAAAATATCGACACGCAGACAATCATCGCCAAAATTGGACAGGTGAAAATACTGGGACGCCTGCCCATTCTGGTGAGCCTGACAAAGGAAAGCCTCAGCCAAGCCTTCGCTGAGAATTTCGACAGTGCATCGCTGATGGAGGCAAGCTCGTGACCCGCTCTCCTGTCTGGCATCCATTTACGCAGCATGCCCTTATGCCGCCGATGAAGCGTATCGTCGCGACCGAAGGCGCTTACCTGTTCGATGAAGACGGCATGCGCGTCTTCGATGCCATCTCGTCATGGTGGGTGACGACACATGGCCATCGTCATCCCCTGATCATGGATGCAATTCGCAAGGCGACAGAGAACTATGACCAGATTATTTTTGCCGAGTTCACCCATGAACCAGCAGAAATTCTAGCCAAAGGTCTGCTCGAATTTGCGCCACAAGGCCTGAGCCATGTGTTCTTTTCGGATAGCGGGTCAACCGCTGTCGAGGTCGCAATCAAGATGGCACTCGGCAGTTTTTACAATCGCGGCATTGTACGTAATCGCATTGTGGTGATGGAACATGGCTATCATGGCGATACCATTGGTACCATGTCTGCGGGTGAGCGCGGTGTGTTCAATGCATCTTTTGAGCCGCTGCTCTTCGGCGTAGACCGCCTACCCTTCCCCGATGCAGCAAAGGAGCAGGAGACCCTTGATGCCTTTGATGCCTACTGCCGTTCCGGTAAAGTCGCCGCAATTCTGATTGAGCCGTTGGTGCTCGGCGCAGGGGGCATGAAACTTTATAGTAGCGACATATTGCGCAGCTTAAAGGCAATCGCCAGCCGCTACGGTTGCTTGTTTATCGCCGATGAAGTCATGACCGGATGGGGTCGTACCGGCACGCGCTTTGCTTGCGGCCAAGCAGGCATCACGCCAGACATTCTCTGCACCTCGAAAGGCCTGACAGGCGGCTCTCTGCCACTGGCGGCAACGCTGTGCACTGCAGAGATTTTCGAGGCGCATCTCTCGCAAGATCGCAGCAAAACTTTTTTCCATTCCAGCTCTTATACAGCCAATGCGATCGCCTGCGCAGCAGCAGTAGCCAATTTGCAAATCTGGCGTTATGAGCCGGTTGAGGCGCGTATTTCAGCGCTTGCAGCCCAGCATATCTGTCATTTGCAACGCTTCGAGAATGACACGCGATTTGCCAATGTCCGACAATGCGGCACCATCGCGGCACTCGATCTTGCAGTTCCTGCTGGCGGTTATATGGCCGGAGTTGGGCCACGCTTGCGTCAGCTTTTCCGCGAGCGCGCCATACTTTTGCGCCCGCTTGGCAATGTGATCTATCTGATGCCACCCTATTGCACCAGCGCTGAAGAACTCTCCAAAACCTATGATGCGATTGACGAAGTCGCATCAATGGTATTAGCGGAATCTCCGCAATGACTCCGCTTTCCTCGCTCCTTGCCGGATTTGGTCATGCCGTTCCTTCGCGTATCGTTCATAATTCAGAAATTGAAAGTGAGGTTGGGCTTGAAAAAGGATGGATAGAAAGACGCACCGGCATTCAAACGCGTCACTGGGCAATGGAAGGCGACACATTAAGCGGTCTCGCAGCCGAAGCCGGCAGGATGGCGCTCGACAATGCGGGCATTGCGCCAAGCGAGATCGCGATGACCTTGCTTGCTACCTCTACGCCGGATCATCTTTTGCCGCCGTCTGCGCCGCTTCTAGCGCATAAGCTTGGGTTGCAAAATTCTGGCGCTATTGATCTTGCCGGAGCCTGCTCAGGTTTTCTCTATGCGCTCACCCTGGCAGATGGCTTTGTATGCACGCATGGCAAAGCGGTGCTAATCGTGGCCGCGAATATTCTAAGCCGCAGGATCAATCCGGTAGAACGGGCGAGTGCCGTTTTGTTCGCAGATGGCGCAGGCGCGGTTGTTCTGGCACCCTGCAAAGACAAACAAAGAGGCCTTAAAGCCGCAGCAATGGCATCCGATGGCAGCGGCTATGATCTCATCACCATTCCCGCAGGCGGCAGCAATAAGTCCTTTTCGCCTGATATTCCTGTGGAACAGTTTCTGATGAGCATGCGTGACGGACGCGAGGTGTTTTCACGCGCCGTCGATCTGATGACACGCACCTCGCGGCGAGTGATGGAAGAAGCCTGCGCAACAGCTTCCACGATTGATTATTTCATTCCCCATCAAGCAAATTTGCGCCTGTGCGATGCCATTCGCCATAATCTAGGGCTTGAAGAGCAGCAAATGATCAGCACGATTGCCAACTTTGGCAACTCATCGGCGGCAACCATCCCGCTGTCATTGTCTGTGCAGCATCAAAAGCAGAGGTTTAAGGCTGGTGAACAACTGCTGATGACAGCGGCGGGTGCGGGCATGAGCGGCGGTGCGGTTCTCTTTGTGCTCTAACGAAATGGCTTCCGTCTTACGGTGACCGCGCCAGCTTTCGCTCCGAACTTTACAACGAAACACAGATCAACAATCCTGAGAGTGGATTGGAAGGTGTTTCAAATCAAAGTAAACTTTGCTTATGCTCCTGAACGGCGTGGCTAGGTGTTCCTTTGTCAGATCGGCAGAATGACCGCATCGGTCAATGGATCCGCTCTTGTCCGACATGAATGGCTTGCGTTGCAAATCCTGCTTGATTATGAAGAACTTCATTCGTCACCTGTTCTATTGTTCGTTTCAGCGCAGCCCTTTCTACGAAAACTAATATGCGATCAGCTCGCTTGTGTCCTTGAGATATAACGGGTGCCCAGGCGAACCGTTGTTTGTAATTTTAAGGGCGTGCAGCTTGACGCCTGCCGCACGCAAGGCATCAGTAACAGCCTGCCCGTGGTGTGCCAGTTTCTTGTGAAGCGAGCCATACGCCATCACGACTATCTCGGCACCTAAGGCCTGTTCGACGATGGTTTGCATGTTTTCTTGCGTACAAGGAACGACGCCTTGCTCAAGTAGCATTTTTGGATTGGTCGCACGGTAATCCATAACATTGCATTTCACATACCGACCATAACCCCAGCGGCGCGTAAATTTCTGTTCTTTAAACACCGTGGGATCATCGACATTGAATGCAGCTGTACTCGGATTCATACCGATCCAAAGTATATAACCATCCTTCTCTGCTCCATCCCACTCGCGTGTAAGGAGGCGCCGGTAGCGACCACATTCCGAAAATAGAGCATCGCCCCTTATTTCAGATTTAACCTTAAGGCGAACCTTGCCACCCGGATCATGGAGCTCGTGGCTCATAACTGCTTCATCTCTCTCATGTCGGTCTGGAGCTTTGCATCCTATTGCAGCGCTCAGATACATACTGTCTTCTTTTCTTACGACACCAACTATCCCGTCAAGCCAAAGATTGATGTGTTTTCTGCGGCGGGCACAAGCCCAACGCCAAATCAATTAAGTGCATCATCGACGAGCACTGCTTGAAATGTCGGCATTAATTGCTACCTTAACCCAAGGCGTGTGCTGCGTGCGCCCAGGGATTGCCCTGAATACGGAGACTGTGTTTAACCGTTTCTGTCAGGAGCTGCCATGGCTGGTCGCATTCAAAGTACTATTCGAAATTTTCTCGACAGTGAATCTTCAGGTGGCTTGTTGCTGATTGCGTCAGCAATTGCTGCATTGCTCGTTGCAAATTCTCCACTTGCCGAGACCTATTTCCGTACGCTGCACGTCTATCTGGGACCACTTTCTGTCCAGCACTGGGTGAACGATGCTCTTATGGCCATCTTCTTTCTTATGGTTGGCCTGGAAATAAAACGGGAAATGGTTGATGGCCATCTTTCTTCATGGCCGCGTCGCATCCTGCCCGGGGCAGCAGCTGCTGCTGGCATGGCCGTTCCCGCAATGGTCTATCTTGCGTTTAATCTTAACAATGGCGCTGCCCATGGCTGGGCAATTCCTGCCGCGACCGATATTGCATTTGCCCTTGGCGTAATCTCTTTGCTCGGTTCTCGAGTTCCAACATCTCTAAAGGTTTTTCTTGCCGCGCTTGCAATCATAGACGACCTTGGCGCTGTGATCATCATTGGGATTTTCTATACGTCTGGTGTTTCGGTAATCGATTTGACGTTGGCCGGGGGCGTGTTCACGGTTCTTGTGGCTCTCAATCTGGCAGGCGTAAAGCGCCTGACACCTTATCTCTTAGTTGGTATTTTACTTTGGTTCTTCACCTACCGCTCGGGCGTTCACGCAACGATTGCAGGTGTTTTGCTGGCATTGACCATTCCGATCACGCGCACGCCAGCAAAGCCAGAAGCCAGCATTTCTGAAAGCCCACTGCACCTGCTTGAACATAGCCTGATCAAGCCCGTTGCCTTCCTCATTGTACCGATATTCGGTTTTACAAATGCCGGTGTGAGTTTCTCAGGGCTAGGTTTGGAAGCTATATTTGCTCCGGTTACCTTGGGCGTCGCTTCGGGATTGGCACTGGGTAAACTTTTGGGAATTTTCGGGGCAGTGTTGCTGTTGGTGAAAACGGGCATCGTTGATTTGCCTGCGGGTGCGAGCTGGTCTCAAATGCTCGGAACTACTCTCTTATGTGGTATCGGTTTCACAATGAGCCTGTTTATCTCGCTTCTCGCCTTTAATGATGCGCTGCTACAGGACGAAGCCAAAATAGGGATTCTGATTGGTTCGCTCATCGCGGGCAGCGCCGGCTTCATTATCCTGCGCTTCGCCAAACGAACTGACGGGCGCTAGCTGAACGGATATCTCTTGGTTTCAGACGTGGTCAACGGGATTATGCGTCTGAAACTAAAAGGATATATTGCTAAATTCTCGTCAAGGAAGGCCCTACGAGTGCCTCAATCAAAGGAAATGTCAATTAGTGGCACAATTTGCTTGTACCTAAGCCTTCGGCAACGGTTTCCCACGGTGCATAAGGCCATAAACCATTAAAGCAGACACAATCGCCATGATTGCCGAAACAGTCAGTGCCGTTGCAAAGCCCGTTGAATATCCTTTCATAGCGACAGCAGTTGCTGTTTCGCGCGCGGAAGGCGCAATTCCGGCAAGTGCGGCTGGTAAATCACCTGCCACAATCGCCTCAGCAAAAGCGGACGTGCATGTTGGGTCAGCACAGTTGATCTGAATAAGTGCAGCTCTTACGACGCTTGCAAGTATTCCGCTTAACACGGCAAATCCCAGGAGAATTCCGGAAAATCGGGATGTGGTGCTGATGCCCGACGCCATGCCTGCTCTTTCTCTGGGAACCACCGCCATAATCGCTTTTTGCGTTTCACCATTGAGAAGCCCACCGCCACTACCCAGAACCAGCATGCCGCATATAACAGCGTACCACGCCTCATCACGTGCACCCCAGGCAGTCAATAAGCTACCTATACCTACAATCAGAAGGCCAAGTGAAAGGATTTCTCTCGAACCAAATTGCCTGCTGAGAAGCCGACCGACATTTGGGAAGATCAACATTGCGATGGCAAACGGAAACATCGCAAAGCCTGCTTGCAGAGCCGTTCGTCCAAGACCATTTTGAAGAAACAAAGGCAACATGGAAGCCATGACCTGAGCGCAGGCGGCATAGGCAAACATCGCCCATACTCCTCCAACAAACCGTGGATTGCGAAACAGGCTCAAGTCGAGCATCGGACGGCTTTGGATGGTCTCAGCGATCACAAAGATTACAAGCGCCACGCTACCACCAACAAATCCAGTAAGTGCAACGGACGATGACCACCCATGAGCCTGCCCATTGATCAACCCCCACGTTATTCCAAACATAGCCGCTGAAAAAGAAACAAAACCAAACGGATCAAGCCGCCGTGCGTTGATGTCTCTGGATTCTTCGATCAGTCGTAGGGCGGCGACTGCTAATGCAACGCATATCGGTATATTGATGTAAAATGCCCATCGCCATCCCAGAGCATAAGCGATCACTCCGCCCAGAATTGGCGACAGAACCATCGTAAGGCCCATGATTGCACCCCACATCGCCCAGGCGCGATTACGAGCCTCTTCCTGATGAAAAGTGTGCCCGATAATTGCAAGCGCTGGCGCCAGCATCAAGGCCGCACTTATGCCCTGTGCTGCACGTGCCAGATAAAGCACTGCTGCTGAGGGAGCAGCGCCACATAACCAAGAGGACAGCGCAAATGCTCCGATGCCGATCAAAAAGACCAGGCGACGACCGAAGCGATCCGCAATTGCTCCTGCAGGCAGAAGCAGGGACGCAAAACACAACACATATGTACTGATGACCCATTCAACATCTGCGAAAGACGCCCCGTAATCACGCGCTATGGTTGGCAAAATCACAGCAACGACGTTCGTATCCAACACCGTCATGGCGCAACCGATAGAGGCGGTCAAAAGTGTTAAGGATGTATTTGCCTTCTGGCGAGCAACTGCGATGTCCAAGGTCATTTTATCAATGCGGCGATGCCGGCCTTCGCTATCTGTTCATCGTGGTCCGGTGTATCTGCCGAAACACCGATTGCACCCACAACAGTTCCATCAACTGTAATAGGCACTCCACCTCGCATCATGACAAAGCCCTGCGCTGTCATCGCTGCTGGTCGCGAGCCATTGATCGCATCTTCCAGTGCCCCGCTTTCGCGTCGAAAAAGTGCCGCGGTCCGAGCTTTACCCGGAGCCAAAACTACACCCGCGAGAACTGACACATTATCCATTCGTTCCATAACGATCGGAAGTCCTTCAGCATCAACCACAGCAATCACGCATGGCCAACCATTGGCAGAAGCCTTTGCCTGCGCAGCAGCGAGGACGGTACGTGCTGCCTCCAGCGTCAGATAAGGCTTGGTGGGAAGGTCAAGCGCTAAGGCGGGTGTGACGCTCATACCAATAAGGACAGCTAAAGCGACGCGTAATGACATTTGGTGACTCCATTTAGAATTACGGTGCCATCTAAGCTGATTTCATAATTTGTTTCATTCGTGCTGTTTTTGCTGTTTATTAGGTATAACCTAATTATCGAGGAGTTAAAAATGGAGCTTCGGCACCTTCGTTACTTCATTACCGTCGCCGAAGAGTTGCATTTTTCTCGCGCTTCCGAACGTTTGAACATTGCCGCTCCGACGCTGACAGTCCAGATCCAGGAAATCGAACGCGTTCTTTCTGTGCGTTTATTCACCCGGACCAAGCGCTCAGTCACACTCACATCAGCAGGTAAGGTTTTTCTCGATGAAGCCCGCCTCGTCCTCGACCAATACGCGAAGGCAGAAAGCGCTGGACGGCGTGCGGGGCGTGGCGAGATAGGAAGGATCGAAATCGGCTATGTTGGATCTTCGGCCTATGCTGGTGTCCTGCAAGAGCAAATTTCTCGGTTCACTGGCCGTTGGCCGGGCGTCGATATCCGCGCGCGGGAATGTCCTATGGAGGAATTGCCAAAACTAATCGAAGAGGGACAGCTCGATCTGGGTTTTGTGCGACTGCCAATGATTTACCCTTCCTCACTTCGATCACACATACTTCTCAGAGACGTATTCTGTCTTGCCGTTTGCTCTGGCCATCCCGAAGCAAAGCAAGGTGCACCGTTATCCCCCCATGAACTTGCCGGATTAAAATTCGTAATGCCCGAACAAGAGCTTGGCACCTACGAAGTCGCCCGCCGGGGCCGCTTTCCATTAGATGTCATAGCAAAGCCGGGCAGCCTTCTTTCTGTTCTCACACAGGTTTCGCTCGGTACGGGCGTATCTGTCATTCCTAGTTCTGTGAGAAACGCTGTCAGGCTTCCAAATATCGAATTCCGTTCTATTGCCGGAAAGCCAATTACATCTGAAATCGCCGTTCTATTTCGGGCGGAAGAAAGCGCACCATCGGCGCGAAATTTCATTCAACAAATAGTACAAACCCCGATCTCAATGCTGGGTGTTGAAGGTCAACCGCAGATGAACTCAGACCCCACGAGAATTTAACTGATTAACCTCGCGAAAAATTGAGGCGAACTTGGTTTCTTTTTCCGTTTTCGCGGTCGACACGAGAATACAAGACCTTGAGAGTAAGTCGTAGAACTTTAAGGCCATTCACTCGATAAGCGCATTGGGCTAAGTTTGTTTGAAGAGCGTTTATCTGCGAAACATCGAGAGGCGTTGCATGACTGCTGAAACCAAGTCAGTACGTATCATACGGACGGTTATTGAAACACTGCGCCCGCAATTCAACATCGAACTTTGGGACGGTACGCGCATCGGAAACTTCGATGGTGCCTCACTTGTAATTAACGATCCGACGATAGTTCGCCAACTCATACTCAAACCCAACTATGATTCATTGATCGATATCTGGGTTTCAGGCCGCATCGATATTAAGAATGGCACGATTTTCGATCTGGCAAACTCAAAAATCGACGGCAAACTGAAGGAAAGGCTTAAAGAACTGCCAAAATGGCAGTTATTGAAGGATCTCCCGGCGCTGGTGTTCGCGGGTAAGTCTGCTGCACGGGCCGCCGTCGATGGCAAAGCCCCTTTTGTCAGCGGATCGAACAAAGACGCGATTACGCATCATTACGATGTATCGAACGAATTCTATAAGCTGTTTCTCGATGAGCGCATGGTCTACACATGTGGTTATTTTACAGATTGGGCAAATGACATCGATCGGGCACAGAACGACAAGCTGGAACTGATTTGCCGAAAACTCCGTCTTCAACCGGGAGATCAACTCCTGGATATCGGCTGTGGTTGGGGAGCACTGCTGATCTATGCTACACAAAACTTCGGCGTCACCGGCACGGGCGTTTCCCTGTCCGAAGCTCAGACGGCGCTTGCGAGAGAGCGAATCAAAGCAGCAGGTCTTGAAGATAAGATCACAATCCACATTAAATCTTACACTGAGCTAGACGGCCAGTTTGATAAGATATCCTCGGTGGGAATGTTCGAACACGTTGGTATAGAGAATTACGACGGTTATTTCACCGCCGTGAACCGGCTTCTGCGTCCGGGTGGCCTTTACATGCATCACGCCATCACCCGCCGCATGAAGAAAAATAAGAAAGCCTTCAATCGCAAAAGCGCCGAACATCTCGCGTTGGTGAAGTATATTTTCCCAGGCGGGGAGTTGGACCATCTTGGCATGACCGTTGAAAATCTCGAGGGACACGGCTTTGAGGTTCATGACGTCGAAAACCTCCGCGAGCACTATGGCCGTACATGTCGGCTATGGTGTGAGCGACTTTATTCAAATTTCGACAAGGCCATTGAGGAAATTGGTTATCCAAAAGCGCGCCTCTGGGTGCTTTATCTAGCAGGATGTGCTTTGGCATTTGAACGAGGAACCGTTCAAATCAATCAGACGTTGGCCTCAAAGCGGAGACGCGGCATTTCAGCGGTCCCGCAAACGCGCGCCGATATCTACACCAACTCGGCAAGGACTAAGAATTAAAAAACCTTCAGCGATCCTATTAAAGGATAGTAAATTAGAGCGCCGATACCGTTCAGTTGGATCGGCGCTCTTATCATTATTTCAAACGCATTTTTGGCTCTAAAGCCGTTTCGCACTTTGCGGCACGCGTTTTAGTTCTGCTGCATCACATTGCGCCAGAGGTCGATACTGCCTTCGCCAGCGTGGGTATCGATTTCGTTGAGTTCTTCTTTGCTGAAGCTCAAGTTCTTGAGCGCATCGAGAGAGTCATTAAGCTGCTCCACTGTGCGCGCGCCGACGAGTGCGGAAGTCACGCGAGTATCACGCAAGACCCATGCAATCGCCATCTGTGCCAATGACTGACCACGCTTCTGTGCAATCGCATCAAGCGCGCGAACGCGAGCAAGGTTATCTCCACTGAGCAGTCGCTCGTTGAACGAACCGCCTTTGGCGACACGTGCATCTTTTGGTACGCCACCGAGATATTTCGAGGTCAGAAGACCCTGCGCCAACGGTGAGAATGCAATACAACCCGCGCCTAGCTCATCCAGCGTTCCAAGAAGTTCCTCCTCAATCCAACGATTGAGCATCGAATAGGATGGTTGATGGATCAGAAGCGGAATGCCCTCTGCACGCAAGAGCGCTTCAGTTTCACGCGTACGCTCAGGATTGTAAGAGGAAACTCCGATGTAAAGCGCTTTGCCCTGACGAACCATCTGGACAAGGCCCCCAACGGTTTCTTCTAGGGGCACATCGTTGGTCGGGCGATGCGAATAGAAAATATCAACATAATCTAGCCCCATGCGTTGAAGGCTCTGGTCAAGAGAAGCCAACACATGCTTGCGCGAACCACCCCGCCCATAAGGCCCAGACCACATGTCCCAACCAGCTTTCGTCGAAATAACCAATTCGTCGCGGTGATCGCGGAAATCTTTTTTCAAAACGTTGCCGAAATTCTCTTCTGCCGATCCATATGGAGGGCCATAATTGTTGGCGAGGTCGAAATGCGTGATACCACGATCAAAAGCCTGGCGAATGATGGCGCGTCCGGTTTCAAACACATCGGCACCGCCGAAATTCTGCCACAGACCGAGAGAGATCGGTGGCAGCTTCAGGCCCGAACGACCTGTGCGGCGGTAGTCGACACCTTCATATCGGTCTGCATTGGGAATATACATGTCGTCTCCATACGAAATTCATTTAGGCTTACTTGCCCGTCTTCCATGGTCATAAGTACGGGGTGATGATGGTTGAATCAATCACCATCACCTCAACGGATCATTGATCTCAAATCAACGATCAATCGGGCGTAATTCGCGAATTGTTTTGATCAGCATCTGAAGACCATAGGGCAACTGGCGGCGGCTAGAATAATAGAAAGCCAGCGGTGGACCGAGAGAGGCCCATTCGGAAAGAATGATTTGTAACTGTCCGGCTTTCACATAAGGTTCAGCGAGTTTCTCCAAACAATATGCAATACCAGCACCGGACAGGGCAGCAGCCATAGAGACATCTGTTGAGCCAGAAATCAGTGAGCCGGGAACATCAATCTGTAAGCTCTCATTCCCACGATCAAACTCCCAATGGAAAATCTGACCGCGTCCTGTCCTTATTCTGATGCAGTTGTGGTTCATCAAGTCAGCCGGATGTTTGGGATGACCAGCACGCGTCAAGTATGCGGAGGATGCTACCGCCACCCAGTTCAATGGTTCACTGATTGCCACCGCGATCATATCTTCGGGGATAGAGCCTGCATATCTGAGCCCGGCATCAAAACCCTCTGCAGTGACATCGAGAAAGTTGTCATCGGCAGCAATTTCCAGCTCAATATTTGGATAACGCTCGCGGAAAACCGGCAAGACCGACTGAAGCAACAGCGGAACAGCGTCCTTGAGCACGTTAATGCGCACGCTTCCCGCAATGCCACTGAATTGTCCCTGCAGTTCTTCGATACCGCCGTTAATAATTTCTAGACCGGCGGCAACTTTATCGGCCAGTACCGCGCCTGCTGCAGTCGGAGCAACACTCCGGCTGGTTCGATTAATCAACCGCACTCCAAGACGTGCTTCAAGCGCCTTCATTTTATGGCTTAATGCGGACACCGACAAATTCAGCTGATCAGCAGCTTTTCGGAAACTCCGATATCTTACAATCAGCAAAAAAACGGAAAGGTCGGAAAGATCGCTCCTATTCGTCACCATCTGGAAACACCTTGCCTCTCACTCTCTGGTGGAAGGATTAGACTGATTTTCTAAAAGAGCCGCATGGTAGACCCAGAATTCTTCAATGTAGCCTCGCGCAAGCGCGTTGGGTGTTCCACTGCCACGCTGTATCGCAAGAAAACCCGCATCGAGAAAGACGCTAAATGGTTTGATTATTACACCTCTGCCGCGGAACTCGGTAGCAGATGATGGATCAATAATAGCTATACCAACACCTTCAGAAACCAGTGTTAAAGCTGTATGGGAAAGGCGCGTTTCTATTGTTGACGAGCGCACGATATCCGCTAAAGCCACTTCAACGCGCATCGCGAAAAGCGTGCCGGGCTCCAGAGTGATCATCCGTTCATTGACGAGATCTGATGGCGTGACACGATCAACATTTGTTAGCCTGTGCCCTTCTGGAATAGCGACGACGGCGGCAACCGGTCTGGTTTCGATTATGAAACCTGGTCTATCAAGCGGGCCATCTGCAAAACCGATATCGACACTGCCCGAAGCCACGGCCTCAATGACCTGCGACGATGAAATGCCGTTCAGAGAAGCATGGATATTTGGATGATCTCGCAAAAAATGCGCCAGGAAACGGGGCATAATCCCATTCGCAAGCGCGGGCATCGCCGCGATGCGCAACATACCAGCATTTTGACGACGTACTTCCTCCGCAAATGCTTTGATGCGCGAGAGGCCAATGAAGGCACGTTCGACTTCCTGCATCAACGTAAGGGCTTCCTGCGTCGGCGTAAGTTGGTTGCCTCGCCTGTCGAATAGCTTGAGTTTCGTAGCAAATTCAAAATCCCGAATGAGCCGACTGACTGCTGGCTGGGTAATCGCCATGAGTTCTGCAGCCGCCGTCATCTTTCCAGTCATCATTACGGTTCGAAATGCTTCCACCTGTCGTAGATTCATCGTTCCTCATAACATTTTGTTATTCTCGATGCTATTTTTCGAATTTGACTGTATTGAAGCGGACTGTCAAATCTTAAGAAAAATAAGCTGTGCGCTGAATGTTTCAGCAAAAGCACGGAAGGGAACAGTGTGGTGGGTGCGGTCAACGCTTATCTTGATCTTATGGGATTCACAGAAGCTGGCTGGGGCAAGGACATGCTCAAGGCCACGCTTGTGACTGTTGCTGTCGCATTGAGTGGCTTTGCTATCGGTGCCGTGTTTGGTAGCCTGGCTGCCGCTGCATCCTTCTCGTCTTTACGGCTCCTGCGATGGGTCTCGAATGGATACACGACATTGCTGCGCGGCATCCCGGATCTCCTCGTCATATATCTGTTCTATTTTGGGAGCAGCGCTGTACTTAGCAAGCTTGCGACTATGTTTGGCGCAACGGGCTTTGTAAGTGCGCCCGTTTTCCTGATTGGAGCGCTTGCAATCGGTGTGGTTTCGGGCGCGTATCAGGCTGAAGTTTATCGCGGTGCCGTTCTCGCTTTATCGAAAGGTGAGCTTGAGGCTGCACGAGCTTATGGCATGCCCTCGCATCTCATGTTTCGGCGCATCATTCTCCCGCAGGCTGCCCGCTTTGCCATTCCGGGAGTTGGTAACGTCTGGCAACTCGTGCTCAAAGAGTCCGCACTTATTTCGGTCGTTGGACTGATTGAACTCATGCGGCAGGCTCAGACCGGAGCTGGTTCAACCCGCCAGCCGTTTATCTTTTTCCTAACGGCTGCCGTTTTCTATCTGCTGATCAGCTTTGTCTCAGGGAATGTCTTCCTGCAGGCTGAAAAGCGCGCGATGCGCGGCATCAAGCGGGCGGTATGAAGATGATAGACTTCCTGTTCATATATAACGCTTTTCTGAGCCTTTGCAGCGGAATACCCTTCACCCTGCAGTTGACCGGCCTATCTGTTCTCATCGGTGCAATTCTAGCGACAGCGCTTGCAGCCATGCGACTTTCGGGCTCGATATTGCCCGACCTTATAGCGCGCTTCTACATTTTTGTTTTCCGGGGCACACCACTCCTCGTCCAGCTCTACATCATCTATTATGGACTTAGCCAATTCCCTGAACTGCGCAGAAGCTTCCTCTGGCCATTTTTGCGCGAACCTTATTGGTGCGCAGTTTTTGCGCTCGCACTCAACACTGCGGCTTACAGCGCCGAGATTATCCGGGGTGGAGTACTATCGGTTCCTGCCGGACAGATCGAGGCAGCTAGGGCTTATGGAATGCAAGGTTTCACGTTGATAAGGCGTATTTTAGCGCCACAAGCTTTGCGACAAATGCTTCCTGCCTACTCCAACGAAATCATTCTGATGGTCAAGTCAACCGCGTTGGCGTCAACCATTACCATGATGGAGGTGACGGGCCTTGCAGCAAAACTCATATCGTCCACTTATCGGCCCGTCGAAGTCTTCATTGCAGCTGGCGCCATCTATCTCCTGCTCAATTTTATTGTCAGCCGCCTTTTTAAGCTGATGGAATACCACCTTGCCGCCGCGCAACGTCAGCCGCACTCGTCACTCGCGGCAGGAGAAAAAGCATGATCAAAAATTCCGCCGTACCGGCCGTAGAAATTAGTGGCCTTGAGAAAAGTTATGGCGCACACAAGGTTCTGCATTCCATCTCTTTTCAGGCTCATCAAGGCGAAGTTATTTCCATTCTCGGCGCTTCGGGGTCAGGCAAATCGACCTTGCTTCGTTGCATTAACATGCTGGAAATCCCGGAAGCAGGCGACGTGTCAATTCACGGCGAAACATACCGATTGATCCGCCAGGATCGCGGGTCTTCCCGCATAGCTGATCAGAAGCAGCTACGGAAATTGCGCTCACAAGCAACGATGGTTTTCCAGTCGTTCAATCTGTGGTCTCATCTCACAATCCTAGAGAACCTCATTGAAGCACCAGTCCACGTGCAAAAACGCGATCGACGCGAATGTATTTTGGAAGCGGAGGCACTCTTGGAACGCGTCGGGATCGCGGAGAAGCGAAATTTTTATCCAGCTCATCTTTCTGGTGGCCAGCAGCAGCGCGCGGCTATTGCGCGCGCGCTTGCTATGAAGCCTAAGATCATGCTTTTCGACGAGCCCACGTCAGCTCTTGATCCTGAGCTTGTCGCTGAAGTCCTTAAAGTCATGCGTGATCTGGCAGCGGAAGGCCGCACCATGCTTGTTGTGACTCATGAGATGGGCTTTGCCCGTGATGTCTCCAACCGCATTCTGTTTTTGCACCAGGGGCTGATTGAGGAGGACGGAAACCCGGACGAGGTTTTCACAAGCCCGAAAAGCGATCGGTTCCGCCAGTTTATTTCCCGACAACGAAACTGAAAACAAACATCAAAATCAAAAGAGGTGAACACATGAAATTCAAACCCATCCTATGTGCCGCAGGTCTTCTCGCATCTATCCAAATGGTACATGCTGAAGATACCATTCGTATCGCAACCGAAGGCGCTTATGCTCCGTGGAACTTCTCCGGCCCAAATAATGTTCTCGAGGGCTTCGAAGTCGATCTCGTCAAGGAACTCTGTGAACGCATGAAAACCAAGTGCGAAATTGTGGCGCAGAACTGGGACGGTATCATTCCTTCGCTCACAGCGGGTAAGTATGATGCCATCATGGCCGCGATGAGCATCACGCCAAAACGTGAAGAAGTGATCGCGTTCTCGGCTCCTTATGCTGCGGCAATCAATTCCTTCACCGTGATGGGTGATAGTGGTCTTGATGATCTGCCCGATACTGGCAAGCCGCTTTCGGTTGATTCCGAAGCTGCAAAGCCAGTGCTTGAAGAAATTGCCAAAAAAATCGAGGGTAAGACCGTCGGCGTACAGGGCTCGACGACTGCTTCCGCATTCATGGAACAGTATTTTCCGAAAGACGTGGAGGTGCGGGAGTATAAGACCACTGAAGAACACAATTTCGATCTCACCAGTGGTCGCCTTGATGCTGTGCTTGCCAATGCGACTGTGCTCGCTGCAGCCCTTGAAAAGGAAGATATGAAGGGCGCGAAGCTCGCCGGCCCGCTCTTTTCTGGCAAAGTGTTTGGTATGATTGGCGTCGGCTTGCGCAAAGAAGATACCAAACTTAAAGCGCGCTTCGATGAAGCCATTCACGCGACAGTCGCTGATGGAACCGTGAAAAAGCTTTCCGAGAAATGGTTCAAGGTCGACGTCAGTCCTCAGGAATAGTTTTACAATCCGGCACTTCCCGTTCTGGAAGTGCCGATCTGCAGGCATATGGACTGAAAACATGCGCAGACTCCCCGATCAGGATCTTGTCATTATAGGAGCTGGCCTTGTCGGGTCAGCGCTCGCTTGGGGTTTGGCTCGTTCAGGGCAACGCCCGATGCTACTTGATGGAGAAGATCTCTCACTTCGCGCGTCTCGCGCCAATTTCGCGTTGATCTGGGTTCAGGGTAAAGGGCTTGGAGCGCCGCATTACGCGCGATGGACGATGCAAGCGGCGCAGCTCTGGCCCCAGTTTGCAGCCGAACTCAAAGAAACATCGGGCATTGATGTTGTGCTGAGACAGCGTGGTGCATTTACATTTGCGCTTACTGATACCGAGTTGGAAAATGCAAAAGCCGACACGGAGATGGTAGCCCGCGAGTTGGGCACGGAGGCAGCAACTCATAGCTTGTTAAATCATAGCGAAACCGCACAGATGGTACCTGCTATCGGACGCGCAGTGGTCGGTTCCATCTATTCACCGTTAGATGGCGATGTGAATTCTCTCCGCCTATTTCGGGCTCTTCACACCGGAATGATCAATCTGGGTGCGATTTATGAACCACATTGTGATGTGACTGAAATCATCCCCCAATCAAACGGTTTTCTCATCAAGGGTGTCTGGGGCCAAGTGTTTGCCCAACGCGTAGTATTGGCCGCCGGAACCGGCAATAGCAGGCTCGCACAAATGGTCGGCATTAATGCGCCAACCACCCGCAGCAAAGGCCAAATTCTCGTTACAGAAAAATGCGCACCATTCTTTCCATACACGTCGGCCACGCTCCGCCAAGCCGACGAAGGTGGAGTGATGATTGGCGATAGTCAGGAAAACCACACCGACAGTATCATGACAAATCAGGACATCAGCACAGTGTTAGCTGACCGCGCGATGCGAACTTTCCCTTGTCTTGGGAGTGTGAATGTTATTCGAAGCTGGGCAGGATTTCGCGTGAAGACGCCGGATGGCTTACCGATCTACCAACAATCGGAAAAGTATCCGGGGGCATATATAGCCATGTGTCACTCAGGCGTGACGCTTGCAGCAAATCATGCCTTGATTATTGCTGACCAAATCGCCACCCAACAAAGAACTCTGGCTGACCACGCTTTTTCAGCGGAGAGGTTTCATGTTCAGACAAACTGAAAAAACGATCGATACCGTCGCTATCACATTTGATGGAATGTCTTTTGACGTCGGCGCAGGGCAGACGGTAGCTGCAGCACTTCTGGCACAAGGCATTAACGCCCTGCGTAACAGCGTTGTGGGTAATCAACCACGGGCACCTTACTGCTTGATGGGTGTCTGCTTCGAATGTTTGGTGCAGATTGATGGCGTTGAAAACCGACAGGCCTGCATGACTGTGGTCCGTGAAGGCATGAGTATCTCGTCACAGACCGGCGCTCGTAACTCTGGCCGGGACCTCTAATAATGGTGATCAAAAAAAACAACGATATAAGCAATGTAGATCCGTTTTATGATGTGGCCATCGTGGGTGCAGGACCCGCGGGCATGGCAGCCGCAACAGAAGCGTCGGCTCGAGGCGCTCGAACAATTCTTTTTGACGAAAACCCAGCGGTCGGCGGCCAAATCTATCGCTCCATTGAAAACAACACACCTTCAAGGCGTGCATTTCTGGGCAAGGATTACTGGCGCGGCAAAGCCATTCTAACTGCCTTTCTTGCAAGTGACACCACTTATGTCGGACAGGCGCTCGTCTGGAGTGTCGAACAACAACGCCAGGACAAGACGAATTCAGCGGAACTACGCGTTTCCAAAAATGGTCAAAGTCGTATCGTGCGCGTCAAGCGCGTTATCTTCGCGACCGGTGCCCTTGAACGTCCGATGCCTGTTCCCGGATGGACGCTCCCTGGAGTTATGACAATTGGTGCTGCGCAAATTGCTTTGAAAGCATCCGGGCTTCTGCCGGACGCAAAAGTGGTTTTGGCAGGCACGGGGCCGCTGCTGTATCTTTTTGCCGCGCAAGTATTGGAAGCCGGTGGAACCGTTGCAGCCATTCTTGATACCACGCCACGCAGAAACTGGACCAGGGCGATGCCTTATCTGCCCTCGTTTCTGCTGTCTTCTTACGCTTTCAAGGGGTTGTCTCTGCTCAACAAGGTTCGGCGCTTCGTGTCCATTCATTCGAATGTAGAAGCAATTGAAATATTGGGTGTCGATAAGGCAACAGGCGTGCGATTCACAGCCAAAGGCTTGACGCAAGAGGTCGATATCGACAGCATCTTTCTTCATCAGGGCGTTATTCCCAACAACAATCTCAGCAATGCTACCGGATGTGAGTTGGTATGGAACGAGCGTCAGAAATGCTTCCAGCCAAAACTCGATGAATATGGTCGTTCATCTCTGGAAACGGTTTTTGTGGCAGGTGACGGCGGTGGTATCGGAGGTGCACTTGTAGCGGAAACTTCGGGGCGCATTGCAGCTCTTGCGGTTTGTCGCGAGCTTTTCACTGACAAAAGTGCAGAAATTGGCAGCGCCCTAACCGCAGCAAAGCGTAGCCGTCGGAAGCTTACGCGCGGGCGGAGTTTCATCGACACGCTTTATCAACCAAGCCTGACATTTCGTGCACCCCTTAACCGTGCAACTATTGTTTGTCGCTGCGAGGAAGTGACAGTTGGTGAAATTCGCGACGCTGCAGCTCTTAATGTCGCCGGCCCAAATCAGCTCAAAACCATGCTGCGTTGCGGCATGGGGCCGTGCCAGGGACGCATGTGTGCAGCAACCATTACTGAAATCCTAGCCGATACCCAGCATCGTACACCTGAGGCAGTAGGCACTTACCGACTGCGTATGCCGGTGAAACCTGTGCCGCTTCGTGAGATTGCCGCACTTCCTCATACCCCCGACGCCATTTTCGCAGTCACTGGCGAAAATCCGGCTGAACTCTGACTACCAATGAAAGGACTTTAAAATGACAGAACGCCATCTCCGCACGCCGATCATGCACCGTGTGGTCGAGCATAACGGCATTGTTTATGTCGGCGGTACGACCTGTGATGACGAAAATCTCGATATGGCGGGCCAGACACAGGAGATATTGACGAAGATCGACAAATATTTGGCTGAAGCCGGAACCGATAAAGCCAAACTGCTGACTGCGACCGTTTTTGTTACAGACCTCGAATTGAAGCCTCAAATGGATGCTGTCTGGAAGGCGTGGGTTGGACCTGAAGATCTACCGACCCGGGCGACTGTTGGTGTAGCTGATCTGGGTGGTGACACACTTATTGAGATCGTCGTTTCTGCTCATAAGTAAGAGCTCCTCCCTAGCTCAGCTAACCACGTATCCATTCGCGTCGAAGCGCGAATGGATACAAAATAAGTGTGCTCCCTCCGGCACATAAGCCTCACCACCAACTTCTACAATCTGTTCTTCATTCAGCAAACGGTGCCAGTGCGAATATAACACCTGATTGGCACGTGGAAGTTTCAATTCATAGCGCAAAATACGATGGATCGTGCGAAACGAGTTATGTTCGCATCCGCCCCAGAAAAACACAGTGGCAAGATCTTCGGGCCAATTGACGGACACCAATGCATCAGGAAGAAGTGTTGTCATTCCTGCTATACCTTTTGCATACCAGTTACCAGCTGGGATGTTTGGCAGCACGACCTGTCCAACATGGCACTTTATGGTACGGAAGCTACGCTTTATGTACCCGAGCCGAACATCTTCGATGGTATTGTGCGGATTACCAATCAAAAGGAAGCGGCTGGATTGCCTGCATGGGATCATCCACTCGGACCGCCAAACCGCACGGAAAACAGTGGCCGCATGGTTGCTGACTATCGATCTGCGGGTCTTGCTGACATGGCACAGGCGATCATCTGAGGTCGCCCCCAGCGCTGCAACGATGAATTCGCGCTGCATGTGGTTGAGGTCATGACAGGCATTCTGGCGTCAGGTGAGCAAAAACACTTCGTTGAAATGACCACAACCTGCAAACGTCCGGAAGCACTCGGGTCAGAGGCAGCACAAACCTTTTGGCGCAGCAAACGTTACTCTCTGAAGACCACAGTTAAGAGCAATGCAAAGAGCGTCTTTAGCCGTTCGTCTATGTTCGTTAACAGACGCCCGGTCCTTTGCCGCCAGACCAGAACTGATTATTGGTTTCAAGCTCAGCACCACCCTGCATGACGGACAAGACTTGCCTTAGATTTCTGCAGATTAAAACGGCCTGAGGTTCTGGTGAACAAACGTCAGCCGGCCGGTTAAATTCTAATCTTCCAGATTGCAAAACGGCAAGAGGCTTAGCTTAATCTCAATTGGGTTTAGAGTATTCTCATTTTAGAGGAGTAGAATGCTTCTGCATATGTTTCCGGTGCGCGGCATTCCATACCGCGCAAACGCGCAATTCCACGAAACGTTTCTCGATCAAACCAGTCTTTGGATCGCTGAGTGCCGAAGTTTTTTATCAGCAGATCAATTTTCTTCTCCATAACCGCAGCCGACAAAGCGACGTAAGCGTTCGGGCGCCCCAAATCGCCGTCCCACTTGGGAATTTCATATTCCAGAATTAGCTGGTCGCGGAAGATATTCCATGTGATCTCGTGCACGGTTCGGTGATCTTGATGGGCATCCCCACGACTATGTGTAAACACGATATCCGGCTCGCTGGTGCTGCGTAGCCCCATCAACCATTCTTTGATAGCCCTGCTCTGAGTAGGAAAATAGCTGTCCTCAAAGTCCCTCAAATGAATTCTGTTATTTTGCGTTCCGGCAAGAAAATCACACGCAGAAGTTTCTGCTTCTGCGTGCCGCTCTTTTCCACCAGACAAAACGCACCAATCCACCTCTAGAGGGATCCCCATTTCGATCAGACTTAGAAGGGTTCCGCCGCATCCAATCTCGATATCGTCTGAATGTGCGCCCAGACAAAACAGTCTGAGCGGTCTGCCAAGCTGTGTTAGTGAACACAGATCGATCATAGTGCGATCGCAATGTTAGCTGCACTAATCTCTGTCTTATGCTTTTTCCAGGGCATATCCCCTTTTTCGACCATGTCTTCGAGAGTCTGCCAATCTCGTAGCGTATCCATGGAACGCCAGAAACCCTCGTATTTATAGGCCATAAGCTGATTGTCGGCGATCAGGCGGCTGAACGGTTCCAACACGAGTTCCTCGCCTTCGCGCATATAATCGAAGATCTCTTTGCGAAACAGAAAATAGCCGCCGTTTATCCAGATATCGGAGGTGTTAGACGTTCTGAATGCGCGCACGTCACCACCCTCTGCTATATCAGCAAGATGATATGTCAACGGCGGGCGAACGGCCAGAAAGCAGGCCAATTTACCACTCTTTCGAAAACGATCCGTCATATCGTCAAGGTCGACGTCACTGAGGCCATCACTGTAATTTGCGAGAAACATATCCTCGTCCTCGACGTGAGCACGCGCACTCCACAATCTTTCACCGATGTTTCGCCAGATACCAGTATCAAGCAGGGTTACACTCCAGTCACGATCAACCTCTTCGAGCAAACGTACATTGCGTCCGCCATCAGAAACTACACAATCCGCAAAGGTTTGAGGTCGTATACTGAGGAAAAAGTCTTTGACAACATTTGCCTTATATCCGAGGCACAATACGAAGTCGTTGTGACCGTAGTCAGAATAATACTCCATTACGTGGTGGAGGATCGGCTGATGACCAAGCGGGATCATCGGCTTGGGGACATTCTCTGAATATTCCCTTATACGGGTGCCAAGACCACCGCAGAAAAGAACCACTTTCATAACTAGCGCTCCTCTGTGAGTAATGCCGGATCGATCAGTGTGACATGCGGGATTGGTATGATAAACTTTCCGCCCCATTCAACGACGTGCTGCATCTGACGAATAATCTCATCCTTGAAGTTCCAGGGCAGGATCAGAATATAGTCGGGCTTATAGCTATCAATCATCGAGGTATCATAGATAGGAATATGCATTCCGGGAGTAAAACGCCCGTGTTTGTAAGGATTACGGTCAACAGTGAAATCGAGAAAGTCGGTTCCAATTCCGCAGTAATTTAGGAGCGTGTTGCCTTTTCCGGGTGCCCCGTAACCGCAAATGCGCTTACCCGCATTTTTTGCAGCTATCAGAAATGACAGCAGATCACGCTTCGTGCGACGTGTCTTTTCAGAAAACTGTTCATATGCAGCAATTTCGTTAAGACCGAACGTCTGTTCACGTTTTAAAAGTGCTGCAACGCGTGGCCCTGCTTTTCGTCTACTGGCATTGTGAGCGAGATAAACACGGAGTGAACCGCCGTGTGTCGGCAACTCTTCAACGTCAATCACTTTGAGGTGGTGACGATTGGCCATGTAGCGGATAGTAAGAAGTGAAAAATATGAGAAGTGCTCATGATAGATCGTATCGAACTGATTTTGCTCAATCAAATTAGCCAGATGCGGAAACTCAAGAGTAATAACCCCTTCGGGTTTTAGCAGAATCTGCATACCGCGAACAAAATCATTAAGGTCCGGAACCTGTGCCAGGACATTATTTCCAATAATGAGATCAGCCTTCCCGCCTTCGCCGACCATCTGCGCCGCAAGGGTTGAACCAAAAAAGTCTATACGGGTAGGCACACCCTTGGAAATCGCGGCCTTTGCCACGTTGGCAGCGGGTTCAATTCCCAGGATTGGAATACCCTTGGGCAGAAAATGCTGAAGTAAATAGCCGTCGTTGCTTGCGATCTCAACAACAAAACTGTCACTCTTGAGGCTCAGTTTTTCGGTAATTTCGTCACAATAAACCCGAGCGTGTTCGACCCAGCTTGTAGCATAGGAAGAGAAGTATGCGTATTCTGTAAAAATATCGGCAGGACTGAAATATTCTTTTAGCTGAACCAGATAGCAATGGTCGCACACAAAAGCATATAACGGATAATACGGCTCCATGTGATCAAGTTGTTCCGCAGTGAGAAAACTCTCGCACGGCGGAGACATTCCAAGATCCACAAATGTATGTTTAAGAAGCGTCCCGCACAAGCGGCAACCTGCCTGCTCTCGAGCCATGCCTGCACTCCGCGATATGCCCGGCGTTTGGATGGTCATACGATATACCTCGCCCTGCCCGGTCCCTTATGGGTATGTGGGTTTGAATTCCGTTCGATGCCGGACGATCAAAATTACTAAGTTTGCTATGCTTTTCCGAGACTGTAATGAGGAGCGAGCAGTACATACGATCGGGCGCCCCCGTCATCCGTCGATTGATCCCGGGCAATCCCCCTAACTCCACCCTATGTCGATGTTGGGGTACATCACTACGCCTTTTAGGTGGCTATACCTTAATCTTAGGGTCAGTTCGATGACCCGAAAACGACACTATTCCCCAACCATGGAACTGTCAGAATGGGCGTGCAGAGTGATCCGAGGCACATAATGCGATTTACCCCGCTTAATATAGACGGCGCCTGGTCCGTTGAACCAGACAAGCACAAAGATGAGCGAGGCTGGTTCGCACGTGTCTATTGCGAGAGTGCATTTGCCGAACGGAAAATGGAAACGAATTTCCCACAACACAGCCTGTCTTTCTCTCGCGAAAAAGGAACTCTGCGCGGGCTTCATTATCAAAATGAACCACACTCCGAAACCAAACTTGTTACATGCTTACAAGGTGTGATTTGGGACGTCCTCGTCGATCTACGACCGAATTCGCCCACCTATCGACGTTGGACGGGATTGGAATTATCGTCGGAAAATGGTGTGCAGCTCTACATTCCTGAAGGCTGTGCGCATGGTTTTCAGACGCTCACAGACGATGTGCTGCTGCGCTACATGATCTCTCGCCCTTATGCGCCTGATTTTTCAACAGGACTACGATACGACGACCCAGCTCTTGGGGTTCCATGGCCCGATAAGCCAACCGTTATGTCGGAAAAAGACAGAAGTTGGCCTCTCCTCTAGTCACCGCAGAAATTCGTTCAACCACTGAGAAATTAAAGCACCGTCAATAAACCGGCATCACGAAGCCGGTCTGCGGCATCTGCTAACTGTCCGAACGGCAGCTCGGCACGCTCGGCCATGTCGAGGATCGAATGATCACCGTCGGCCAGATTGAGCACCCATAACATAGCCATCGCATTCTTAGCCGCATTCCGATCCCCTCCGGTGCCACCGTAAAGGCCCCGACGACCAAGTTGTGGCTCGCCCTTTGGCGACATATTGAGTGGCGTCCAATTACGCTCTGCGATCTCAATCGCTTGGATAATAAGATTGTAAGATTGTTCCAGATAGTTGGGTTTGATGAAATCGAGATTGTCGGCGGAGGTATGATACTCAGCAAACTCCCCATAGAGACTGCGTTGAAACAAACCAACCGGCAGATTGAAACCCGGAGAGCAGAATTGCCGCTCGTCATATCCATATGGCCAAAAATCATGCACTTTTGCTTCTGGAAGATCAGACCCGCCCAAAATTTGGGACATAATGCGATCGATTTCCGAATTGCCACGGCGGCTGCGCTTATAGTTGGGCCCACCGCTATCACCAACGCACGACAACACAAGGCCATGCTTCACAAGTTTCAAATTCTCTTCGTTCTGTTTAAGCCAGGCGAGAGCCCCAAAAGTCGAAGGGCCGAATAAAAGTCGGTATGTGAAATGTGTCTTTCGCGACTTCAATACTTCACCCAGACGCGTTTGCAGCGCTATTCCTGAGCAGTTGTCGTTGGCAAGTGAAGGATGGCAAAGATGTGTGGAAAGTAGGAAGGTTTCATCAGTTTCGCCTTTATGGATGAATTCGCCAAAAATGAGTGAGCCCTCCCGCCGCTCGGCATTAATCACTACCTCGTAAAGCTGGTCTTCCATCCGCATAAGCGCATTATGTGTCATGCAAAAACCCCAAGCTTCCGTATGATAGCACGTGCGATAGGGGATAAGATCGGGCTGGTCAGGCAGCGTGTGGATATGTCCTTTCAACTCATCTAATGTAAGTTTGGTGCACACTGGCACGCTGAAATTGACCACGTGCAGATTATGTTCCGCAAAATCAACAATGCGGCGACCCGCAGAATCCATAATGTAAGCGTCACGGATCAGCCACTCCTGCGGAGCCTGCCAATCAAAAAGCTGAGTACCGGTAGGAATTGTATGAATTTTCAAAGGCAAATGTTCACTGATAATGGAGAGCGTTTCGCGCACACCGTCACCGGTGAGACTACGGCAAATTGGGAAGAGCCGCGAAGCGAGCTCGTAGATGCTCATTCCACATGAAGAATGTATTTCTGAGCATTCAATCTGCGGGCTTCCTACTCTGGTATCCATTATGCAGTTACCCGAAGCGGTTGTAGATGTTCATCTACTCTACGCAGATTGGCATCGAGCACACCTTGAGCAATCAGCTTTCGAATATGAGCTATACGCTGGAACCGCGGACCTTCAAATTCCTCTAGCGTCAATGAAGACCGGCTATAAGCCGCTAGAAGCTCCTGAGCACCAGCGACCGCATCCCATTGCGGCTTAGCCGCTGGCAGAACGCGCGCCAGTTTCTCAAAACTAACCCGATAAGAACGCGTATCAGGGCCTGCGTCATCTGCGTATTCTATCCGGCAATCAGGGACATTGTCTGCAACAATGCTGGCGATATCGCGAATGCGATAATTATGTTCGGTCGAGCCCACATTGAAGGATTCATTAAATACCTTCTCTCGCGGTGCTTCCATTGCTGCATTAAACGCACGCGAGATATCTCGGATGTGAACTATCGGTCGCCAGGGTGTACCGTCTGATTTGAGATAAATAAGCCCCTTTGTGACTGCCCAGGCAACCAGATTGTTGAGCACTATGTCGAACCGCAGAAATGGGGAAACGCCGTAAGCCGTCGCCGGTCGAAGATAGACCGGACAAAAACTGGTATCTGCCAAGGCTCGTATTTCCTGTTCCGCTCTCACTTTGGAACGGCCATAAGCAGTGACGGGCTTAAGTTCTCCGGTTTCATCAATCAAATCAGCATCACTGATGCCGTAATTGCTGCAGGATGATGCAAACAAGAACCTGCCAACACCGGCTGATTTCGCTGCTTTTGCCATAGCCACACTGGCATGATGATTGATCTCATAAGTGAGGTCTTCGTTGAGATTGCCCAGCGGATCGTTAGACAGCGCTGCTAGATGAATAACAGCGTCGAAGCCTTCCAGATCTCGTGGCGACACATCACGCACATCCTTGCGGATTGTCGGGACATTGAAGACCGATCCTCCCTCTTCGAAAAGACAGTGCTGATACAGACCGATGTCATAGCCCGAGACATCATGTCCCGCATTAATCAATGTCGGCACCATCACCGATCCAATATAGCCCTGATGTCCTGTAACAAGTACCTTCATGTCCGGTTCCTCAACTAAAAACGTGGAACTAAGGTAGCGGGCCTGACTTGAAGCGACGAGTTAACCGAAGGCATGTTTACTTCGGACAAGCGTTGAAATCAGACGCGAAAGGTCGTGGAGACTACCTCTTTTGGATGAGCTGCAATTGTTCAGGACTACCGATTACCAGAATCCAGTCGCTGTTATTTACGTTCTTGCGGTCTTCGGGTGCCGGATAAATGCCAAATTCACCGTCGATTTTCGGGCTTTTTGACGGCAAAAATTTGACCGAACTTGGATCGCCCCATATGGCTTCTTGACCATTGGAAATAGCATTTCGCTTCACTTTGAAACCGTCAGCATCGCCATAGATAACGATCAGACTGCGATCTGGCAAAGCTGCTGCATAGCTTTCATCAACGCCGGAAATCTCATTATCGCGATCTGGCTTCAATTGTGACCACGGTATCTTATCAAAAATCGCTTTCATGACTGACATTGATCGCGCACCGGGACTGGCCAGCGCCTCTTGCCATTTCTGATCCGAGGTGAAGACGCCGGGGCCAGTAAAATGCCAGATGGGATTGTTGCCAAAGAATTGCCCAGCCGCACCACCTAAAAGCGCGCCATAAGCATTGCGGCGTATCATGCGTGCGGTCGTCTCACGCTCATACTCATAGGCCCCTTCGAGTAGGATTACCGGCATCCTGCTTGATTTGCTGCGGTCGAGGGTCGTTTTGTGAATATTGTTATATGTATAGACCGTATCGATCGCCAACCAGTGCTGATCTGCCCATAGCTTGGCAGTCTTTGTATCGCGTCCCGAATGAACGGTTTGCAGTGCATGAGGAGAAATCGCTGCAATTCCTTCTGCAAGCTTTGACACGAGTTCTCGATCCGGCGCATCAAAATCACCGCCCAACGCCCAAACGATGTTGGGGAATTTTGAGAACTTTTGCGCGATGGCTTTGCCGTAAGCTTTCATTTTCTCAGGGCCTGCGGCCTGTGCTTCAGCGAACCAGCCCTGATCGCCACCATTTACGCCGAGATAGGCAGGCGCGAGAAAGACCACCAGCCCAAGCTTCTGCGCCCGTCCAATTATCCATGCAGCATGATCGAAATATTTCGGATTAAGCGCACCAAAGGCCTCGTTTGCGAAAGGCAACTCGCCATACGCATTTCTTGGCGGATTGCTTGAAAACTGACGTTCGATCAGATTGACCAGAATGGCATTAAAACCGCGTTCGCGGCGATCAGCCAGATAAGTTTCGACATCGTTTCGCTTCAGTTCCGCGATCAACGACCAGGCCGTGTCGCCATGCAACAAAAACGGCTTGCCTTGAGCGTCTTCAAAAGTGCGATGATCCTGACTTACTCTGACAGGGAAAACATTCTCGGCTTGAGCCACTCCTGTCAGAAGCAGCGAAAAGCACAAAATGAAACCTAATCGTGAAATTCTCATCGCTTAGCAGGCGGATATGATGGCGCATCATTAAATCGGCGATATACCACCTCTGACGGGCGCCCAGTAAGATAATTATCGACACCGTCATTAAGTGCCCTGACATAGACACCAAGTGCTCCATCAATTGCGTCGACGGTACGTGCAATATCCGTGTCACTATGCGTGTAGCTTACAACGAGTGACGGCATGAGTACACCTCGCCTGATCGTCTCTTGAAGAAGAAGTGTCCGCAGCGCCTGAGATGGCTGTCCATTCTCATCGAGAGTTGCGTAAGCCAGACAGCAAGGGCGTCCAACCAACCGAACATTCTTTTCTAATCCATACGCTGCAATTGCTGTATTAACCCCTTCTGCAAGCCTCCGACCCTGCTCGTAAAGCCGCTCAATCACCGGCTCGTCACGATAGACCTTCATGGTGGCAATTGCAGCTGCCATGGAGTGAGTTTCAGCGCCGTGGGTGGTCGACAGCAAAAATACGCGGGCAAAGTCGGTTTGTGTAAGCCCACCAAGCTGCATATACTCGGCTTTTCCTGCGAGTGCCGAGATTGCAAATCCATTTCCCAAGGCTTTGCCAAAGCACGAGAGATCAGGCTCTATGTCATAAAGCTTTTGCGCCCCGCGCATATGCCAACGAAAGCCCGTTATCATCTCATCGAGGATAAATAGGGCACCGTTTTCATGGGCAATTCGTTTTGCTTCGTGCAAGAAACTATCTTGGGGTTCATCCATCCGCGCTGGTTCAAGAATGAGCGCTGAAATCATGCCCGGATAATTTTCGAACAAAGCCTTTACGCTGGCAATATCATTATAACGAAAGGTAGCTGTCAAAGCGGACACTGATGCAGGAATACCCGCATTCATTTTCGTCGTCCCAATGAACCAGTCGTCAGTCGAGAAAAATGGGTGGTCGGCACAACACGCGACCATATCGCGGCCGGTATAGGCACGCGCCAGACGCACGGCCGCTGAGGTAGCGTCCGACCCATCCTTGCAGAATTTTACCATCTCAGCTCCCTCGATTAATTCAAGAAAGCTCTCAGCGCATTCAATTTCTATCGCGCTCGGCCTGGTAAAGTTGCAGCCATCCTGCAACGCATCCCGGACTGCGTGCAGCACTGGCGGATAGGCATGTCCGAGCCCCACGGAACGATTGCCCATTCCGTATTCAATATATTGGTTTCCATCGACATCAAACACGTGCGAGCCTGAACCACGCTGTATGAAACCCGGTGCCAGAACCGGATATTGATCGTCGCCTTTGGCATATGTATGACATCCACCCGGTATGAGAGCGTGTGCCTTGCTTCTGAGCAATTGCGAATTGCGAAACCGGGATGTGAAAAGGTTCATGACCTTGTCCCTTTGTTATTTACCAGTTTTGACGATCACACTGTGGACCAAGCTGTGTTCAGGCGTTCTCGCATCTGTCGCAGCCAGTTCTTGACGGGTTTAGGCAACCGGCTTCGCAGACTTGAATGCAACGCCGTTGGCATATTCCACTGCGACAAGGCTAAAGGTGGTGCAATTGCCGGTCGGCTCTGCATGAGGTTTTCGAGAAGCCCCGCATAGGTCTGACCCACCTGATCATTATTGAAAGCGACAGCTACTTTAAGGATAGCGGCCTGAGCCATCTCATCTCTCAAATGCTTATTATCTGCTAGAAAATCTATGTGGAGGGCTGCCTGTCGGAAATCTCCAACCGGAAACAAAAGGCCATCTTCACCGTTAGTGACAATCGTGTCAGTTACACCCGCGATCCTAGAAACAACCGCAGGACACCCCTGGCTCATCGCTTCAATGAGCGTAAGACCAAATCCTTCAAACCGGGATGGCATAACCATAACGTCGTGCTGACTGACAAGCCAGGGAACATCTGATGGCGCAACCCAGCTCGTGAAACTTATCCTCTCGCGAAAACTCTCAAGTCGATGACGCAATTGAGCCAAATCTGGGCCGTCACCTGCTACGGTTAGATGATAATCACATTTTAGTTCGCGCAAAATATTGGGCAGCCAGAACACGCCTTTTGAATTGTCCTCGATGCGGCCGAGATAAAGCAGGCGTAAAGGTGCATTTTCATCCCGCTGCGATACTGTTTGCGGTGTACAAATATTCTTGTTCAAGCCATGCGGGATAACCAGTGTTCGCGCGGCATCGAAGCCATAATGGTTCACCAGATCGTCCCGACAGCGTTTGGATACGCCCACTGTCGCATGAACGTGATCGCGTATCGCGCGAGCCGCTGCATAAGTACCCGGCGTGATATTGTGCACGATCATAATGCGTAAAATGTCATCTGGTAGATATCGCACCAAGTTGGTTTCGAAGCGGCTCGACAGAACGTTTACGAACACGGCCTCGAATTTTTTCTCGCGCAGAAACGTGACCATCCTTCTGGCGCGTGTTTCCTCGTCCAGCACGCCCATCTGATCAATTGCATCACCTTTTCGTAACGCATCGCCTAATCCCTGACCTGCAGATGGAAAACTGATCGTTTCTCCTGCGGCTCCCGCAGCTAACCAACGCAATTCAATACCGTACCGTCGAAGCGACGAACTCAGGCGCGTAAACACAGAGTAGGTTCCACCAATATGTGGACGGACGAAGTAAGCACATTTCATGATCGAAACCCTGCTGCCCAGAGACCAAGACTTCGAGGGAAAAATCCCTCGAAGCCTTACTCCGGTATATCGGGGGGCGTTTGATATACCGCTCGCCAGTGTAACGAAATTGCGCGGCAGCGCATTTTGTCTATGAGGGGTATATGCCTTCATACATTAGAGGATGGTGTTCACCCTTCTGCCAGTTTTCATAAAAACTCATACCGGCTTAGCTTGTGAATGCAGCTGGAGACACTTGTATGAGAATAGGTCTTTTCGGTCAGTTCGGTTCTGGCAATACCGGCAATGACGGATCGCTTGAAGCAATGCTGCAACTATTGAAACGCACGTGCCCAAGTGCTCAGCTCATCTGTATATGCTCCAGACCCGAAATCATCGTCGAGAAATTCCGAATAGATGCGGTTCCTGTTGGGCAGCCTGCGTCGGAAAATGCAATCATAAGGCTGATCAACAAAGTTCTCTTAGAGTTTCCGCGCCGTGTTACCGGCTTCTTGGGGGCAGTGTCGCTCGCTCAAGGCATTGATCTCATCATTGTTCCTGGCACCGGCATTCTTGATGACTTCAACGAAGATCCGTTTGGGTGGCCATTCGCAGTTCTACGTTGGTCTGTGGCAGCGAGATTGGCAGGAGCGCGCTTTGCCTTCATTTCAATTGGTGCAGGTCCTGTCACGCATCCTTTGAGTCGCTTTTTCGTCCGCAAAGCTTCGATGATGGCCGCGTACCGTTCCTACCGCGATCAGGTTTCTTATGATTTCATGAAGTCTTTAAATATGGATGTTGCAAACGACATTGTCAGTGCTGACATCGCATTTGCGCTACCCACGGCAGAAGACGAATTGCGTAACACCGGCGATCAGCGAGTGGGTCTGGGTATTATGACATATAAAGGTTGGAAAAAGCAGGCCGCAGATGGTGCTGCGATTTACGATAATTATCTCGATAAGATGACCGAGTTGATTGACGAACTTCTACAGGACGGACGGCAGGTACGCCTGCTTATCGGTGACAAGGGTGACCTTGAGGCAGTAGATGATCTACAACGGCGCATTAGCGCATCCAATTTAGGAAATGTTATTTTCGAGCCTGTTGCTTCTCTTAACGATCTCATGCAGCAAATTGCAAAAACCGATATAGTGGTTGCCAGCCGATATCATAACATCGTTTGCTCTCTTTCTATGGGCAGACCCGCAATTTCGATTGGTTATGCACGGAAGAACGACGCGCTTTTAAATGACACCGGTCTGAGTGAATTTTGCCATCACATTGAGAGCTTTGATCCGAAAACACTGCTCGCTCAGATCGACAATATGTTTTCTCGCAGAGAAGAACTCGTGAAAACTGTCGAAGATGGCGTCAAGCTCTATCGCAAGAGACTTGCTGAGCAAGAAGAAGTATTACGCGTCAATCTTCTCCAAAAAAGCAGATAACACGGTATTGCACGCCCCTAGTTTGAATGTCGTTGGCGGCGCTGAAACAAATAACCGAAAGGTGGCATCAAAGCCATCAGCGGATGCCTTTTGAGCGCAAAGGCCATCAAGGATGCAGATCCCTTTTCACGCCTGACGAGATTTGACCATGCCGACCAATATGCTCGTTTAGTGAGGCAATCACGCGCCATCTCGAGATAATGTTTGGCTTGCGGCATGACTCGTCCCTCATTTTCAAAGAACGAACAGAACCCTGCTTCAAACTCTCGATTCCAGTGCATGATCCCCGTAACTGTTGCAGACTGGTTGTCCGAATGAACACGCGCATAAGCTTGTATACTGTCGGTCGAGGCAACATTCCCGAACAATGCCAGACGTAACCACATCTCAAGATCATCGGTATGCGAGAGTGTTTGACGGTAATATCCAACTTGTTTTTGCACAACCGTGCGCACCACCGCCGTCGGGCCCGCGACAGGATTAAAAGCATGTTTGCATGCAAGCCCAATGAAATCGGAGCCAGAGCTGATGTTCCATTGCCCGCCACCAACAATCGTGGGTTTTTGGGGCCTTTTCTCATCTTTTGAGATTTTTTGGGTCGCCCCGAAAGCCAGATGAACATCGGGACATTGTTCGAGCACATGGACAGCTCGGGACAGGGCTCCATGGGCAAGCAAATCATCGGTGCACAGTATAAGAAAATATTCAGAGCATGCCCAGTCGACTCCTTCATTAAAGGAGGCGTGCGGTCCTGCATTTTTTGATCTCAGCAACAATTCGACACGTTTATCGTGCGCTGCAAGATCGCGCGCTATAGCGGCGCTATTGTCTTTGGATGCGTTATCAATAATGAATAAACGGACCTCGACACCTGTTTGAGATAGCACGCTATCTGCGCATTCAAGCAGGTAATGGCCATAATTATAGTTAGGTATCACAACGTCGACAGTTGGGTAATTGGTGCTGCGGGGCTGCATAACAGGCCTCATTCCGCTGGTTCAGACAGATTTGATCGCCGCAATCGCGACCAACCGAAACGGCTTATGAACTTTCCAAAAAGCCATTTGAAAATTGGAATGAGTTCATCGGTGAAAGGGTGGCGGGTGACAAACACCGCCAAGAGCCAGCCTGCGATCCCCACTAATCCGATAATAACTGCCCTCGTCCAGTGCATATCAAGATTAAATCCATCCGCGGCCACCACCATAAGCGGGCCTGCAAGCGCAAGTATCGTGACAAGCGCACTTTTCATAAGTTCTTTGGCCAACACCCGATAGGAAAAATTCACGTGCTTGCGCACATAAACGATGGCGACAAACATTTGAAATGGAAGGCTAATGAACTGGCTCAACGCCACAGCCAGCAATCCGTGAAATGCGGCAAGACATAAGATAATCGTGGCAACCGATCTTGAAATGAAGTTGGAAACAAAAGCCTCCCGGTTTGCACCGAGCGCCATAAGAAGCGGATAGGTCAGAATAACCGGAAACCAGAACAGACTTGCGAGACTTGAGATCGCAACAATAAGCGCTGCTTCTGACCATCCCGGTCCCAGAATTATCTGGACGGCGGGATAGGCCAAAAGTGCCAGTAAGGCTTGTGCAGGCCAATAGACCACCGAAATATAGGATAAAGCCCGCACGTAGGCGCGACTGATATCACCTCCTGCACGAACATGAGCCGAGAGCATAGGGAATGCCACGGTAAATACCGCAGAAAGAAAAACGCGATCGGGCAGTCCACTTACGGTGTTAGCCCGATTATATATCCCAACGGATGCTATTGGCATGAAGCGACCCAGCATCAGTTGAGGAAAAGTTTCACATATCTTGTTCAGACCCGCATTGCCGCCGAGATAAATGCCAAATCTCCAGGCCACATCAATGCTGGCAAAAGAAGGCCGTAGCAGACGTCCAAGCGGATAGACGGCCATCGCCAAACCTGTTGTCATCAAGGCGCTGGCGAGCAAACCGAAAGCAAAACACATGTGCCCAAAACCAGATGTCGCCATTGCAATCGTTACAGCAGCCCCGAAACCAGATCCAGCAGTACGAATTCGCGCAAGGATGCCGAATGCCATTTCACGTCGCAATAGCGCTACCACCGGCAATGAAAGGCTTTCAACGATTGCTGCGATGATGGTTATATCGAGGAACATCAAAAGTGATGGATCGTGATAGGATGCTGCAAAATACTCACGTGCGAGATAAAGCCCTGCTGATAGGAACAGCGTTACAACCATGAGGAAAGTCATCGAAGTCCTGATGTCGTGGTCTTGAACTTTCTCAATCCGGATCAGAAATTCGGGGCTGGCAAATTCTCGCAAAGAGAAGACAATTGCGCCAATACTCAGCCCAACAACACCCGCACCCGTTTCTGCAGGTCCTAGAAAGCGAGAGACTGTGATGACGGTCAGGAAATTGAACAACAGGCCAGCATATTGCTCAAGTGCGGCCATGAGAATGCTTCGTCGGCCACCGCTCATCTGCTGCTCCTCTTAGATAGCTCGGCCTTAAAGCAAGCTCGGGACTGCGTTTTAAGCTGCTGATGTTTGTTCAAGATACTTTATCCCCCCGGACGGCCTTACCAGAACGGCAATGGGCCATTCTTTGTTCTCACATATAAGGATAACCGTTTGGAGCCCGTGGGAAACGTCACCGTTGGTGTTAGGCCCTGACCAGAAAGGAGTATGCTGCACGCTCTATAGCCAAGTCGTCGGTGCGAACATGAGCCGGTAAAAATCTACTCAGTCTTAATTTTTACCCGCGCTTGGGAGGAGACATGATCAGTCTTTTCTGCATCACGCTTCTTGCTTTCACCTTATCAGTTGCATTCTGTTTAGGGTTTCGCGGGCTTGCACGCGAGTGGTATCTAATCGACATCCCCGATGCTCGAAAGAGACACGATGGAAATGTACCCCTATGCGGCGGGATTGCAGTTTTTCTGTCATTCTTGGTGACCGTTTTTCTGACACCTTCCTTGGGGGGCTCGGCTAGTGCGGTAGCTTTGCTACCAGGCATATTTCTGGTCCTTGCAACCGGCGTTCTCGATGACAGATTCAATCTTCCTGTCGCGCCACGCCTTGCAATTCAAATCGTTGCGGCATTCCTGATTATCGGAATTTCTGGAATAACACAGATCCATCTAGGCCTTGCTGGAGGTGCAACACAAAGTATACTCCTCCCGGCAACCGAAATCCCAGGGGACGTTCTTGCTGGACCTCTTTTCCTGTTAATCGTGCTCGCGTTTGTGGTGGGCCTCGTGAATGCCATCAATATGAGTGATGGTGTTGATGGCCTTGCAGGTTCAGCGAGTGCTGCGGCCTTTTTCTGGTTGGCGGCTATATGCTTCTGGGTAGACGAAAATCGCATCGGTGTACAAACACTTGCTTTGGCAGCTGGATGCAGCGGCTTTCTCGTCTTCAACATGCGGCATCGCTGGCGCGCAAAAGCCAGCCTCTTTCTCGGCGATGGCGGCAGCACTTTTCTCGGCGCGACACTTGCCGGAATAATTTTAATTCTCGCTGACGCCCATACTGAAGTCGCCTTTCCGATCGTGTTGTGGGTGGTAGTCGTGCCAGTGATCGACACGCTCAGTCTCATCGTGCGTCGTCTAGTATCGCGCAGAAGTCCATTTTCTCCTGATCGGCAACATTTGCATCATTTGTTTATCGACGCCGGATTATCGTCGGGTCAAACTGCAGTTGCTGTGATGGCGCTCAATTTCCTGGCAGGAGCCACAGCTTATATTGCTATACGCCTGGAAATACCCGCCTGGCCAATGCTGATAGCGCTCATCATCCCGGTGATTGCACATACGCTATTCGTAGTCCGTACCAACAGAGGCTTGCGCCCTATTGTGGCAGCGGCAGAGCCAGCTCAAACATCAAAGGCAAATGTGACTTTACCAGGGGCAACTTCATGAGCGTTTCAGTTCTTATCATGACATTAAATGAAGAGATCAATCTGCCAGCCTGTTTAGCCTCACTGGATTGGTGTGATGATATCGTCATACTCGATTCATTCAGTGAGGATCGCACGGTAGAACTCGCAAAATCGGCAGGCGCACGCGTGTTTCAGCGCTCCTATGATACAGAAGATCGACAGCGAATGTATGGGTTGACTGAGATCAGATTTAAACACGATTGGGTCTACACGCCAGATGCGGACGAGATAACGCCTGCTGATTTACGTGATGAAATGCTGGCAATTGCATCAGATCCAACACGGCCAGAAGTGTTCTTTAAAGCACGCTACAAGAACATGTTCATGGGCCGTTGGATTAAGCATGCGAGCCTTTATCCCACATGGATCACCCGTTTGGTGCGCCCCGATCGTGTTCGATTTGAACGCTCGGTGCATTCACGTGCAAGCGGTGGTCCAGAGGGGGCTTTGCAGTCGCATTTCATTCATTACAGTTTCAATAAAGGCCTTGAGGCTTGGTACGACAAGCACAATCGCTATTCTTCTGCCGAAGCTGATCTTTCTGCCCACCGCTTGCTAGAGCGAAAGATCGACTGGGGCGGCATAGTATCCACTGCTCCTGAGAGGCGGCGACGAACTCTGAAGTCCCTCTCTTATCATATGCCATTCAGACCATCTCTGCGCTTTCTTTATATGTATCTGGTGCGTCGAGGTTTCCTTGATGGAAAACCCGGCTATCTTTATTGCCGACTTCTCGCTGCTTATGAATTTATGATCGTTATCAAAATGGAAGAACAGCGATGCAATAAAAACGTCAATTTAAGCAACTCATCGGTTTGCCAGGGTATGGACAGTAAAGAACCAGAACGGCATATGGTATGATGTTGTTGCTCTTCCTGCCCTGTGCCATTCTTTTCGGACTCGCTGCGATATTTTATTCAGAACCTGTTCTGACTTTGCAGGATGATGGCCGTAAAGCTGATGTGATTGTTGTGCCGGGTGGTGATGGGCCACCACGAGCAGCGCAAGCCGCACGGCTCTGGAAAGAAGGCCGCTCGCCGCTCATTCTGATTACTGGTGACGGCGATTGCCTTTTCAATAAGCAGATAATGGTGCGTGACGGCGTGAAACCATCCGCTATCCTTGTTGAATGCCAATCAGGCAGCACCTGGCAAAATGCCTATTATTCTGCACCCGTTATGCGAGGAATTCAGGCAAGAAAAGCGCTGATTGTTACGAACTGGTATCATTCTCGTCGCGCAATAGCGAGCTTTCGTGCAGCCTGCCCACAAATGCATTTCAGTTCTTCGCCCATTGGGGGCGATGGAAGGGAGGCCGGCTTTCCCTCAACCCCTGCTGATGTGGAGCTTGTGGCAAAAGAATACGTGAAACTTGGCTGGTATCTGGCATCTGGCCGCATTTTACTGCGGGATCTGGTTCGGGACGGTTCCACAACCTCCTTCGGCAGCGTTTGCGCGTCATATGGTAAAAGCCCATGAATATTTCGCTCACCTGGATTTTTGTAGGTCTTGTAGGATGCTTTCTGGCAGGCGGACTGCTCCTTCGAGCAGAACGCATGTATCAGTTTCCGTTTCTTGCAGGCGTAATGACTTTTGGTTTCCTGCTGCCACAGATGCCGGCGTTGGTGCATGACCAGTTTCTACCCTCAGGTGCGTACGCCAAAACGATGTTCATGGGAATTCTGTCGCTCGCGATGCTGGCGCTTGGTTGGCGTATGACCAAGAAACCTTTCGGCTTTCTCAGCATGAGCTTTAGCGAACACCGCCTCATTTGGGCAGCAACAGGTTTATCCGCTTTTGGTGCTGTCTTCTATTTTCTCTTAAGCCGTCTGCCCGGTGATGTTTCGATCGGAATGCAAATGACAGGCATTCCCGTTGTCTATCTATTCTTTGCGCAACTCATGCCTTATGGCCTCGCTATTGCTCTTTTGTGCTTTGCGCGCCGACCTTCATGGACAGCATTGGCAATTATCGCCTTTGATCTGGTTTTCTATTTCGATCGTATTCTCGTAACTGGAAAGCGCGCTGAAGCAATTCAGCTTTTTCTTATGATATTGCTCGCTTTCTGGTTTTACCGTCGCCTGGTGGTGCCACGCATTCTCATGACGCTTGGTATTCTTGCAGGGACCTTTCTGATGACGAGCATGGGCGATTATCGTCAAATTACGCGCGCAGCATCAGGCTTCGTTCTCGACGATATTATGCAGATTGATTATGCGGAAAATTTTCACGAAACGCTGGAACGCGGGGGTCTCGAAATGCGCAATGCGGTCCAGCGCATTGATGAAATTGATAGACGCCTGGAGTTCGATTACGGCAAATTTCACTGGAACCGCGTCATCTTCACTTTCATCCCCGCACAGCTCGTCGGCTCGAAGTTGAAGGAGTCACTTCAGTTCGATACGCCCAAACCAAGCCGCGACTATAACCCACTCACAGGCACAACTGAAACCGGACTGGTTGATGCGTTTGCATCATTCTGGTACTTCGGAGCTTTCAAGTTCCTGCTCCTTGCATGGATAATGCGCAGGCTCTGGGAAACCGCGATGGCCGGAGAGATGTTAGGGCAACTGGTCTATATGCTATCCGTGGTGCCTGCCATGCATGCAATTTCCCATCAGACCGACTGGGTTATTCCAGTTTGGATTCATATGGCGATTTTTTTAATACCGGTTCTAGCGCTTTGCCGCATACGCAATCGATCTGTAAGCCTGCCAACCCCGTTGCAACACGATCCACGCGTCCCACAATTTATGTAAAGGATGAGAATGATGTCTATTGCATCGCGATCAGATTCTCACATCTCCATAAACGGGCGGAAGGAAGCTTCCCGTCCAATGGAAGGCGGAGCAACCTTCACCTTAAACCATCGTCTTCTGCGTCTCTTCTGGCAGCTGACATGGTTTTCTTTAGCAGCGTGGACACCATCTTTCATGTGGCGCTGGCGGGCGATGATATTACGAGCATTTGGGGCTCAAATCCACAAAACCGCCATCGTACGCGGTAGCGCAAGGATATGGTGGCCGCGAAATCTCATCATGGATGCGCATTCTTCCCTTGGACCCGACGTATTTTGCTATAATGTTGCACAAGTGACACTGGCCCCTTTTGCCATCGTCTCTCAACGCGCCCATCTGTGCACCGCAGGCCATAATATCGACCAACACGATTTCCCGCTCACTGCGGCCCCCATTGTAATCGGGCCTTGTGCGTGGATAGCTGCAGAAGCTTTTGTCGGACCGGGAGTAAATGTCGGGGAAGGTGCCGTATTGGGGGCAAGAGCAGTCAGTTTCCGGGATATGGAAGCATGGATGGTTTATGCTGGTAACCCAGCAGCTCCTATACGTCCAAGACGAAAATCGTCTTGAACTCTAAAATTACTCTGACATTGCGTTAACCGTTCTCAGTCTATCCTGACCAGAAACGACCCCAGTCTTGGGAAGTTGCCATGTCTGATAGGCATCGATGGTCTGAAGCGCAATTCGTGGCCAAGTGTAATTCTCACGCACCAAGCGGCTTCCGGCGATACCCATTTGAACGGCGCGCTTTGGGTCTTCCAGAAGACGAATGAGCCCAGAAGCGACGGCCCCTGAAGACAAGGTACACACGACGCCTGCCTCCGCTTCAGCGACTTCAGGAAAATGGCAGGCGTCCGTGATGACAACCGGAACACCACAGGCAAGCGCCTCAGTAATGGCAACACTAAAGCCCTCCTGACGGCTAGGCAAACAAAAGCAGGCAGCGTTCTTCAACGCTGCAATCTTGGTATTGCCATATAGTCCGCCCGTCATGTGGACACGATCTTTCAGTCCCGCCTCACGAATGATCTTCAAAAAATCTGTTTCTGCGCCTCCGTCGGGCCCTGCAACCAGGAGGTCGGTTTCCGGAAAGAGTGGCGCAATCTGCCGAAAGGCATCAGCCAGAATGTCGAGGCCCTTTTTATAGTGTAGACGAGACAGGAAAAGCACATACGGACGATCGGGCAAGCCAGTTCTGATCCCCTCACCTCCCTCAACTTCACTCAGAAATATTCCGTTTGGAATAATAATGGATGGAGGTTTCAAACCCAACGGCCGCATCAGTTCAACCTCATCTTGATTAAGCGCCTGGATGAACGCAGCCCCATCAAGCATTTTCCGAAAGCCGAGCCTTAATGCGAGCTTCTTTTTCCATCCCTTTTGTTGCATGCTCCAGATGTCGAGCATGCCACAACAGCATATGCAATAAGCAACATGATAGCGACGACAGAGCATTGCCGCTCTGAACAAGTTGGTTTCCCACACACCATGCATGTGTACAAAATCTGCCGCGCGTATAAGGGGAGACATAGCTTTGGTAGCGCGGCTACCTAGAAATTTCTCGCGTATAGTGGGCATGGCGAGCAATAAAGTCTGAACCTTACTGAAATCGGGGATCGCAGCCGTGGCTTTAACAGCGCGATAATTGATCTCATCATCACTATAGCTGACGATAGTGACATCATGCCCGAGCGACGCTTGCGCAGCAGCAAGACGAACGACAACCGCCTGTGGGCCACCTTTAGCCGGATCGAAAGACCCTATGACGTGGACAATCTTCATGCAGCTTCACCGATTGGGAGTTGCGATAAAGCTTGGACCAATCGTTCGCCGTAGCGCACAACGGTAAAATCGCTTGCTCTTTCGCGAGCATTCTCGCTCATTCTGAACAGCATTGCGGGACTACTCGAAAACTGACGAAGGATTTCGACAGTTACATCGACGTCACGGATCGGGATAATATATCCATCTATTCCATGGCGAACTACGCTCCCGGCATTTTCAGTACAGATAACTGGGAGACCCGCAGCAAGTGCCTCGTAACATGCAGTTGCCGATCCTTCGCACAATGAAGGGAGATAAAACACATCTGCCCATTCAAACTGTGAACGCATTTCGCTGCGCGGTATCGGTCCGGTCAACTCGACAATCTTTTTAAGCTGCTCATGCACTTTTGGCTGGATATCGATGGGACCAACCATACGAAACTGAACCTGCCCTTTTAACGTTCGCGCCACCTCACCCACATAAGGCGAGCCTTTTCTGAGCCCCACGGCACCAACTGTTAAAACCCGCAATGGTCCCGCTTTGCGCGAACCTGGACTGATAGAAAAACGATCATCGACACCATAGGGCACAACGATCACCTTTTTGGCCGCACAGCCCGCTTCAATCACGTGTTTTGCCACAAAGTTCGATGGGCATATCACGGCATCTGCGATCTGCCATTCTGCATGTTCCCTTGCCGCAAACGTTGCTGAATTCACATCGTCAGTAGTGGATAGTTGCCAACCTGGATTTAGAGTTTCCTCCTCGCAGGCCAATTGATCGACAATGTTACGCGGCGCGATCATTTGTTCGACTGCAGTCCAAAGACCCTGTTTTCTTGCAGCGCTCAGCAGTTCGAGTGCTTCTCCGCTAAACGCATAAACCCCGCTTGCGCCATGAAATCCCTGTGCTGCGACCAGCTTACCAAAGGTCTCACCTGCCCATATCGCGTTAGCAGTTGATTGTGGCCCCGTCTGGTTAGCCAGTCTTCGCATTGCGGAATGAAGGCCGAAGGTTGGAAATGTCGTCATTCTTTCCTTAGGAATGCCCTGAGGTGCGCGTCCCACCAGTCGCCGTACAGCAGTCGGCAACATTGTGGAAGGCAACCGACTGAGCAGCCTCGGCCATCCCTGCAACGCGCAGATATCGGTGTAAAAGTGTGCCAGCCTCTGATGGTTTGCAAATATACGAGGCACCGCATAATGCATTCGTGCGCCCAATTGGCTTACGACAAACGAGCCTTCCATCACATTTTCTCCGCGTGAAATTTCCGATCCATAACCGGCATTGCTGAGAACTGACCTTTCCTCACTATTCGGCCAATTGCTGACTGCCAGACGGCCGCACCAAATTCGCGTGAATAGGCGGTTTCCATGAGATAACGCGCGTTGTTACCCATCGTGTTGCGGTTAAGCTGCGAGTTTCGCAACAACAGGATCGAACTAATCAACATCTCGACCTCGCCCGGACATACAGACAAGCCGCAGTGAAAATCACGCACAACACTTGCTATCTCACCGTCAGGATCACCAATGAAAATTGTTGGACGCGCAGCTGCAAGAACACCATAGAATTTGCTTGGCACAATGCAGTGTTCAAGCTCAGGCTTAAGTGACACCAGATGAACATCGGCGGCACCCAGACTATCCGAAAGCTGCTCCACGGGCTGGAAAGGCTTCATGACCACATTTGATAGCCTGCGTCGCTTTACTTCCTGTTCGACATAGGCACGTTGCTGCCCCTCTCCAATCATCAAAAACACGATATCCGAGTTCGTCTGTAGTTGCTCTGCAGCATCGAGCACGGTGCTGAACTCATGCGCTCGACCAAAATTACCGGAATAGCCAATGACAAATTTTTCGCCCAGACCCCACAAGTCGCGCAGCGCATTCTCTTCACGGTTAACGGGCAAAATCTCATTTTTATCTGCCCAGTGATGAACCACTGCTAAATTTTCTGAAGGTATGCCTTTTGCGGACAAATAGCGTGCCATTTTGTCTATGGGGCAAATCGTAAGTGCCGATTGACGCATCGACCAGTTGCGTAAAGCGACAGCGAGCCTCCCTGATACATTTTGGTGTTTCATCAGGCCAAGCTCGATAGCTGTTTCAGGGAACAGATCCATGACCCAGTTTACAAGGTGTGCTCGACGGAATCGAACAGGCAGCGCAGTTGAAACCGAAAGAAGTGGTGGATCCGTGCAGACCACACAAATATCATCCCTTCTAGTGTTTGCAGCAAACCATGCTGCAGCCGAGAGGTGAAACGTTGCGTAGTCAATTGCTCGACCTGCAAGCCTCTTGCGACCAAAACCGGACGTCCATATCCTATGTACATCGACACCCTCTATCGTTTCGCGAGCGGGCAAAGTGGGGTTGCCATTTTCATGATAGTTGCGGCTGGCAACTACAATGGTTTCAACGCCTTCACGCACCAGTTCATGAGCTAGGCTCGTCACCATCCGGCTCGTGGCGGATTGATCGGGATAAAAATACCTATTTGCTAGAACAACACGCATGATTTGGAGTTCCCTTAGCTCGATCGGGTTTTGATCAGGATGGCAACACCCTATCCAATGTCGCAAGGAGCCCAATGGCATAGGGAACACAGACAGCGGGCGAGAGACATACCTCTTTGGTAGAATGAGGGGATGTTCAATGCGAATTGATGTTCATCCAAAGAGGGATACTTGGCGTCTGTATTACCGTTTTGAAGTCGTTTAGTTGGGTATCTAAATCGCTATCATGGCTGTATTCAATTCTGGCCGGAGGGAAGACCTTGCAGGAAAAGACAGCTCTCATCATTGGCGTAACAGGACAAGATGGCGCCTATTTAAGTGAGCTACTGCTCAAGAAAGGATATAGAGTCCACGGCCTTAAGCGACGATCTTCTTCATTCAATACCGCCCGCATCGACCATCTTTATCAGGACCCACATGAAGAGGATATCCGCTTTCGCCTGCATTTTGGCGATCTAACAGACGCGACCAATCTCTGCCGGGTCATTCAGGAAGTTCGCCCCGACGAGATTTATAATCTCGGTGCACAAAGCCACGTTCAGGTCAGCTTCGAAACACCTGAATATACCGCGAATACAGATGCGCTCGGCACATTGAGGTTGCTTGAATCCATACGGATTCTTGGACTTGGCAAATCATGTCGCTTTTATCAGGCTTCAACATCAGAACTGTTTGGAAACAGCTCTCCCCACGCGCAGAGTGAGCAGACGCCGTTCGCCCCACAAAGCCCATATGCAACGGCAAAACTTTTCGCCTACTGGACAACCGTCAACTATCGTCAGGCATATGGATTTCATGCCTCCAATGGCATTTTATTCAATCATGAAAGTCCTCTGCGTGGCGAAACCTTCGTGACACGTAAGATCACGCGCGCGGTCGCAGCAATCGAAAGAGGACTTCAGGAAAAGCTGCGTCTGGGTAATCTTAATGCTCGCCGTGACTGGGGCCACGCGCGTGACTATGTTGAGGGGATGTGGCGAATTCTGCAAGAAGATGTGGCGGACGACTACGTGCTTGCCACAGGGGAAACCCATACCGTGCGCGAATTTGTTGAGCTGGCGTTTAACGCTGTTGACAAACAGATCGAGTGGGACGGTGACGGTATAAAAGAAATCGGTGTCGATCGAAGATCAGGTAAATGTCTCATCGAGATTGACCCGCGCTATTTCCGTCCCAATGAAGTTGATTTCCTGTTGGGCGACGCATCCAAAGCAAAGAACAGACTTGGATGGGAACATACGACGGGGTTTGGAAGTCTTGTTAGCGAAATGGTCGACTGGGATATGCGCAATATTATGCGAGAGGCTGGACGCAATGATTTCTACGGCTGATGATAAGCTTCGTCCTGTCTATTCGCTTTCAGGAAAAAAGGTGTTCGTTGCTGGTCATACCGGCATGGTGGGATCAGCTATCCTGCGAAGGCTTCAATCTGTGGATTGTGACGTCATTAGTATCGCCCATAGCGATCTTGATCTCACGCGACAAAGTCAGACAGAGCAATATATCGCTCATCATAAGCCCGATGTCGTTATCGTAGCTGCTGCTCGCGTTGGTGGAATTCTAGCCAACTCACAATACCCGGCAGACTTTCTGTACGACAATTTGGCTATTGGCATGAATGTTATTCGTGCGGCAAATCTATCAAATGTAGAGCGTCTGCTTTGGCTCGGGTCGAGCTGTATATATCCCCGCGACGCTCCTCAGCCCTTGCATGAGCCAGCATTACTGACTGGCTCTTTAGAGCCAACCAATGAAGCCTATGCAATCGCGAAAATCGCGGCGCTGAAGTACGCTCAGGCGTGTTCACGTCAATTCGGCAACCAATTTATGACGGCAATGCCGACAAACCTCTATGGACCCAACGACAACTTTGATCCTCATACATCACATGTATTACCGGCATTAATGCGTCGTATCCATGAAGCAAAAATCAATTGCAGTGATCATATAACGCTGTGGGGAAGCGGTACGCCATTACGTGAGTTCTTGCACGTGGATGATCTTGCTGATGCCTGTGTGCATCTGTTGCGTTTCAGCGACAGCATCGAGCCTATAAATATCGGTACTGGAGAAGAAATTTCGATCAAGGAACTTGCTCTGATGATCGCGAACGTAGTCGGGTTCGAAGGCAAACTGGAACATGATCTGAGTAAACCAGACGGAACTCCGCGCAAGCTCCTCGACACTTCGCTCATGCATGCACTTGGCTGGAAACCGCGTATCCGTTTGAATGAGGGCATCCAAGAAGTTTATCGGAACTGGGTTCAAAACATCACCGCACCAGTTGCGGCTTGAGCCGCAAATTTCACTGTCATTAAAACAACGATAGGCGCCTCCTTTTTCATGGGGGGCGCCTTCCTTGTTGGAATCCGTGATAGTCTAAACTTATGAAGGTGAACCAGTTAATTTGCTCATGTCCAATTCGATACGCAAAATATCACCAGGCTTGATCTCGGTGCGTTCGTTGCCGACGATGTCCGCAAATGCACCGTTTACATTCCGACTGATTGTAAAGACCAGTTTCTGACGCATGTCTGAAGATGAAATATTGCCTGAAGATTTGGCGATTTCGGCCATCGTCTGAAGTTGCGCATTGCTGCGCAATTCCATACGGGCAATATTGAGATCCAGCTCCTGTAGACTACCAGCGGCTTCGCTTTTCCGGACTTCCTCAAGATTTGCGATACGCTGTTGCACTGCGAGTTGATTTTGTCTTGCGCGCGCCAAAAACGACCCTAACTCCAGTGCATCGCGCCGCGTTGCTGAAAGATCGCGTTCCATATCACGAAGATTGGATTTTGCGGCAAGACCGCGATCGACGAGAGACTTACTTGAATCGACATTTTCCTGCAGAAGCTGAATTTCAGCATCGTGAAGCTTGATGCTCTGCTGGAGTGTCTGAATCTCATCTCCATAACTTGCCGACTGCGCTTCCAATGCCTGACGTTCGGCTGCGAGATTATTACGACGGACATCAAACAGCGTTTTTTCGCCCTCAAGCATATGCTGACTGAGTGCAGCAGCCTGCTTATTCGCAGCGGTAGAATCCGGTAATTCATACTTGAACTCTGTGCCATTGAGTTCAGCTTGCAGACGGACCCTACGAATACTAGTCGTTGTGATCTGCATTTGCAAATCAGCATATTCTTGTTGTGCGGAAATGAGCTGCATGCCGGCCGTGACTGCTGGGGCTTCACCTTTTCCGGCACCTCCCCCCAAAGCCATAAGCTCAAGCGCAACCATTCCCGGACGAAATTCATATTTACCGGGTGCTTTGACGTCTCCTACGACAAACACCGGCGCATATTGATTGATCGCTGCAGTTACAGTGAGTCCCGGAATATGTTCGGACAAAGAACTGGCAATCTTTTCACTGATTTGTGGGGTTGTCAGGCCGCTTACATTGATGTTGCCCACAACCGGATAGCCAATATTGCCATCCACATCGACCGGATAAAGGCCGGTTAGAGATGGTTGGCCGTAAACTGTGACCTGCAAAACATCGTTGGGACTAACGAGATATGCCTGACCTTGTGCCAAGACCCCATTACTCGCCCCAATAGCGATAAATCCCGACAACATCGCTGCTTTGAAATGGGCGCTCAACCGGAATTGATTAAGTCTATAAACCATTTTATTGCCTCACACCTGATCTTGCATTTTGTCAGCCCCGGACCGATTGCGCCGCGCTATTGCCGCTTGCAGAAATCTGCTGGCTTTTCTGGCGCCCGGACGACAATACGCAAAAGCAATATTGATCCAGTTGCGATAGCTGGTTGAGACCTGATTGACGACTGCAAGCGCTGGCTTACGTCCCAAAGACGCCATTGTTTGAATGAGCGCCAGGTTCGCATGCTGATCCTTTCGATCCGGCTGGACCACTAGAATTGCAGTGTCAGTGGCTCGAGATAGAAGGAGCGAGCGCTTGTCCTCCATCACTGCCGGTAGGTCCACCAGTATAATTTTATGGTCCGAGCGGAGTTGGGCTATGAGATCTGCGAGCCATTCACCCTCTTGTAATTGCTTTCCAGGGGTTATGATATCAATTCCTGAACTGTGGTCATGTATGAGAGTTGCCCCCGGGAGGACCCGGCCAAATGACGTCACACCATATTCATTTTCAGGAAGTCCGAAAGCTTCCGATAGTCCCGAATGCCGGTTGGTTGCATCAATGACAGCCACAGCCATGCCCGATGCCGCAAACTGTTGGGCCAGCGCTGTAATAAGAAGGGTTTTCCCCTCATTGTCAGTCAGAGACACGACTGAAAGAGCAAGTGAATCTCTCCCACGTGTCAGCAAACGCAGACGATCATGAACTGATTTGATCGCGCGTCCGAAAGCGGTCGCCGGATCGAGCCCACGATTGACAAGCATCGGCACAGTCAGTTGTCGCGTCAATGGAAGCAGGGTCGCTGCGGGAATTCCGGGCAGTATAAAAGACGCTGTCTGAGCGGGACGAATTTTATCGAAAGTTTCTCTCAAAACCGTGCCTACAAGCGCGGCCAGTCCACCCAGTCCCAAACCAAGTAACAACCAGTTTGCGAGATTAGGCCCCGCCTTGGCCATTGCCGGTTCAGCAGCAGAGATCATCTGCGCTTCAGGGACTGCAATGCCATCTTGCTCAATGAGCTGTTTGTAGCGCGTTAGGTAACTCTCATAAACGGTCCTGCTGGCATTGGCCTCCCGATCGAGTTGCACTGCTTTGACCTGAGCCTGATTAGCATCTCCAAGTTCGACTTCTGCGGATTTGAGTGCTTCTTCGAGCCCTACCCGCCGTTGTCGAGCGATTTGAATCTCGTTACCGAGGCTTTTTGTGATTTCATCAACTTGGGCTGTAATCTGCTGCTTGAGAGCTTCGCGTTCAGCAGTGAGAACCGGGATTTCTGAGCTTTTCAAAGCTCCGTTGGACTTCAGCTCATCCAGCTGGCGCTCAACACGCGCTTGCTCATTGCGAAGTGTCTGGATTGCCGGTGAGGCTAACACTTCGGTCATAGCGGGCGCTTCATTGTTTGTTTTCAGAGACTCAGCCGTGCGAAGCCGTGCTTCCGCAAGTGATACCGCGCCTGTTGCCGCAACGATTTCAGTGTTTAGTGCGGCAACACGTTGAGCCTGGAAACTGATTTGTCCTGGATCTCCAGCGAGCCGCGATTTTTGTCTGAAGTCTTCAGCAGCGCGCTCGGCGTCTTCCAGATTGCTGCGCAACGTCACGAGCTTTTCCCCAAGCCATTCACTCACGCGTCGCGCAGCCGATTGTTGCACATCGATCTGATGATCAAGGTAAGCCGTTACGAATGCATTGGCGACCTTTGCTGCGTAAATGGGATCTGGTGCACGATATGAAATGAATATTGTATAGGATCGACCATCGTTGTTTACACGTAGTCGTGAGAGTAAAAGATCAATCCTCTGGCGTTCGCGTGCTACAGGGTCTACATCGCGTGCTTCACGCTCCCGCGTTACACTATCAGATGCAGAAGAAAGCACTGTGCGTGAGCGGAACTCAGTGGGCACGACGACATTTTCAGCTTGTAGAATGTCTATAACCTTACGTGCCATCATGCGTGAACTGATGATATCGAGTTCAGAACGCAGAACTGGACTATCCTGAGGTAGTGGGGTGATAGCACTCTCGTTTGGAAGTGCTTGTACACGTCGCATATCAAGCACAAGAACGGATTCTGAAACGTAACTTACCGGCGCGGTGAGATAACCTACGAACCCGATGAAGGCCCCCGCCGCCACCGGAACGATAAGCAGCGTCTTTCTGCGTTTTATAGTTTCTAGCACGTCAGCAAGAGGCTGCCGCGCGTTTCCTGATGAAACGTCGGAGATAATCACAAAAAGTCTCCTTTGAGAGAAAAGGCTCTGCGTTGTGACGAAGCTGTTTAACGAGCCCAAAAGGGCTTTAATGGATGTCGGAAAAAGATGTTTCCGACGGAAACAGTTCGTTGATAATGCAGGCAACTTCTGTGCGATTGGACGCCTTTAGTTTCTTCATGATGTTACGAATATGAACTTTAACGGTACTTTCCCGAAGCTTGAGTTCATACGCGATAATCTTGTTTGCCTTGCCACGACGTAACGCATTAACAACCTCTGCCTGACGCTGGGTAAACATGCCGCCTAACGGTTGAATCCGGTGCGAGTTGGGATCAGTGGCGTTACGAAGCGCAAGAACGCTGCTTGCAGGAACAAAGGTTCCTCCAGCCATGGCCAGCCGTAAAGCCTCCACACATACATTCACATTGACGGATGTTGGAATATAACCCCTTACACCATAATCGAGCGCCTTGAGGACCTGGGAGATTTCCTCTTTGTCCGCGAGAATAATGACTGGTGCCGGTGCGCAGTCACTGACTATACGGTTCAGATAATTGCCTACTGCAGGATCCGAAACTTTTTGACCGCCTATATTAAAAAGTACGGCACTTACAGTACGTCCCCGGCGTTGATGCTGCCATTGCTCGAAGGAGCTGAATGTCGCGATCGACATCTCTATACTGTGGTTGGTTAGCCCATGTGCCAGACATTCACGATCCAACGCACGGTTGTCGATGATAACAAGTAATGGCAACAAACTGTCGAATGAATCTGCGGATTTGTTTGCTGCATCTTTGGTGTTAATGTGACTATTATTTTTTATTTCACTGCTTACGCTATTGAAATGCGGAGAAACGTTCATTTTTTCGCCCTCAAAACCGAATTACGCGCACAGTTCTATCGTTCTCATGTCACGATGACTGAAAAGCAACGGTCGCCTGTTTTGGATTTCAGTGAGATATATTTATATATCCGTAATCAATTCTTATTTTTTCTTTTATTGATTAGAAGATTGCCTGAATTTTATCACAATGTCATTAACCTAGATTAAGCACTTGCGGGAAATATGGTTTAGTAAAAGCTCAGACATCTACGCAATTAGTGGTAGAGATTACTACCTTGCCAAAACAAATGCGCTCCCTGACACTTAGTGGAACGCCTACTCCCTAGAAAGGTGGGCGGCGTGAGAATCAGGCAAACCATCACTTATATGGATATGTGCCAATGGCGGTCAGCACTGACGACGCAAAAACATTTCGCCATTTCCTCGAAAGCCCCCCAATCGGTGCGGTCTTTGAAGAGAGCGATTTCGGCATCATCAGTTCACTTCCAGTGTCCGTCAAAACTTACGCGCCTCATACTGTTGTCAGCAGTCAAGGTGATTGGGCTAATTCTCTCCATATCATTAAAGGGGGGTGGGGCTGCATCTACCGCGATCTCGCTGACGGCGACCGGCAGATCCTCGACTTTCCGATGAAGGGTGACTTTCTCGGCTTCAGAACCGGAATCGGATTTAATTATTATACTCTGATCTCGGTCACTGAACTTTCGGTCTTCGAGCTTTCTCTGGATCATCTCACAGAATGTCTGTCAAAATCCCCCCGCCTTGCCATGACCTTCATGGAATTGATGGCGAGACAACGCGCAATCCTTGTGGAACATATTATCAGCATCGGACGGCGCAGCGCCCTCGTACGCGTGGCCCATCTATTGTTAGAGCTTGGTCATCGCGCACGATTGAACGGAACAGGAAATGAGGACCGTTTCTTCTGTCCCCTTACTCAATCAGAACTTGGCGATGCACTCGGACTTACGCCGATACATATCAATCGGATGTTACGCGAATTGCGAAGTGACGATTTACTGACATTTCGAAACAACACGGTTGAATTTCTCAACCGTGCCGCTCTGGTTCATATCTCCAGTTTCGATGAAGACTATCTCTCAATGGAGATTTTTCCCCGTTTCCGCACGAACCGATAGCTTAGACAAGCGGAATATAAGGCACGTTCTTCTTGGCGATTTCGTCAAAAGACTCTTCGTAGCCTGCATCGGCATAACGAATGACACCAAGCGCCGTATCATTGGTCAGCGAGTGCTCAAGACGCTCCGCGCCTTCCGGCGTACCATCAGCTACCACTGTTACACCAGCACTGGTCATGTAACCGGCATAACCGCCGCCGCCGGAATGCACGACGACGAGATCGGCCATCGATGCGCAGAGCATCATCGCGTCGATCAGCGGCCAATCAGCAATGGCGTCAGAACCATCCTTCATGCCTTCGGTCATGATGTTGGGATGCGCCATGGCTCCTGCATCAAGATGGTCGCGCGAGAAGGCAACAGGGCCTTTGAGTTCGCCAGATGCCACCATTTCATTGACGCGAAGCGCCAGCGCCGTGCGTTCACCATGACCAAGCCATGCAATGCGTGCTGGCAGGCCCTCAAATGGCACATACTCACGCGCAAGCTTAATCCAGTTGGTGACAATGTGATTGTCGGCAAACATTTCCAGCAACACATCATCAATCTTGGCAATGTCGCTTTCTTCACCGGACGTTGCCATCCAACGGAATGGGCCAATCGCGCGGGCAAACAGCGGACGTAAGTATGCTTCCGTGAAGATCGGAATATCGAACGCATTTTCGACGCCGCCTTCCCGCGCCTGCGTGCGGATCAGGTTGCCGTTGTCAAACACTTCTGAACCCTTTTTCTGGAAATCCAACATCGCCGTCACGTGCTCGACGATTGACGCGCGGCTGGCCGCCATCAACTGGCCTTGGCCGTCTTCGCGCAAGCCCTTAACCTGACCAAGGCTCATGCCCTTAGGCACATAACCATAGACGAGATCATGCGCCGAGGTCTGATCGGTGACAATATCCGGCACGATACCGCGACGGGCGATTTCCGGATAGATTTCTGCGGCATTGCCAACAAGACCAACGGACAGAGCCCGTTTTTCCTTCACCGCCTGATCGATCATGGCGAGTGCCGTATCAAGATCAGGGGCTATTTCCTGCAAATAGCCTATTTCCTTGCGCATGCGGGCGCGTTCAGGATCGATATCAACGCAGAGGATCGCCGCACCAGCCATACGACCAGCCAGCGGCTGTGCGCCACCCATGCCGCCAAGGCCGGCGGTAAGGATAAAACGTCCGGCCAGATCACCGTCGAAACGTTTCTGAGCAATGCGCATGAAGATTTCATAAGTGCCCTGAATAACGCCCTGACTGCCGATATATTGCCATGCACCAGCGGTCAGACCGCCCCAGCAGATCAGCCCCTTGCGCTGCAAATCATAGAAATACTCAGCCTTCGCCCACTGCCCGACAATATTGCAATTCGCCATGATGACGAGCGGCGCCTTGGCGTGGGTTTTCATCAGACCAACCGGCTTGCCCGACTGGATGAGCAATGTCTGGTTCTCATCCATTTCCAAGAGCGTCTTGACGATGGCACCATGCGCAGGCCAGCTGCGCGCAGCCTTGCCAAGTGCTGCATAGACAATCAGGTTTTCAGGGTCTTCACCGACCGAAAGCACGTTTTCGAGCAGGCGCAGCAGTGCTTCCTGCCGCCAGCCCTTGGCACGAAGTTCCGAACCGCCCGGTATGGGAAAATTCGGGTGACGTGGATTTGCCTTTGGCATGATTACTTCACTCCCTGCACATATTTCGCAATTTCAATGCCCATGGCTTTCTCAACCGAAGGGTAGACCGCCGCATCCAATACACTGGCTGAAAGCGGGATGATGTTCATCGGCACATGCAGAATGAAAATCTTCATGCCCTGGCGCAGTTCACCAACGCTGAGCGCATGACCGTCCTCGGAAAGCGTAGTGATGACCGATGGGAAAGTTGCGACACGCTGGCCGTCCTTGTCATCCACCGCCATATATTCGTTCATCACATGAAGCGTCACGGCCTTATCGCCGCTACCAACCTTCACGGTGCCAATATCGAATGCTTCTTTGGTGTAGACGACGTTCTTTTCCGTGATTACACCTTCCGCCAGAATATGACCGCCGGTGTTCTTGCAGATAGCATCAATCACCGCATGACCGCTCTTGGCTTCAGCAGCGATAATCGCGTCGCCAAGGCTCAGAGCCATCGAGACGCCGCCAAGAGCCGCATGAGTTCGCACATAAGATGCGCGCAGCGGATTACGGCAAGAAGCGATAAAGCCGCCCGACTGATCAGAAGCCGCACGCAGAATTGGCGAGACTTTCGCCGTTGCACCTTTCACCACCAACTCGATATAGCGGTTTTCAGAGCGATTACCGCCAACAGCGGTCTGGATCATCTGTTCAGGCGAACCGGCCATACCGATGGAACCCATATCACCAGTCGGATGAGCGCGGATATCGCCCACGGCATCGACAACTTTGGTACCGAGAACGGCCGAAGGCAACCACCCGTTGAGTGTCGAGGACTTACCGTTCTGCCCGATGATCAAACCTTTCAGCGGCTCGCCCAGTTCTTTTTGCAGCAAATCGACAGCCTTGACGTAATCAACGCCCTGCATTTCCCACGGTGTGGTCGAAGCCGGTGCACCAATGGCCGCAGCCGTAGCAATCCAGTCATTGTCATCAAGTTCATCAATCGAAACCAGTTCCGGCTTGCCGATACTCACCGCCGCGTAACCCAACATGCGGCCATGATCTGCCCAGCCACCACCGCCAGCCGCGTAAACGGAGCCGCCCTTGACCGCGGCTTCGACGTCTTTCTCAACGAGTATGCGTCCCATTCAGCTTCTCCTGCCTGTTCGTTCTAGAGCGCGTTTCGATCTGATTGCATCAGATCTGCGTTCTAGTTTTTTTAGTTTTACGCATCTTATCCGAAAACCGCTTCACACTTTTCGGGATGCGCTCTAATTCTATAATGTCTTGTCGAGCGTCAGCACCGCTTCATAAAGCACGGCTGCGCCTAAGGTGATTTCGCTGTTTTCGGTCCATTCTTCGGGCGTATGGCTGCGCCCGCCTTTGCTCGGCACAAAAATCATCGCCGTCGGCGTGACTTTCGAGAGCCATGCCGCATCGTGCCCCGCACCGGATGCCAAACGCCGATGCGTGGCACCAACCTTCTCACATGCCTGCTCCAGATGTGTCAGCACAGTTGCATCGCTTGGCGCCGGATTGTTATCCGAAACGCGATTAACGCCAGCAATTGCCACACCATCGGTCTCAGCACATTTGATGCACGCACCATCGAGCCATGCAGCAAAATTGAGCATATCATCGCGATATTCCGCGCGTGCATCGATCAGCAGCCGCACCAGTGAAGGCACCACATTGGCAGCATTTGGCTCGATGCGGAACTCACCGACTGTTGCCGTGAAATGCCCCGGCGTAGCCGAAAGTTCAAAGGCCTTTTCGTTAATCTCCAGCACCAGTTTTGAAGCCGCGACAAGCGCATCGGCACGCTGTCCCATCGGTGTGGTGCCTGCATGATCTGCACGGCCTTCGATGATGATTTCAAACCGGCTGATACCGGCAATGGCAGTGACAATGCCGATATCTTTATGCTCGGCTTCCAGCACCGGCCCCTGCTCGATATGCAGCTCCATAAAGGCTGCAAGATCAGGACGGCTCTGGCTTAGAACAGTGCCTGCATCGCCACCAACCTCACCAAAAGCTGTATAAAGCGTGCGCCCATCGCTGACCCGATCCAGCCATTCCTTTGGCAACTGGCCTGTCATGCCGCGACTGCCAATGCAGGAAACCCCAAACGGGCTTACTTCCTCTGCCAGAAAATCAACCACTTCAAGATCATGATCAAGTTCAATGCTATGATCGCTTAGCGCACGCGTCACTTCCAGCGCGGTGACAACACCAGCGATGCCGTCAAAACGCCCGCCTTCCGGCACCGTATCGGAATGCGATCCGAGCATGATCACGCCTTTGCCGACACTTTTACCTTTGCGAAAGCCGATCAGATTTCCGGCAGCATCAATACGGGTTTCAAGACCCGCCGCCTGCATGCGCTTTTGCAAGTAAGCACGGCCTTCGAGATAAAGCGGCGAGAACACGCGCCGTGTCCACGGGCGACCCGGCTCGGTAATGGCGGCCAACGCGTCGAGATCTTCCGCGATGCGTATCGCCCGAACCGGCAGATTGGTGCTCATTATGCATGTCCTGCAATGATATGGCGCAGTGGCGGGCGAACGAAATGGCCAAAGCCAGCCTCCGCTATCACGTTCTTGCCGTCATAGACCTTTTGCCCGCGCACATAGGTTGCCGCCACTTTATAGGGCAGCTCTATCCCGTCGAAAGGTGACCATCCAGCAACATTATTTCCCGTTGAGGCCGCATCGTAGATATATGTTTCAGGTGTCAGGATCGTGATATCAGCATCGCGATCCGGCGTCAGAGCGCCCTTGATATGATCAAGGCGGAAATGCCTGGCAGGGTTCTCTGCCATCAGTTTGGCACCCCATGACAGCGACACGCCGCGTTCCATCGCACCCTTCACGAATAGCGGGATGAGCGTTTCCAAGCCCGGCAGGCCTGATGCATTGGCCAACATGTCCGGATTGGTTTTGCGATCAAGCGACCAGCTCACATGGTCGGTCGAGAGCAGCGTTACATTGCCATTGGCCAGTTCACGCCAGAGCTTTTCGACTTCCGCACGCGGGCGCAGCGGCGGGTTGCACTTGGAACGACCGCCAAGACGCTTGGCGTCATTTTCATCATCCAGCATCAGATAGTGGATTAGGCATTCGACCGTCGCCTGATACCCCTGCGCACGGTAAGATGCGGCGATTTCATAACCGCGACCAAGCGAGCAATGCACGACATGCGCCGGACAGCCGATTGCAGCACCTATCTCATAAATCTCGGTCATGGCGAGAAGTTCGGTCAGCGGTGGACGCGACATGCCATGCGCACGATAATCGGTAATGCCCGCTTCTTTCACCTTCTTCATCGCCGACTGCACATATTCGTCATTCTCATTGTGCACGCCGGCGGTCAGACCGGTTTTGGCCACTTCCGCAAAGCACTCTGCCAAAAGCGGCGGATTGATACGCGGAAAGCGCTTGGGATCAGTGCCAAAGGTCGAGAATTTAAACGCTGCCACACCGGCTTCCGCCTGTTCGGCAATACGTTTGGCACCTTCAAGCGGGTCAATCGTGCCATAGAGCGCGAAATCGACAAAAGCCTGTTTTCCGGCATGGGCGATTTTGCGTTCCACGGCCGCTGCCGAACAGATTAGATCGCCCTCATCATAAGGCATATCAACAATCGTCGTGACACCACCGGCAGCCGCGGTACGAGTTGACCAGATGAAATCTTCCTGATTTTTCTGCGAGAGCGAATGTACCTGCGCGTCAATTGCACCCGGCATGATCAGCGCCTCGCCCAACAGATGACGCTCTTTGGCTTCAGGCGGCGTTCCGGTGCCTAGCTGGATGATTTTGCCATCACGCACGGCCACATAACCGCGCTCCACCACGCGATCAGGCAGCACAACGGCTCCCTGTAAAACCAGATCGAAATCGGCCATATCAATTCTCCTGCCCAATCAACTTTTTTGACTCAGCGTGTTTTAAGTCAGTTTTCTTTAAAAGCGGGGGCGGCAACCACGACTTTCGCGCGTGTTGCTTCCGGCGTGCCTTCGGGGGCTGTACCCAAAGCGAAGAAACTATCGAAACTGTTGATCGGCGCGCGGTCGATGATCTGTGCCACAATCGCATCCGAACATATCAACTCTTCGATGCATTCCACCTCAGCAGAAAGCGGTCGATCTTTCTCATAGAATGGCGAGCATTTGCGCACCTGTTCATAGATCAGGCCCGCCACACCCTGCGGCTCATCACCCACAATATCTATGGCCTGCGATGCCAGCAGCGCTTCCAAAGCGGCGAGACGCTTCAGCGCCTCCACCTGACGTTCAAAACGTTCAATCACCAATGGCAGGAACGCGGCTTCATCTTCCATCCCACCAGCAACAACCAGCGACTGCGCAGACACTGGACTACTGAGCGAAAGCACGCGGGAGAAAATTTCACCTGCGAGCTTTATGATCGGGCCAAATCCGGTTGCGATCTTACCGTCCGGCACGAGATTGAGTGGTAGACCACGGCGATGCCCATTACCCAACAGCACGCAGCGATTGAATGCATTACGCGCTGCATGCGCCATACAGACGGAGACGGATTCAAGCAACACTGTCACATCAAGTGGTAATGATCCGCCCGAAGTCACGACACGGCCTTCAACCACAACCGGATTGTCATCAGAGCGTCCGGTTGCTTGCAAAATCTTGTAACCGGCACCAAGCAGGCTCTCTATAATCGTACCAAAAACCTGCGCTACCATGCGAAGGCTCAGCGGGTCCTGCACATGGGTCGATACCGGCCATTGCCATGACGCTGCCGCATCACAGTACCATTTTCCAACCAGTGCTTCGCGCGGCGTGCCCACATGACATGCCGCAAGCCACGGATCAGGTGATGCGCCAAGCGCACCAGAAGCCGTGAGGCTTGTTGCAAGCATAACGCGGATGACTGAAGCGGCATCACGCAGGGCGCGGGCAGCGGCAGCAAAGCTCACGGCATTGGCCGAAAGCGAAGCCAGTGCATCTCGCGGTGCCATACGGTGCGGCTTTAGCCCTGCCTGTTTCAGCGCTTCACTGGCAGGCATGCGCTTGCCTTGATACATCGCCTCGCCAACACCGGTTAGCACAGCGCCAATCTGCCCCATCAGGCCAATGTCGGCGCAACCAATCGAGCCAGTGCGACGCACGACAGGAATAACATCGGCACGCATCAGATCGAGATAGGCATCAACCAGACCCGTAGTGCAACCAACCTGACCGGTCAGGATTGTATTGATGCGGATTGCAATAGCTTTACGCACGATTGACGGCGGGAAAGCAGCACCGGTACCGAAATGATGCGCGCGCACCAGCCCCATATTGAACTCTTCGAGCTCATCATCAGACCAGCTCACATCTTTCATCGCACCGACACCGGTCGTGCTGCCATACACGGGCACACCGTTGCGGATTGCCTCTTCCAGCACTTCGCGCGAGGCTTTGACCCGCTCCATGCCCTCCGCAGAAGCAGCAACTTCCACTTCCCCATTCCCGATTTTCATCATATCGGCAAAGCCAAGCGGCTGCCCGTTCAAAACGATCTGCACTGTGTTCGATACCTTCAAGATTAGGCTGTCGGGATGAGTTTACCTGACAGAGAGATCACAAGGGATATCCCATATTGCGAACGCGCGATGTGGGAATTTTGGAGGAGTATGCGCCGTGAATACTGGATGATATGTTTCAGGTCGCGACTTAGAGCAACATTGCCGATCTCGCTGAATTGGCCTTCGAGAATTATAAAGACCTGCATAAGTCATGATGCAAGCAATATGAATCTATGCGATAGGCCATCGACAACTTGAGGCTTATTATTCTGCAAGCACATCACATGCGGCGCGAATGTAGTGTAGATCGGGGTATATTAATGGACATTGCCACTATTCTGATCATCAATTCGCTGATTGCAACTTGCTCCATCCGCGAAACCGCACGTCTGGAAGGTCGCGCTCCGTCCACGGTCAGCGCGGCCCTGGATCGAATGGAAACGGCGCTCGCGGTACCACTCATGCGGCGAGAGGGAGCAGTTCTAAGCCTTACACTCGAGGCACAAAAGCGCCGCAGAGTATTTAATGAAACAGCGCAGCTCAGTCGCGAGCTTCAATCTATCGGCGGCACCAACAATAATCGTGCAGCCATCTCTCTCACCGCTCTCATTCGCTTTTCTGTTGCAGCCCAGGCGGGCAGTATCCGTGCCGCAGCCAAAAGCCTCGGCATGGGGCAGCCACAGCTGACTCGTCAGCTATCGGAACTGGAGCGTAACCTTGATTGCCGCTTATTTGAGCGGACACGATCTGGTGTCAGTTGCACCGAAGCCGGTAAGCAAATGCTCACTCTTGTGGAAACAATTATAAGCAATTGGGAGGAGCTGTCTCATGCATCGTCTGATCGCTTCCGATACAAGCTCGCGACCTGTCGGGTCGGGTCTGTTATGCCGCTTGGCCATGAAAGCAATATTGCGCAGATCCTTGCCAATCTGACAGCCGGATGGGAAAAGCTCTATCCGCGCCAACCGCTATCGATTTCGGCCAACACCGCAGAAGAACTGATCTCTGGGCTCAAAAGCCGCCGCTATGATGCGATCCTCATCGACCACGACGACTTCTCCCGGGATTTTGATGGCCGCGTCGTATCAGATGCCCCGCTCGCCCTGATTGGTGATCATCGTGTCATGGCGGAACTCAATGGCGACATGGCAACGTTCTTGCAAAAGCATCGCCTGGCACTTCCCAGTGCGAAGAGCGGTATCCGACAACATGCGATGCTCTATTTGGAAAGCGTGCTTGGTCCGGTAAGTCCATCAAAACTTCGTTTAATCGAGATGGATTCAATTCCGGTCATCATTAATCTGGTCACGCGACACGGTTATCTTTCGATATTGCCCGAACCAGTTGTTGCCCGTCTTCCCTTCCCGATTACGCAATACCTGCTTGGTCAAGAACACCGCCAGATACTTTCATTTGTATGGCGACGGAACACTTTCACACCAACGATGTTAAATGAGATGGTGTCACTACTGACAGAGGACAATTAGTAGAATTTTATTTCTCGCGACGACTAGTTTATGACGCTTATAAAACACCACCGGGATGACAGAATTTTGCTGAGGCATCCTTCGTTCGGAATCTGGGATATATCCCTTTCCGGTGTTTTAAACTAGCCTGCAAATCAAACAGCAGATGACTGTGAGGGAGAACACAACTATGAAAACATCATTGATTATTGCTGGCGTAGTGGCCAGCCTGGTAACTGCTACCAGCTTTGCTTTCGCAGCAGATGTTGTGGTGGGTTCCAAGATCGATACCGAGGGCGGGGTGCTGGGCAACATCATTTCGCAGGTTCTTAAGGCAAACAATATTGCTGTTGTCGACAAGATCCAGCTTGGTGCAACCCCAATCGTGCGTGAAGCAATTACCCAAGGTCAAATCGATATTTACCCGGAATATACCGGGAATGCTGCCTTCTTCTTCAATAAGGGCGATCTTCCTCTATGGAACAAGGCGCGCGAGGGATATGAAGAAGCCAAGAAACTGGATTATGAAGCCAACAAGATTGTTTGGTTGACGCCGGCTAATGCCAACAATACCTGGGCAATTGCTGTGCGCCGCGATGTCGCGGAAAAAAACAAACTCAAGTCTCTGACTGATTTCGGAAAATATGTGAGTGGTGGTGGGCAGATCAAACTTGCGGCGTCGTCAGAATTTGTAAGCTCGGCCACAGCTTTACCGGCTTTCCAGACGGCATACAGCTTTACCTTCAAGCCTGATCAACTGATTACGCTTTCAGGGGGTGACACTGCGGCTACGATCGCTGCTGCTGCACAGCAAACTTCGGGCGCCAATGCGGCCATGGTCTACGGTACTGATGGCGGTATTGCGCCTGCGGATCTCGTCGTATTGCAAGATGACAAGGGTGTGCAGCCGGTTTATTTACCCACCCCCATTATTCGCGAAGCAGTTCTGAACGAAAATCCGCAAATAGCCGAACTGCTAAAGCCAGTGTTTGAATCCTTTTCCCTCGAAAATCTTCAGGAACTCAATGGCCGCGTCCAGGTCGGTGGCGAACCTGCAGCTGATGTTGCACGCGAATACTTAACCTCCAAAGGCTTCATCAAGTAACCCTTTTCCCTGCCGGAATAAATTGCTTCGGCAGGGACTCAATCCTTAAGGCTGGTTCTCGAGCGATGCTAAGCGCAATCGTCGCTAAAGCCAGTAGAATTCCCGGCGAACAGGACTCACCATGCAATTAGCCGCAGACCGTACCGCCGCCTCTCACCCACGTTTTGCCTTTGACCGACTGGGGCTGGTAATTTCCCTCATCATCATTGCTGCGATGTTCATCCAGCCTTTTGCCCTCGTGCGTCCCAATCGCGTCGCGGCGACTGCACCAGTCTTTATTTGGAATGCCTTACCATCGTTACAGGCGTTTGCACTGATTGTCCTGTCGTTGGTCACTGCCCTCGTCATGGCGCTGCGCACGCAGCTGACATTGCGTCTTGGCCTTCTGGTAATCACCCTTGTTACGCTCGCCATCGCTATTGGCTGGAGCGCGACCTACCTTACACCGGCAGGCAATAATTATGCCCGTGTTTCGCCCGGCGGCAGCCTGTGGCTAATACTCTTTGCGCTGGCACTCGCCATTGGTGACACGCTTGTCCGCATGCGTCTCAAGCCGCTTTCACGGCTGGCAGCGCTAGGTATCTTCGTGGTCCTTCTTGGCGTGTTTCTCTATAGCGGCGTCTGGAACGACATTTCCATTCTCAAGGAGTATGCCTCTCGTCGCGGTGCGTTCATGAGCGCACTGAGCACTCACGCTTTTCTCGCGATCGGCTCCCTCATTGCAGCCTTCATCATCGCCACGCCAATCGGCATACTTATCCACCGCGTCAAGCGCCTGCGCGATGCTGTTCTGTCCTTCTTCAATGTCATCCAGACTATCCCATCCATGGCCCTGTTCGGCGTGCTGATTGCGCCGCTGGCATGGGTTGGCGCCAATCTGCCCGGTGCGAGAGTACTTGGCATCGCTGGTATCGGTCCAGCACCAGCCTTCATCGCTCTCGTCGCCTATGCACTTCTGCCCATCGTTTCAGCAACCGTTACCGGCCTTGATAATGTCTCGCCTTCCGTTGTGGACGCCGCTCGCGGTGTGGGCATGACCCGCCGCCAGCGCTTGTTCTCAGTGGAATTGCCGTTGGCGTTCCCCGTAATCCTCACCGGCATCCGCGTGGTGTTGGTGCAGAATATCGGCCTTGCGGTTATTGCCGGCCTTGTGGGCGGCGGAGGTCTTGGCATGTTCGTCTTTCAGGGCATCGCCCAGACAGCCACCGATCTGGTGTTGCTCGGTGCTTTGCCGACCGTTGCCATGGCCTTCGTCGCCGCCATCTTGCTTGACGCGCTGATAGAAATCAGCCGCGGCCACCAGAATTAGGAGCCCGTCCTATGATCGAGATTTCAAACATCACCCGTATTTATGGCGCGCAAACGGCCGTCGACAATGTTTCGCTGACAATCGACGCGGGTGATTTGGCCGTCATCGTTGGCACGTCTGGCTCCGGCAAGACAACGCTGATGCGCATGATTAACCGCCTTGTCGAACCAAGCCATGGCGTGATCAAGATCGACGGCAAAGACAACCGAGAACTACCACCTCATATTCTGCGACGCGGCATCGGCTATGCCATTCAGGGCCATGGACTGTTTCCACACCGCACCATTGCGGAAAATATCGGCACAGTCCCCACGCTGCTCGGCTGGGACAAGGCTAAAATCTCCACGCGTGTGGATGAATTGCTATCACTGTTTCACCTCGATCCTGCGATCTATCGCAACCGTATGCCGCATGAACTTTCAGGCGGTCAGCAACAGCGTATTGGCGTTGCCCGTGCTTTGGCATCCAATCCAGCAATCCTCCTGATGGATGAGCCATTCGGTGCGCTTGACCCGATCATCCGCGACAAAGCTCAGGAAGATCTGCTGGCGATCCAGAAACATTATGGCACCACCATCGTGCTTGTTACCCATGATATGGAAGAAGCGATCCGCCTTGGCTCGCGTATTGCAGTGATGGATAAGGGCAAGTTGCTGCAATATGCAACGCCGGAAGAAATCATCACCAAACCAGCAACGGACTTTGTCCATGCCCTGCTCGGCGGTGGCAGTGACCGCGTATTCCGTCTGTTGTCGCTTGAAACCGTTGACGGTCTCGTCGAGACCGGCGGCGCGAGTGGTGATGCGATCAACAGTGACATGTCGCTGCGTGAAGCACTGGGCGCAAGCCTATGGTCAGGTCGCACCGCACTCCCTGTCAGCCGTGATGGTCAGATCATCGGCCGCATCACCCGCGCTGCAATTGAAAAGCACGCCCGGAGGGTCGCATGAGACTGGGCACAGTCCTGAAGATCGCACTGCTGGTCCTGCTTTGTACTTTCATTCTGAAGCCGGAATGGTTTCAAAGCTGGTTGGCACCTTTCACCCGCAATAATGCACCGGCCATCTATACGCAGAACTCCCTGCTGGCACTGACCATGAACCATCTGGCGCTGGTCGGCATCGCAACACTGACTGCAACCATCATCGCCGTGACGCTCGGTATTTTAACGACGCGACCTAGCGGACGTGAATTCCTGCCGATCTCGCGCGCAGTGGCCAATATCGGCCAAACTTTTCCGCCGGTCGCAGTTCTCGCCATCGCTGTGCCGATCTTTGGCTTCGGCTCGATTCCTGCCTTCATCGCGCTTCTGCTTTATGGCTTGCTGCCGATCTTTGAAAACACGCTGACAGGTCTCACCGAGCTTGAACCATCCGTGGTTGATGCAGGACGTGGCATGGGCATGACCGGCCGACAATTGCTGTTTAATGTCGAACTGCCATTAGCTCTGCCGGTCATCCTGTCGGGCGTTCGTCTAGCCGCGATCATCTCGCTCTCCACTGCAACCATCGGCTCGACCGTCGCTGCAAGTACACTGGGTGAAGTTATTGTTGCAGGACTGTTATCGGGAAATACGGCTTTCGTTTTACAGGGGGGCTTTATCGTCGCAGCACTTGCGATCCTTATCAATGCGGCCTTCGTTTATGCTGAGCGAAGGTTGAGAAGCAACGCCCACTAAATGCGCGCGCATAGGAAACCATAGCAGGTTTTAGTCTTTTCGCCTTATCCGGCCACTTAAATGGCCTCGCTGAGATCGGCAACAATGTAGCCCGGATGTTCGATACCGATCGAAAGCCGTCCGTTTGAGCAGGTCCCGAGCTGGTCATCGGCAGCCAGTTGCGAATGTGGTGCCGTTAATGGATGGAACGCTAGAGAACGTGCGTCGCTAGTATCGGGGACGTGTTAGAAATGCTGCGGCCTGCCTCGCGTCCACCTTTGAGATCAAATCCGACCAACGCGTCATGTGATCTTCTCCGCCCGACCACTGGAACGCCTTACACTTCGTAAATATGCGAAGAGCACGGCCTATATGCGCGGGCGACTTTTCCGCGGATGGCCAACCCGAAATCGTTGTTGGTTACGGCGTCGCGCGATCTCGTCGGAATGCTTCACTGCTCCCGTAACGGCCAGCGCTTATTCATTGCTGTTTGGTGTTAAACATCCGACCAGTCGCGGCGAATTGCCCATCACCATCCTTCAGACACCTGTCGCATGGGCAAGAATGAGTTGTCCGTAGTGGACGCTCAATTGCATCTGCGAGAATCAGACAATCTCTACATTGTGGACGGATCTGTTCTACCAAGCCTGACTTGCGGGACCGATTCATGCCGCAATTCAAATAGTTTCCGAAAGCTTTTCTGTGGGTTTTCCAACTAAATACCCAGATCTTTTCGCAAATAATCCATTGCAATTCTTCGTTTTCAATATGGTCTTGATAAACCAAAGCGAATGGGCGGTCTGACCAATTCGATAAACCGCCCCCTATTTTTTACTTCGTCGTATACCCTCCATTGACCAGAATAGTCTGACCGGTCATCCACCAGCCATCTGAAACCATGAAGCGGATGTAAGGAACAATATCCTCAATATCGGTGAGACCTGTTTTGGAGAAATTTGACAGTGCCGCAGCGGTCTTGTGATAAGCAACCGCATCGTCTCCTTCAGCCGGATAGAAAAACGGCGTATCCATCGGGCCAGGTCCGATTGCTGTGACCGAGATGCCGCGACCGCCAAACTCCTTTGAGGCTGCCCTCGTGAAATGCTCAATGGGGGCCTTGGTACCTGCATAACTCGCATAAAATGGCGTGAAGGCACCCAATAGCGAGGTGACCAGCGTCAAAAGCTTACCATTATCATTGAGATGGTTGCCTGCTTCTTTAATAAAGAAAAATGCGGCCTTAGCGTTAACTGCACTCATTTCATCGTACTCAGCCTCCGAAATATCTAAAATCGGCTTTTTAAGCACTTTGCCGACCGTATTAATCGCGATGTCTGGACGACCGATTGACGCTACAGCGTCTGTAAACAACTTTTCGACAGCATCGGCCGTTGTCAGATCGGCCTGAAAGGCGATTGCTTCAGCGCCAACGGCTTTTACAGCGGCTACGGTAGCTTCTGCATCTGCCTTGCTCGCAACGCTATTGTAGTGAATAGCGATTGCTTTGGCACCGTGAGCGGCAAAATCGCGTGCAAGCAAGCCGCCAAGGTTTTTGCCACCGCCAGCGATAAAGACGGTTTTACCTTTGATGCTGTGATCAGTCATGAATAGCCTCCTATGCCCAATGGCGACCTCGGTCACTTTCGTTGGAGGAATGTATCGTCTATACATTCAAGATAAAGATGTGCATCCTGACATCACTTGTCAGAAAACCGATACAATTGAGGAATTAGGGCGATTGGACCGGATAGACCTATTTCGAATTTTTACTCGTGTTGTCGAGTGTTCAAGTTTCACACGTGCCGCCAATACGCTTTCCATTCCGCGGTCTTCAGTCTCGGCGGCAATTCAGGAGTTGGAAGGGCGTATCGGCACACGACTGCTTCACCGCACGACCCGTAAAGTCTCTCCGACACACGATGGTGAGGCATTTTACGAACGCTGCCAGCGGGTCATAGCCGATGTCGAAGATGCCGAAAGTCTCTTTCGACAAGCAGCAGCACAGCCATCCGGAAAGCTCCGCGTTGATGTTCCGGGACGTATCGGTCGTCTGATAATAGCGCCTGCGTTGCCAGATTTTCTTAATCTTTATCCGCAGATCGACATTGATTTCGGGGTAACGGATCGTGCAGTGAACCTGATAGAGGACAGTGTTGACTGCGTTTTGCGTGTCGGCCCACTAAGCGACTCCGGCCTTATCGGGCGTTCAATTGGCAAGCTGCCTCTAATCAATGTTGCCAGCCCAGCTTACTTAAAGCGCTATGGCAGACCTCACACACCGGACGAACTCGCAAGCCATTTGGCAATTAACTATTCATCCCCATCAAGCGGTCGGGTTGAACCTTGGGAATGGCTAGAAGATGATGTGCTTCACGCGGTGCATCTGCCTGGGCGTATTACAGTAAATAGTGCGGAAGCGTACATCGCTTGTTGTTTAGCTGGTCTCGGCTTGATCCAAATCCCAGCATATGATGTGCACAATCATTTAGAAGCAGGTGATCTGATCGAAGTAATGCCACGACACCGCGCCCAACCTATGCCCATGACACTGCTCTATCCCCATCGCCAACATCTCTCACGACGGTTACAGGTCTTCGCTGACTGGCTTGAGGCTCTACTCAAGCGACATCTCCTTCCATAAGAGAGAATTAATTGTCGTTCGGTTTATAAGTCTCTTTATCGTAAACATTGAAGATGCCGTCGATCAACTATGGTCGTCGACACCCCTGCGCCAGTAGGGAACGACGAGATGTTCTGCCTTATCCAATTTTTGTTCACCAGGAAGGTAGATGCGGATGGAGCAGAAAGCATCGTACTCACAGCCCGCCCAAACATATCGGCGTATTTGGAGATCCGGCATTCTCACACTTCATATCGCACCCTGAAGCAAACTTCTGGTTCGCGCTGCAGCACGACCGCGGCAAAGCCAATTCGCCTTTATTGCGGCTTTAAAGAATAGTGACTGGACTTCACTTTCATCTGTGACTTCTATAAAGGCATAGCCGCTGGCAGATGCAGGTAGATACTCCAGCATGCGCGCAATTACGCGCAGAGCTGTTTCATCTCCGGCAAACAGATACCACTGAGCATCTATCAGACCGCCGCCACCCGGGCCAATCACACTGAGCTCATCACCCACGCGCGTTTGAGCTGCATAGTTTGAACCAGGTCCAGCATTGTTATGCAATATAAAGTCAATATCGATAAGTCCGGTATCAACGTCGACCGAGCGCAGTGTGTACTTAAGCATATCTGGCCTTAGCTCAGGATTTGCCCACAGTATGAGGCCGTTGATGGCATACCTTACTGCATCGTCGCAATGAAAGGTAATGCGTCGCATATGCGGAGTAATATCGCATATCGACTGCACCTCGAGTTTACGGAAATTTGGTGAACGTTCAAGGTCGTCACCATCGTCACGCCAGATGATAACTGGCGCTGTCTCACTTGCAAATTCCATTACATGGGAAACAACTGCCGTACGAATGAAATAAATGTCTTCCAGATTTGACGCTCATAAATCGATACGCGCTTGCGCGCCTTTGTAACAAACCGTGTGCTGGCGGATCTCATGCGCAAAAGCGTTCCAGCACCTTCGCGCTCAGCTTCCCCGTCATGTTCGAGCATATGATCACACAGCTTGTTGACGACAAGGCCAGGGTGGGGGCAACTCAACAATGGCAGAAGCTGCAAATTGTTTGTTTTATAATTCCGTCATTGAGCTACGGGCTCGATTTTTGTCATTTCGTCGTCAAGGCCCACCCAAAATGTTCCCTCTATCGGCACCGCGAGAAAGCGCCGATTTATTTCGGCAAGCGTCGCATTGGGATCAATGTCTGCAAATATTTCTGGATGCGCCCATTTCGCAAAGCACTCGAATATCAAAACATTCAGTGCCGAAATAGACACCTGATGCGATATACCGAAAGCGCGTCGTTCACTCACCGCTGTAAGATTGCGACGAATACTGTTGAAAACGACATTGCGAAGTGATGCGAGCGCGGTTTCCTTGGAAACACCGCCCCCTACAATCAAACTCGTGTCTGGCGATAAGTTTGGTGCGCCTGTCGCAATGTAAATCTGTGGGTCAGTTTCAAGCACGTATTCTGGACTGAGTCTGCCTTCATAGGCAGAAACCACGTCTGCACCGATACTCACTGCTCCGGCCAAGACAATGTTTTGGGTCATTCGATTGTTTTGCCCAGGCGTGGAACAGCACGTGGCATTAGCAAAACCGTCAACCAGCACTTTTGGGTGCTCTGAAACATTTTTTAGACGCTCGGTAATCGATCTATACCGCTGGCGCACGAACGCCGTATATTCCCCGGCTTGTTTTACACGCCCGATCGCCTTTCCGAGTAGTTCAACGGAGAACGCCGTAGATTCCAAGGGGTTTCGCTTGTCATTGACTGGCCCGTCCAGAAATATCACGGGGACTCCGGCCGCATTGAGCAGTTCAACTGTATCTTCCCAACCCGCTTGCCACTGGTTGATCACAAACAGATCTGGCGACGCGCTGAGGATACTCTCGACCGAAGTATCGGTTGGCTGTAGCGCACCTACTGTTGCGATGTTATCGATCTCCGGAAATAGCTTGTGGAAAGAAGCATACACCCCCTTATCGATCCGCTGCGGATTTGCCCACCCTGCGATCCTCGAAACAGGATCGTTTTCGATCAAAGCTAATGAAAGAAGAAGCAGGCTCTCGTTAAAAACAATTCGTTTTGCGGGAGCGTTCAGCCGAACCTCCCGCCCCGCAGCATCCTCAAGCACGATCTGCGCTGTCGCCTCTCGAACTGGCCCCATAAGATCAGCCAAAAGAAAAATCGGCAGAATCCCGATGATAAGCAATAATCGTGTGAGAATTGCGCGAACATGGGTGCCCAACTGCTCTACCAACGGTATTTCAGGCTGGCGTTGACAGCACGTCCTGCTCCATAGTTACAGCTGCCGCCGGTGTCATTTAGACAGTGAGAGACATATTTACGGTCAAACAGGTTGGTCGCGTTGACGCGCAGTGTCATGCCATCAAGCTCTTTTCTCACTTTACCGAAGTCCATTTCGACACCGAGATCAACAAGCATTTGCCCCGGGATACGTAATTTCTCTAGATACTTGCTGTCGGTCTGATAGGATGACCAGCCGCGCACGCCCGCACTCACCGAAAGACCAGAAGCCCAGATAGGGCTGTATTTAGCCCAGACGCTTGCCTGATGTTCAGGCAAACGGAGGATTTCGCGACCCCGTTCGACAGCCAGATTGGATTCCAGTATTTCTGAGTCCGAGTACGCGTAGGATCCAAGAAGTTCAATCTCGCGTGTAAGCTCAAACTTGCCTTCAACCTCGACTCCACGAACCCGTTGTTTTCCTGACTGCACGTAGCCAGTCTGTACCCCAGTAGTCAGATAAGGGGTCAGCGCGTTTTTAATATCAAGATTGTAGAACGAAACGGCGATCATACCGTTACTCCCCAAGGGCTCATATTTCACACCAACCTCGATTTGACCGGCGCGCTGGGCTTTGTAGGGCTCATCAAACGCATCAACGCCGAGTAAAGGCGTGAATGTGGTTGAATAACTCACATAAGGGGCTAGGCCGTTGTCAAACAAATAAGTTAGACCTGCGCGCCCAGAAATCTGGCCTTCGCTGTTCTCAACATATGCCTTATCTGGTGTTGCACGGCGATTGAAGGTCGATATTTCTGATTGATCATAACGTAGACCCAGCGTTCCCACCCAGCGATCGTAACGTACCTGATCTTGCACATATACCCCCAGTTGCTGCTGTTTTTGCAATGCTGAAGTCGAATAAGCAGGATAGGGAATGGATACCCCACCATAGACGGGATTGAGATAGTCTATTGGAGGAACGCCTGCGGTCGTGTTACCGAAATTGCGGTCTGAAGTGGCGCGCAAGTATTCGAGACCGAGAAGCACCGTGTGATCAATTTCTCCGGTATTGAAACGTGCTTCAGCTTGAGTATCGACGGTAAACGATGTCAGTCTATCGTCGGAAGCACCTGACGCGCGGTTAAGCGTATGTCCATCCGGCTGATACGCAAATGCCGGATTAACGAGCACGAGGAACATATCCTGTGAGGACCGGCTATATCGCAGGTTCTGTCTCACGCTCCAGGTTTCGTTGAAGTCATGGGAAAATTCGTAGCCTAGCGTGTAAAAATCCCGATTGAATTCATTTGCTTCTGGATCACCCAGATAAAGATCACGCGGTATCTGGCCGTGGGGATTGGGCAGCAATGTTCCCACCGCAGGGTAAAATCGAGGATTGAAGATTGCACGGTCCCGCTGATAGTAACCAGATAGCGTCAGCGAAGTTTCCGTGGAAGGGCTCCAGGTCAGGCTCGGCGAAAACATCAGAGCACGATCGCGCTCCTGATCAATCTGCGTATGCATATTGCGCCATTGACCGACAAACCGGTACTGCCAATCGCCGTTTTTCGTAACTGGCCCTGTTGAATCCACCGAAGTCTGGATGCCACCAAAAGCTGAGGTGCCGATGACAACTTCATTATGCGGCGTGGCCTGCGGAGACTTGCTCACGTAATTTACGAGACCACCTGGCATTGTTCGACCATAAAGCACCGAAGCAGGTCCTTTGATTACCTCGATTCTTTCGAGGGCATAAGGATTCACGCTTGGTGTTGCATAACTGCTCGGATCTCCCGGAAGTGCCAGGCCATCCATCCAAATTGTGCCATAGGTGTTGTAGCCCCTGATATGAAGCCAGTCGTATCGTATGTCGTAACCATTTGCTTCAGAAAGAACACCGGGCGTATAACGCAACGCTTGCGGAACCGTGTCGGCGCTTTGGGCATCCATTTGCTGACGCGTTACGACACTGACTGCCTGGGGCGTTTCCAGAAGCGACGTGTTAGTTTTAGAAGCCGCCTTGCTTCGCTTAGCGATGATTGAATCATCAGGTCCAGTCAGGCTTTCACTGTCACCGCCAATTGTGATTGTACCCAGTATCGTCGTACTTACTGTCTGTTCCTCAGAGAATGCCGTTTCAATACAACAGATGCCAATCGCAGTGGAAGCGACAAGAAGCGTCGCCAGCCGTGCGTATAATCCTCTTGGTCCTTTGCAGGCGTTCCACTGACCGACGATAACATATTTCACGAAATTCCCATCCATATGATGCAATAACAAATTTTTGAATTCAGGGCGCTTTCATCGATGATCGAATTAAACTTGACCTATAAATTCATATTAATGTAGAATTACAAAATGGGTGAGCCTTTCTGCAAGTGGGGAAGCTTTGACAGAGAAAGAAAAACCTTTGTTGGAAGCACAAAGATCTCTGGAAGCTGCGCGGAATGTACAGGGATGCAATATGAAGGCATATGAACTTGTCTCACGGCTTAAAGCCTTGAACCTCAGCGACTTCTGAAAGTTATTTGGCATGAGCCCCTCTAAGAGAGAGCGACATTCTCGTTCAAAGCCCGAAACTACCAAACTGCGCGTTCGCGATTTTTTGCAACGCGAAGGTGTGCAACTCGAAAGCCCTGACGATAAACTTTCCCCCGAAGATACACTGATTGAAGGACGGTTCATTCATCAAGAACTGCGCAACGGTCTTTTCCTGCATGTCAGCGACGCTCTAGAAAGACGTCCATTCACAGCCACGTCCCAATTATCTGCCGGCTTATCGTGCATCTTTTTTCTAGATGGGGCGGTTGACATGAGAATGGGCGACAGGCCATTCCATTTTGACGGTGCGCGGATGGGCGCAGTCGAGGGAACAGCGATTATGAATGCCCGCCCCGAGAGTTTTCAACGTAGCTCCTTCGGTGGCCAAAGGCTGCGGCATCTCGTGGTCACGGCCTCACCAGAGTGGCTGGATATGGACGGTTTGGAGGACAGTGAAGCGGGTACAAAACTGTTTAGCAATCACCTCGCCAGTCAACGTTGGACGGTAACGCCCCGCGCGATAGAGCTTCTCCATCAAATTGTAGCACCTACCAATTTGGCTCCGTGCTTACGCAAACTTTTTCTGGAAAGCCGGGCGGTTGAGATCATTGCTGAGGCTCTTTCCGCGATTACGCAGTCACCATCAAGCAACTCATCCAGTCGTCTCTCGACCCGGCAAGATGGGGTACGCCTTACAAGAGCAAAGGAATTTATCGCGACCAATTTGGCTGCGTCGCTCAACGTGCCCACAATCGCGCGTGCTGCTGGGATCAATGTCAGCGGACTTCAGCATCTGTTTCGGCTACATGAAGGGTCGAGTGTATTCGAATATATCCGCAAAGCGAGGCTCGAAAACGCGTATGAGGCTCTCGCGTCGGGAGAAGTCGGAGTTTCAAGCGCCAGTAGCCTGGCAGGATACTCCACTCCTGAAAACTTCGCGACGGCATTTAGACGCCAGTTTAACATTACCCCCAAACACCTTATTAAAAGAAGATGAACCATTTTTCAGCATAAACATTTTCTAAATTAAAAATGTTAGTGTTTTAATTGATGTCATTCAAGAATATACAAAAGTTAAATTATAAATAATAATTTTAAAGCATAAATACACCTCATGAATAAATGCATCATAGAGATATTCTATTGCAGATGTATATCCACACGACTTTTCGACTTATGTACATCTCCGAACTGGTCTGCCCCCATCGGGTGATGCGGGTTTAATGTTAGTGCGTGCTGGGACTAATCGCTAGCGTCGGCGTTGATACAGGTCCGTTTTGAGGTGGCCAGACAGAGGCTTCTGGCGCCGGCGGCTTGTAGCCCAAGGATGAGTGCGGTCGCACGGTGTTGTAGTGTTTCCGCCCGCCCTCGATTATGATCTTCGCCTCCTTGAGCGTGTAAAAGATTTCTCCATTAAGCAGTTCATCCCTGAGCTTGGAGTTGAAGCTTTCGCAATACCCGTTTTCCTATGGGCTCCCCGGCATAATGTAAGCCGTCTTGGCACCGACAAGCGTAATCCATTCCCTCAAAGTCTTGGCGATAAATTCCAGGCCATTGTCGGAACGAATATGCGCAGGAACGCCGCGCAGGATGAAGAGATCGGAGAGCACATCGATAACGTTGACAGCCTTCAGCCTTCTCTCGACCCTGATGGCGATACATTCTCGCGTGAATTCGTCAATCACGTTTAACATGCGGATTTTCCAGCCATTATGGTCCGGTCCTCGACAAAATGGTAGGACCAGACATGGTTGGGGCGTTTCGGCCGAAGCCTAATGCAAGAGCTGCCGTTCAGCCAGAGCCAACCGCGCTTTGGTTGCTTGTAGGGAACCTTCAGCCCTTCCCGTCGCCATATCCGCTCGACCCGTTTGACGTTCACGATCCAGCCCGCCTGATGCGGCGATATCCATATCGGCCATATTGGAGGGAGAGCGTTGTGATCTCGGCGACCAACGCCGCTTCGTCATCTCGTGTCTTTGCGACCTTACGTTGCGTAGAACGATGCTGGCCGAGAACCAGGCAGGCCCGCCGTTCGTACACGCCCAGCTCTGCGATGACATGATCAACACAAGCACGGCGGCGGGCGGGACTTAGAAGTTGCCCCTAGCAGCCTCCGTCAGGATCATCTTGTCCAACGTCATATCGGAAACTGCCCGGCGAAGGCGAGCGTTCTCGGTCTCCAATTCCTTCAGGCGCTTCACCTGGTCGCCCTTCAGTCCACCGTATTCAGCGCGCCAGCGGTAATATGTGACTTCCGTTACGCCTATCGATCGGATCGCCTCAGCCATCGATTTTCCCTGCGCATTCAGCACGTCAACCTGACGAAGCTTCGTGACGATCTCTTCCGCCTTGTGTGTTCCGCTGGGTAATCGTTTCACTGGATCAATTACTTATACAGCTTCAATCTCTGCCATTTCAATGTCCTTCTTCGGCTCATATGCGATACTTCGAAAAGGATCACTTTTCAGGCGGCAGACCAGATTCTAGATTTACAAAAAAGGATCATCAAGATGGATTGACTAAATCCATGTATCCTCTATTCTGGATATATGGAAAACGAAGATGCAATTGCAGCGCTGGCTGCCCTCGCTCAGTCAACACGGCTCGACACATTCCGCCTGCTGGTGAAGCATGAACCTGACGGCGTTGCGGCAGGTGAACTTGCACGCATTCTGGATGTTCCGCAGAACACGATGTCTGCACATCTGGCGACATTATCCCGTTCTGGTCTCGTAAAGGGTGAGCGACAAAGTCGATCGATCATCTATCGCGCGGACCTCAACCGGTTCCGCGACCTCACCCTGTTCATGATCAACGACTGTTGTGGTGGCAATGCGAAACTTTGTGCGCCTTTAATTGAAAGCCTGACACCCTGCTGCGAACCAAAAGCAGCAACACAATGAGCTATTCTCGATGATTTTGGCCCTCATCTAACGGACTAATCAAATGACTGATCATGTTTATAACGTGCTCTTCTTGTGCACGGGCAATTCCGCGCGCTCAATTTTGGGCGAGGCAATTCTGAACAAGGATGGCGAAGGACGATTTCACGCCTATTCGGCTGGAAGTCAGCCAAAAGGCGACATTCATCCTCTCGCAATCAAGGAACTGGACGCTCTCGGCTATTCTACCGAGAACCTGAGCTCAAAGAGCTGGGACGTGTTTTCAGGTACCGACGCCCCTCAGATGGATTTCATTTTTACGGTCTGTGATAACGCTGCCGGAGAAGCCTGCCCTGTCTGGATTGGCCATCCCATGACAGCCCATTGGGGCGTTGAGGACCCTGCCGCTGCCGAAGGAAATGACGCAGAAAAACAGCGCGCCTTTGCGCAGGCGGCCCGTTTTCTGAAGAACCGGATATCAGCATTTCTGAGCCTTCCCCACGCCACGATAGACCGCATGGCGCTTCAAAATCATCTGAAAGAAATAGGCACCATGGAAGGTAGCACACAGACAAATGTGGAGAATAACTGATGTCCACATTCGAACGTTATCTGACTGTCTGGGTGGCTCTTTGCATTGTCTCTGGCGTAGCTCTTGGTCATTTCTTTCCGACAGTATTCCATGCAATCGGATCTGCTGAAGTCGCCAGGGTCAACATTCCAGTCGCCATTCTTATCTGGCTCATGATCATCCCCATGTTGCTGAAGATCGATTTCAGCGCATTGAAACAGGTCACTGAGCACTGGCGTGGCATCGGCGTCACGCTCTTTATCAATTGGGCCGTCAAACCATTCTCTATGGCACTTCTTGGCTGGTTGTTCATTGGCTGGTTATTTCGCCCTTATCTGCCTGCAGACCAGATCGACTCCTACATTGCTGGGCTGATTATTCTGGCGGCCGCCCCTTGCACGGCAATGGTGTTCGTCTGGTCCAACCTGACCAAGGGCGAGCCGCATTTCACGCTGTCGCAGGTCGCACTGAACGATGCGATCATGGTTGTGGCATTTGCTCCTATCGTCGGGCTACTGCTCGGATTGTCGGCAATTACTGTCCCGTGGGATACGCTCGTTTTGTCGGTTGTCCTCTATATCGTCATTCCGGTGATTATCGCGCAAATCCTGCGCAGAAGCATTCTCGCCAGCGGTGGAGAACGAGCTTTCGAAGCAATGCTCAGAATGCTACAGCCGCTGTCCCTGATTGCGCTTTTGGCGACACTTGTTCTGCTATTCGGATTTCAAGGAGAGCAGATCATCGCACAGCCCATGATCATTGTGATGCTGGCTGTCCCGATCCTTATCCAGGTCTATTTCAACTCTAGCCTCGCTTATCTGTTGAATCGAATTTCAGGCGAGCAACATTGCGTCGCCGGTCCCTCGGCTTTGATTGGTGCTTCAAACTTCTTCGAACTGGCAGTAGCAGCCGCTATCAGCCTTTTCGGCTTCTCATCTGGTGCGGCGCTCGCAACAGTGGTTGGCGTTCTTGTTGAAGTGCCCGTCATGCTCTCGGTCGTCTGGATCGTGAACCGCTCCAAGGGCTGGTACGAACGCGGTGCCAATCAAAAGCCAGTCACCGAAACAGGAAAACTCTGATGTCAGTTACGATCTATCACAATCCGAACTGTGGCACGTCTCGCAACACATTGGCCTTGATCCGTGCCAGCGGCGAAGAGCCTGTCGTCATCGAATATGTGCAAAATCCGCCTTCGCGAGAACGACTGGTCGAATTGCTTCAAGCAATGCAGATGACGCCTCGCCAACTCCTTCGCGAGAAAGGCACACCATATGCCGAGTTGGGATTGTCCGATCTCAACTTGACCGATGATGAACTGGTCAACTTCATGATGGCGCATCCTATCATGATCAATCGTCCAATCGTGGAAACGCCAATTGGCACCAAACTGTGCCGTCCGTCAGAACTGGTTCTCGACATTCTGGAAAACCCGGTGTCGTCATTCACCAAAGAGGACGGAGAAGTCATCACCTATGAAAGAAAGTCCCCCTGACATGGACCTGCCGAACCTCGATCAGAATTCCTTCGCATTGCCCAACGTGGGTGCACTACGCGCCGACTTTCCAAAGCATAAGCCTCGTATCCTTTTGCTCTATGGCTCACTTCGTGATCGTTCCTATAGTCGGCTTCTGACGCTGGAAGCGCAGCGTCTTCTCGATGCGATGGGCGCTGAAACGCGTATCTTTCATGCCAATGGCCTTCCTTTGCCAGACGACGGTTCAGCAGAGCATCCAAAGGTTCAAGAATTGCGTGAGGCAATGCTTTGGTCAGAAGGGCAAGTCTGGACCAGTCCAGAACGTCATGGAGCCATGAGCGCTGTCATGAAATCGCAGATCGACTGGATTCCATTGCCGGGTGGAGCAATTCGTCCGACGCAGGGCAGAACGCTTGCATTAATGCAAGTATCAGGCGGATCGCAGAGCTTCAACGCTGTCAATCAGATGCGCATTCTTGGGCGTTGGATGCGAATGATCACCATTCCAAACCAGTCATCCGTCGCAAAGGCATGGCAGGAATTTGACGACGCTGGACGGATGAAATCCTCATCCTTCTATGATCGCGTAGTGGACGTAATGGAAGAACTGATGAAGTTTACACTTCTGACGCGTGGCATCTCGGATCATCTCACAGACCGTTATAGCGAGCGCAAGGAAGAAGCGGCCAAACTCGAAAAGCGTGTTTCGTTGAAATCGGTTTGAGTGGGAACTCTTCCCAACTACCAGGCTTTTATACAAACCATATGGTGATGCGTAGCTGGCCGCTGCGAATGCCCCATGCCTTGTGATAACCTTGAATCCATGAATTATTATTCAATATATGAATTATATTGACAGCGTTTGGATCTTGCGCTTAGTTATCCCTATCAGCATTCGAGGAGGAGTGCTGGTCTTCATAAAGAATAGCGGCGCCATATAAGGCGCGCATCAACGGAGGGGCTTAAGGCCCTAAAGGGGGAATTTTGCGCAAATTTCTAAGCACGACTGCACTAACATTTCTTGCATCTACACTTTTTACATTCGCTGCAAATGCGGAAACGGAGAATCCGTTTCGTTGCAAACCGGGCGAAAAATACGTCATGAACGTAATGGTTTCCGGGGTTGAATATTGGTTCCCAGTCTATGAAATGTTCAAACAGGCCGGTCAGCAGTTTGGCTGCGAAACTGCCTACACGGGCACCCCGGAATATGATGTTAACAAGCAAATTGCTAGTTTTGACCAAGCCTTGGCCCAAAATCCAGCAGGCATCCTTGTTCACCCAATGAATTCAGATCCATTCATTGAACCTATCAATCGTGCGGTTGATCAGGGAACAGCAGTGGTTACTTTTGCAGCAGATTCACCACTTTCCAAGCGGGTTTCCTTCATCACATCAGACAATACGCGCGAAGGCACTTATGCCGCTGATGCTATTGCTGAAAAATTGGGCGGCAAAGGCGAATATGCGGTGCTTGAGAATCCCGGTCAGGATAATCATGATAAGCGCGTGGCAGCATTTACCGCACGGATGAAGGAAAAATGGCCGAACATGAAACTGGTTGGTAGGGCCGCATCCAATCAAGACCCAACCAAAGCTTATCAGGCGCTGATGAGTATTATCCAGGCTAATCCCAATCTTAATGCCGTATTTATGCCAGAAGCAAATTCGGCCATTGGTGCTGCGCAAGCCAATAAGGAAAGCGGTGGCAAAGTTCTTGTAATGTGTGCCGATGTGAATGCCAATATTCTGGATATGATCAAGGCTGGTGAAGTTTTTGGTTCGATCAATCCTAATCAGGGCTTGCAGGGTTATATGGGCTTTCTGATGCTCTGGTTTGCGAAGCACCCTGAGCTGATCGACCCCATGAATGATGCAAAACGCGCTGGTTCCAATCCGATGAGTATTCCATTCGTGGATAATGGATTGTCCATCGTTACAGCTACGAATGCAGATGATTTTTATTGGGATAAGTATCTCAAACGCCGCGGTACAAAAGGCATCGAAGAGTAAGTCACACGCGTTTAGTGTTCTGCGAATGTAAGGGACAATGATTTAGAGTGGATAGAAAAATCACTCTAAATCGTGCCCCAGAACCAAAAACCTATCCGTGGAGTGATGCACCTTGACGCTGAAGTCAGTCTTAAAAATCCGTTCTGTCACCAAACGGTTTGGTCCCGTAAAGGCGCTGACGAACATGAACTTTGCCTTGGAAAAAGGCGAAATTCATGCAGTATGCGGCGAGAATGGTGCTGGAAAATCAACTCTGATGAATATCATTGCTGGTATTTTGAAGCCCGACGACGGCGAAATTCTGATCGACGGAGTGCCAGTTAAAATCCCCTCACCAACTGTGGCGCAGTCGCTTGGCATTGGCCTCGTGCATCAGGAAATCGCGCTGTGCCCTGATGCAAGCGTTGCCGAAAACATTTTCATGGCAACGACAAATCGCCGTCGTTCGGTATTAATGAACTATCGCAGATTGGAGCAAGAAGCACAAAAGATCATGAACCAGCTTGCCCCGATTGATGTTCAACAGAAAGTTAGCAGTCTCACGATTTCTAGTCAGCAACTGGTAGAAATCGCTAAGGCGCTAACACTGGATTGCCGAGTTCTGATCTTTGATGAGCCTACAGCGGCATTAACTGAAGCAGAGACGCAGATCCTATTCGACATTATCCGCGAGTTGAAAGCACAAGGAATTTCCATCATCTATATCAGCCATCGTATGGCTGAAATCTTTAGCCTCTGTGATCGGGTAACAGTTCTGCGCGACGGTTGCTTTGTTTCAACCGAAGACATAGCGGACGTCACTGCCGATGATATTGTGCGACTTATGGTGGGGCGTGAAATTACTCAGCTTTACCCATCAAAGCAAAATCCTGATGAGCGATCAACCAAGCCATTGTTAACAATACGGAATATTAGAGATGACGAGCGATTTACCAATGTAAGCTTTGACCTCATGCCCGGAGAAATCCTCGGTATTGGTGGTTTGATCGGCTCGGGAAGAACGGAAATCGCTGAAGGTATTTGTGGGTTGCGAGCCATTACCCAAGGGGAAATCCGCCTGAATGATCAACAGCAGACAATAAGACAATATGCCGATGCAGTGAAAGCTGGAATTGTATATTTATCCGAAGACCGGAAAGGTTCCGGCATCTTTCTTGATCTCTCAATTGCGCAGAATATCTCAGTTTTAAACCTTGCGGCATTGAGCACTCGGTTTGGTCTGATTGATGCAAAGAGTGAAAAACAGCTGGCGAGTGATTTCTCAAAACGCCTTAATGTGAGAATGAGCAACGTGGATATGCCTGTCTCTGCTTTAAGCGGCGGCAACCAACAAAAAGTTGCGATAGCAAAGCAACTCGCAGTTCGTCCCAAAATAATTTTGATGGATGAGCCCACGCGAGGCATTGATGTCGGCGCAAAGTCGGAAATCCATTTGTTGCTTCGTGAACTGGCGAACTCTGGCATCGGAATTATTGTCATTTCATCTGAACTCCCAGAGCTGTTGGGTCTTTGTGATCGCGTCCTGGTTATTCGCGAGGGAACAGTGGCTGGCGAACTGAGTGCAGATGAAATGACGGAAGAAGCCATTATTCGGCTCGCATCGGGTCTGCGAGTTGAGCAACCACTGCATGCAAAAGAACATGCTGCATAAAGAGACAATAGGGAACACTCAAATGACTGTAGATACGATGCCGGCAAACAATCATCGCAGATTACCGTGGAAACGCCTTGCCACAATGCGCGAGGCGGGCTTGATAGCGATCATTCTCGTTCTATGTATTGCCATGAGTTTCGTATCTCCTCATTTCCTCACCTTTGGCAATTTTCGCGCCATGCTGATGAGTTTCTCAGTCGAAGGCATTGTCGTTGTAGGCATGACAATTCTGCTGATTGTTGGCGGCATTGATCTTTCGGTCGGATCGGTCGTCTGCTTCGCAATGGTGCTATCAGGCTCATTGTTTCTTGCGGGTTTGGACCCATGGACCGCATCTCTCATAGGTATTTTTGCCAGCGGGTTGATCGGCTGTGTAATGGGATTTTTTGTGACCGTTGTGGGGCTCAATCATTTCATCACATCACTCGCCGCAATGGTGATTGTGCGTGGCCTGTGCTTGATTATTACCAAAGGCACACCGCTTTCACTATTCACATTGCCCCCAAGCTTCAAAATGATCGGACAGGGCAACTTTTATGGGGTACCTTATGTCATCGTCATTTTTGTGATGATCGTGATGTTGTTTGATTTTCTGCTGCGCCGTGCAACTGCTTTTCGCAAAGTGTTTTACACGGGCAGCAATGAGAAAGCCGCGTTGTATTCCGGCATTAAAACCAATCAGGTTAAATTCTGGGTCACTGTGCTTTGCTCAACGCTTGCCGGTGTCGCCGGTGTTATCTACATGTCGCGTTTCGGCGCTGCCACCCCTACATTTGGTGTTGGCATGGAACTGAATATTATCGCTGCGGCAGTGATTGGTGGCGCATCTTTGAATGGTGGTTCAGGAACCATTCTTGGAGCGATCCTAGGTATTGCATTGCTTTCTTTAGTTACAAGCTCGCTGGTATTGCTGGATGTGTCTGTCTATTGGCAGGACATGATAAAAGGCTGCATTCTTCTCGCTGCCGTTTCAATCGACCATTTTCTCCATAAGCGAAAGGCGGCTTGATTATGAGTGTTGTCCGGATGAAGCCCAAAACTGTCACCGCCCCGCGCGAAGAAATTGTAATTGCACGCCAGATGCATCAGGCTCTAGTCCTGCATTTTATAGAAGGATTGACACAAGGACAGATCGCAGAACGACTAGGCATTTCGCAACCAACAGTCAATCGATTGATCAAACGCGGACGCCAATTGGGTTTAGTGGAGATTAAGATCACTTCGCCCATTGAGCCACTGGTCGATATGGAAGAGCGCTTGTTGGCATTAGGTGGAATTCGGCGGGCTATTGTTGTGCCGACTGTTTCTGACAATCCGCAAACGGCACTTCAGGCTGTAGGGGAAGCAGCCGCACGTCTGTTGGTCGAAGTAATCACCGATGGCGATACGATTTGCATTACGGGCGGCAAAGGGGTGAGTGCAGTCGTTGCCGGCTTACAGACACCCCGTAGCTTTGATGTTGACGTAATCCCATTGACCGGATGCGTACAAGGCAAGCACTATACCGATGTAAACCATGTCGCGACCCTTATGGCCGATAAACTTGGTGGTCGCGCATACCAAATTCACGCGCCGCTGTTTGCAGACAGTCCGGTTGAATGTGCGATGCTGATGAATATGCGTTCCGTGGCTGATGTGTTTAACCGCGCCAAAGAGGCAAACATTGCCGTTGTCGGCATTGGTTCCATTTTGACTGACGATTCCAGCTATTACGATCTGCATCCGTCTTCCAGTATGGATCGAGATGCAATTGAACGCTCCGGCGCCCGCAGTGAACTGCTTGCACATCTGCTAGACGATCATGGCCGTGTATGCAGCTATAGCCTGAATGGTTCATTGGTATCGCTCAAACTCGACGAGTTCAAATCGATACCAACAAAAATCGGATTGGCAAGCGGACCCAATAAAGCATGGCCGATTTTAAGCATTTTACGCGGCAATCATCTGGATGTGCTGATTACGGATGAGGCCACCGGACAACGTATTTTGGACATAGCAGGCGCAGAGGGGGCACGGGGATGAGCCATACACAATTAACACGCGCAATCGGAAAATCAGGTGTTGAGGCCTCTGCTGTCGGGCTTGGAACATGGGCCATTGGCGGCTGGATGTGGGGCGGCACCGATGAGCGGGAGTCCGTTGCTGCCATTCAGGCCTCGCTTGATGCTGGAGTGACGCTGATTGATACAGCCCCAGCCTATGGGCTTGGCCGCTCTGAAGAGATTGTTGGCAAAGCTCTCAAAGGGCGGCGTGATAAAGCGGTAATCGCCACCAAATGTGGTCTCGTCTGGCATACACAAAAAGGTCAGTATTTTTTTGATCAAGGCTCTCAGCCTGTACATCGCTATCTCGGACGAGATGCAATTATGCAGGAGGTCGAGGACAGCCTGCGACGGCTCGGTACAGACTATATTGACCTCTATATTACCCATTGGCAAGACCCCACCACGCCTATCGATGAAACCGTGCGTGCGCTTGAAGATTTGCGTACTTCCGGAAAAATTCGCGCAATTGGTGCCAGTAATGTCAATGCAGATGAGTTGAGCGCCTATATTACAACCGGATATCTTGATGCAGTTCAAGAGAAGTTCAGTATGATAGACAGGGATATTGAAGCGGAGCTTTTGCCATTGACGAAGGCAAATAATGTTTCAATCTTGAGCTATTCCTCTTTGGCACTTGGTCTGCTTGCAGGAACCATGCATGCTGAGCGAATTTTCTCAGGGGATGATCAGCGCAAAGATAACCCACGGTTTTCCAAAGACAACCGTTTGAAAATCCGAACATTTGCAGAAGACATCCATGTGGTTGCTAATAAGCATCATGCGAGTATTGCACAGATCGTGATCGCCTGGACACTGGCACAGCCGGGAGTGACATTTGCCCTATGCGGAGCGCGCAATCCTGTGCAAGCACTGGAGAATGCAAAGGCAGGCACAATCAGGCTCGATCGGCACGATCTTGATACCATCGACACCGCTATTGCAGCAAAGCTGATTAAACTGGACCAATAACGGAACGATCATGACCCGTGAAGAAATAATGAACGGACTTCATGAAAGTCCGAAGGTAGACGTGTGCGTTGTTGGTGGTGGCATTAATGGGATCAGTGTGTTCCGCGAGCTGGCGCTTCAAGGCCTATCCGTGGTGCTTGTTGAGAAGCACGATTACTGCTCAGGTGCCAGTGCGGCTCTCTCACGCATGGTGCATGGCGGCCTGCGATATCTCGAAAATGGCGAGTTTGGTCTCGTAAAAGAGTCCCTCGCCGAGCGTGATCGGCTGTTGCGCAACGCGCCACATCTGGTTCATCCACTTCCAACAACTGTACCTGTGTTTGGTATCTTTTCGGGGTTGGCAAATAGTATTGTGCGTTTTCTTGGTTTGAGCCGCAAACCAAGCCGAAGAGGGGCGATTGTCGTTAAAGCGGGTTTGAGTATTTACGATTTTCTGACGCGTAAACGAGCGCTTATGCCCAAGCACAGTTTTCGCGGCAGACGAGCGACGCTTGATAAATGGCCAGCACTAAATCCTTCCACCAAAAGCTCTGCCACCTATTATGATGCTTGGGTCAAACAGCCTGAACGTATTGGTCTCGAACTTTTGAAGGACGGCTTGTCGGCGGGCTCACATGCCCGGGCGCTCAATTACGCTGAATTGCAGAACAATGGCACCAGCGGTTTTGTCATTCGGGATCACATCAACGCGGGATTGATAACCATAGAGCCAACCGTGATTATCAACGCTACAGGTGGCTGGATCGACATAGCCAATAAAAGCCTTTTACCTGAAACGTCACATGTCTCTCCGCTGATGGGTGGCACAAAAGGATCCCATCTGATTATTGACAATGCCAAACTGCTACAAGCACTTGGCAATCACATGCTTTACTATGAGAATGAAGACGGGCGCATTTGCATCCTGTTTCCATATCTGGGCAAGGTGCTTGTCGGCTCGACTGATATCCGTATCGATAATCCAGAAGAAGCTATATGCGCTCCTGATGAGAGAGATTATATCCTTCAATCACTAGCGTTTGTGCTGCCCGATATCAAAATCAAGCCGCATGACATTGTGTTTCAGTTTTCCGGTGTGAGACCTCTGCCCGCCAGTAAAGACAATTTCACGGGCCGCGTACCACGCGAGCATTACTGCACGTTTATTGAATCCACAGAGGGTAACCCACCTGTCCTATGCATGATCGGTGGAAAATGGACAACATTTCGTTCTTTTGGAGAATTAGCAGCCGATTTAATTTTGCAGCGCCTCAAAAAGCCGCGCCGTGTGGAAACAACCGATCGCGCTATTGGCGGTGGGCGGCATTATCCAACAAAGCCAGAAGCGTGGGCTATAGAATTGGCCTCAAAAACGGGTTTGCCGCAAGCGCGAATAGAAGAGCTTTTCCAACGCTATGGGACCGACGCTTGTATAATAGCGGAGTTCATAGCGCAGGAGCCAGATCAGCCACTTCCATGTCGGGAATATTCCGTCCGCGAATTGCGCTATCTGATCAGACATGAAGCAGTTGAACATCTTGATGATCTTTTATTGCGCCGCACCACATTGGCGATCAGCGGGCAACTATCCCTTAACATGGCAGATGCCACGCTTGGTCTGCTGGCACAAGATAAGCACTGGTCGCCGACACAGAACGCTGCTGAGCGCAGCCGGTTTTTCACTCTTCTCAACGAGCGTCATAATGTTGGCCTCGACATCCTTATCGACAGAAACAAACAGGAATTAGATCATGCCTAGTAATTCTAAAGTACGAATGAACCGCCTTTTTGACGGCGGGCGCTGCCTCGATGTGGCCATCGACCACGGTGTTTGCAACGAGCCATCTTTTTTAGATGGGCTTGAAAATATGGAAGCGATCGTGAAAGCTCTGATCAGAGCAGCACCGGATGCCATTCAGATGAACTACGGTCAGGCTGATCTACTGCAAGATGTGCAGGGAAAGGATAAACCGGCCTTGGTAATGCGGATAGATATGGGTAACCCATATAATCATATCCGCCACCGCGCCATGTGGGCAGTATTGCAGAATGATGCTGAACCACTGATCGGTGCCATCAAAATGGATGCCGCGTGCGTGGTGGTCAATTTGTTTATGGTGCCCGATGAGCCCGACCTTTTCCGTCAATGCGTGCAAAATATTGCGCGTGTACGCGCTGATTGCGATAAATATGGTATGCCGTTGATGATTGAACCATTGGTGATGCAACCCGTGACGGAGCGCGGCGGATATATGGTTGACGGTGATGCCGATAAAATCGTCACGCTGACAAGACTTGCCCGCGAAATGGGTGCAGATATCATCAAAGCCGATCCGACAACCAATGCGGAAGATTTTCACCGAGTAGTAGAAGCCGCACGTTGTCCCGTTCTGGTACGTGGCGGTGGCAAGGAAGATTTGCGTGCGGTGTTTGAAAAGTCCGCAGCTCTGATGCAGCAGGGTGCAGTCGGTATGGTTTATGGACGCAACATTTACCAGCATGCCAATCCTGCCGCTGTAGTGCGCGGGCTGATGGCAATCATCCACGACGATGCAAATGGTGAAGATGCTTACGCTCTTTACCAGCAAGGTCAAAATTAGAACACGACCTTGGGAGGGGTTCAGTTTGGGAGAGTATCTTTTAGGACTAGATGCCGGTAACACCGTCATCAAGGCTGTAATCTTCGACTTAAAGGGCAATGAAATTGCATCCGTTGCGCAGGAAGGTCATAGCCGTATGCCGCATCCGGGCCATGTGGAGCGCGGGCTGACAGAGCTATGGGCGAATGCCCGTGCGGTGATTAAACAGGCAGTCATTGATGCTGGCATATGCCCAACGCAAATTTCCGCTATAGGATGTGCCGGACATGGAAACGGACTTTATACACTCGATCGTGAAGGCGAGCCGTTGCTGGCCATCCAATCGCTGGATACGCGCGCCGCAGATCTTGTTGATGAATGGCAATCCGCAAACGTGGGTGATCGCACCTATCCGATTTCGCTCCAGCGCCCTTGGGCTTCGCAGACCCCAACACTGCTTGCATGGATCAAGCATAATCGCCCGGAACTCTTTGCTAAAATCGGGACAGTTTTTTTCTGCAAGGATTTCATCGTCAATAGGCTGACCGGACAGCGGGTTAGCGAGATGTCCGATATGGCCGGCAGCGGCTTACTCAACGTTGCCAAACGACAATATGATCACGACTTAATGTGTGCGTACGGTCTTGGTGATTGCCTGGACTTGCTGCCACCTCTGATTGAAAGTGCGGATATCGCCGGAACGATCTCCGAAAGCGCCGCAGAGCAAACCGGCCTTGCAGTTGGTACGCCGGTTATTGGCGGACTTTTTGATGTCGTTGCTTCAGCCATTGGTTCAGGCGTAACCCGAACCAATGCGGCATCTATCATTGTCGGCACGTGGAGCATTAATCAGGTCGTTACTGACAAACCAGTTCTCAAAAACCCGGTCTTCATGTCATCGACTTTTGACCGCGAGCGATTTATGGCAATTGAGTCCAGTGCGACATCGGCAGCTAATCTGGAATGGCTGGTTCGCGAGTTTTTTCACGACGAGCACTCTGATCATCGCTCCCCGTTTGATATCTGTTGCGAGCTGGCTGGGGCCATTGAGCCTGCTGCCAGTGATCCGATCTACCATCCGTTTCTATATGGTGCGCAGCAAAACGGAAATGCGCGGGCTGGATTTTACGGCGTTGCCGGATGGCATACAAAAGGTCATCTGATCCGAGCGATCTTAGAAGGTGTGGCTTTTGGTCATCGTCAGCATATTGAAACATTGCGTCTTGCTGGTGTGGATTTTAGTGAAGCCGTGATTTCCGGTGGCGGTTCGCGCAGCTTGCTCTGGCCACAAATATTTGCCGACGTGTTGGGCGTGCCTGTCACGGTAGCTCATTCTCACCAAACGGGAGCACTAGGTGTGGCCATCGCTGCCGGGACATCGGTTGGAATCTTTGCAGATTTTGAAGCCGGTGCCAATGCAATGGTTCGTAGCGAGCGCAACTATCAGCCCGATGAGTTGCGCACGGCACATTATGCCCGCCGCTATCAATTTTACTGCGATATTGCTGATGCAATGGCGCCAATATGGAAGCGCATGGCCGCAATAGATCCAATGGCGACGGAGGAAGCGGCGTGAAAAGCAGTGTCGATCAATCTCTGAAAGATGAAGGCACTTACGATTTCATCATTGTTGGTGCGGGGACTGCGGGCTGTGTTCTGGCCAATCGATTATCGGCTACCCCCCAGAATCGTGTCCTATTGCTCGAGGCAGGCAAAAATGATCGCTATCATTGGGTACATGTCCCGATAGGGTATCTTTACTGTATGGGTAATCCTCGCACAGATTGGATGATGAGAACACAAGTCGAGGCTGGCCTCAATGGTCGCTCACTTGCATACCCGCGTGGCAAAGTGCTCGGAGGCTGCTCATCGATCAACGGCATGATTTATATGCGCGGACAGGCTGCCGATTATGATGGCTGGAAACAGGCTGGTAATAAGGGATGGGGCTGGGACGATGTATTGCCATATTTTCTCAAATCAGAAGACAATTATCGCGGGAATACGCCCTTGCATCGTGCTGGTGGTGAATGGCGCGTAGAGAAGCAACGAGTTTCGTGGCCTATTTTGGATGCATTTCGCGATGCCGCAGAAGAAATAGGACTTCCAAAAACTGATGATTTCAATAGTGGCGACAATGAAGGCTCGGGCTATTTTGAAGTCAATCAAAAGGGGGGGCGTCCGCTGGAATACGACGAAAGCCTTTCTTCGCCCTGCAATGAAAAGATCTAATCTACGGGTGATTACCGAAGCCGAAGTTGAGCAGCTTGAACTCAAAGACAAACGCGCGACGGGTATTCGCTTCCGCAAAAATGGAAATTCATGTGTTGCGACGACGAAAAGGGAAATTATTCTGTCTGCCGGAGCAATTAACTCACCCAAAATCCTTGAGCTATCAGGCATAGGCAACCCCGAAATTCTTAACAAACTGGGCATTCGGCCCAAACATGCCCTATTCGGTGTTGGTGAGAATTTGTAGGATCATCTCCAAATCCGTACTGTATTTCGTATCGAAGGTGCGAAAACACTGAACCAGCTTTATCATAATCTTTTCAAGCGGGCAGGTATGGGGCTGCAATATGCTTTTCACCGTTCTGGTCCGCTTTCAATGGTACCAAGCCAGCTCGGGATTTTTGCAAAAAGTGATGCCTCGCTTCAAACTCCGGATCTTGAATATCACATTCAGCCACTAAGCACAGACCGTCTGGGTGAGCCATTGCATCGTTACCCGGCTGTGACGGTCTCTGTTTGCAATTTGCGCCCTGAAAGCCGAGGCTCAGTTCATATTGCAGGGCCGGACATGGAACTTTCCCCTGATATCAAACCCAATTATCTCTCTACCATTGGAGATCAACTGATCGCAGCTCGATCCATTCGTCACGCGCGCAATCTGATGGTAACAAAAACGCTTGCCAAATATCAGCCGTTCGAAGTGCTTCCAGGTAATCAGTATCAAAGTGATGACGAGTTGGTTCAACGTGCTGGAGACATAGCGACCACAATTTTCCATCTGGTGGGAACCTGTAAGATGGGAAACGATGAGCGTTCAGTTGTGGATAATGAACTCCGGGTCCGCGGAATAGATGGATTGCGTATTGTCGATGCATCGATCATGCCAAAAATCGTGTCCGGCAACACCAATTCACCAGTGATCATGATTGCAGAGAAAGCAGCTGAATTAATCACAAGCCGGTAAAAAGCTGCCCTCGCAGCTTGCACATCAATTGCCACGAGCTGAACACGCACCTGATCTGATGGCAACCCGTTCCATCCCAATCCAACATGTCGTCGTATTCAGTGGAAAGTAAATGACCTGATTATGCGACCGGTTGTTTGCAAGATTTACTCAACTGGCGCAAAATAGGGAGTTTATAACACGATCCAAATCAAAATTCGGGATGATGATAAAGCGTTCTGTGTTGGCCAGATACGCTTTATCATTACCTTTACCGATAGATGAATATTGGTGCGTGCGTTTAAGTTTCCGGCGAATATCCAAAAGTCACGGCAGGGTATTCTGCCGTTTCAACCCAGATGCTTTTGGCTTGTGTGTAGGCCATGAGCGCATCCTTTCCACTTGAGCGCCCGTAACCACTGCGGCCGAAGCCGCCAAACGGGGACATGACCGAAATGGTTTTATAGCCATTGATCCAGAAGGTGCCTGCCCGCACATTTGCTGCGACACGATGCGCCCGAGCTACATTTTCTGTCCACACAGCACCAGCCAGTCCATATGGGTTGTCATTGGCAAGAGCAATCGCTTCTGCTTCGTCATCGAAAGGCATCACGGCAACTACTGGACCGAACACTTCTTCTCGCGCGATCGCCATTGCTGGATGTACCTGATCGAGGATCGTCGGGGCGTAATAATAACCGCCTGTTTCCTCCAGCTGTTCGGGTTTTTTGCCACCGGACGCAAGAACAGCGCCGTCTGCTACGCCCTCACGCACCATCTGATCAATCTTAGTCCATTGGCGTTCGTTGTTGATCGGGCCTATATGCGAGTTGTCGTCATAGGGATCTCCGACAACAATGCGGTTAGCGGCATCAGCATAGCGTTCCACAAACTGCTCATGGATGGAGCGATGCACCAGCAAACGAGAGCCCGAAACGCAGCTCTGCCCAGCCCCACTAAAGATTGCTGACTGAGCGCCAATAATTGCGCGCTCGATATTCGCATCCGGAAATACAATATTGCCCGATTTTCCACCGAGTTCGAGAATGCAAGGGACCACATTTTTGGCTGCCGTTGCTGCAATGGCAGAACCTGCCTGTGCCGAACCAACAAAAACCACGAGGCCTGTGCGCGGATGCGAAACTGCAGCCTGCCCCGCGGTTGGTCCCCCACCAGCAATAACGTTGACTAGTCCGCGCGGCGTTCCGCCCTCCTCGCACATTAAACCAAGAATGAGCGTCGAAAGAGGTGTTAGTTCAGAAGGTTTGATTACGACGCCGTTGCCGGCACAAATGGCGGGCGCGATCTGCCAACCGCCGGTGAAGAGTGGTGCGTTCCATGGAGTAATCTGCGTAACAATACCGATTGGCTCGTGACGCGTATAATTGAGATGGCTGCTCGGTACAGGAATGACATCGCCGTAAAGCTTGTCGCACCAACCGGCATAATATTCAAACATTTCAGCAACGCGCACAGCCTCGCCACGGATGTCGCGGATTGGACGACCAGCCGAACGGCTTTCTAATTCCGCAATCAAAGGGGCATGTTCACGAATACGTCGGGCGATTTCATTCATCACACGACCTCGTGCTGACGCCGTCAGCGACATCCACTCTTTCTGAGCGCGGGCAGCACCGTCCATCGCGGCATTGATGGTTGATTGGTCTGCATCATTAAACGAAGCAAAAATCTTACCGGTCGCGGGATCGGTTAAATTCTGCTCAGCACCAGTGCCTTTGACGATCTCGCCATTTACAAAACTGCCGATTTCCCCTGCCGGAAAGAAGCTTCTGAAAATCTCTGAGATGCGTGCGGCCTGTGCCTGTGGATCAATTGGATGGGTCATTATGCTGCTCTTTATTTGGAGGTTTCAGGCTGAAACGAACCCATGCGGGTGAAGTCGTCACTGTCTTTTAGGTGATCAGCATCGGCCCAAAGCTTGGCCACCACTGAAGTCAGCGGGTTTCCCGCACCAGTTCGCGCAGCCATTTCCTGTGCAAGACGAACATCCTTACGCATCAGCCCCATCGAAAAGCCGCTGTCGAACCTTTCGTTCATTACCCAGGTCGGGAAATGAACCTCGCTTATCATAGACTTCCCTGATGCAGCATTCAGCACGCGCAATGCGGATTCCGGACTTATCCCGGCAGCAAGCGCCAGTTTCAGCCCCTCGCTGGTGGTCACCATATGCGCGGCCGCCAACAGATTATTGACGAGCTTTGCGACATTACCTGCACCGCTTGGGCCGACATGCAGTGCTTTGGCAGCCATGGTTTCGATCACGGGCTGAGCGAGCGCCAGATTGGCATCGCTGCCACCAATCATCATGGTCAATTTACCTGAGGCCGCACCAGCCGGTCCACCGCTGACGGGCGCATCAAGGAACCCATGTTCCATGGCATCAAGCTTGGCCGCAAGCGCGCGGCTTACATCGGGTTCGGATGTGGAAGTGTCTATGATGATCACCCGACCGCGATCAGCACCGCGCAACAAATGGCTATGCGCATTGACGACGTTTTCAACATCGCGTGCCGTCGGTAGGGAGAAAACAAGAAAGTTCGACTTCTCAAACAGGAGGCCCAGCGTGTCAGACGGCGTTACACCCGCCTTTTCCGCCAGTGCCTTACGTTCGGCAGACAAATCAAAACCCAGCGTCGCAAACCCTTTCGCCGCTAGCGTCTGCGCCATGCCCAGCCCCATACTGCCGAGGCCCACAACGCCAATCACCGATTTTTCTTGTAGCGACATTCCGTACCTCCATCTTTCACCAAACCAGCCGGAGCCAGTCAAAATTCGATGGAAGAAGGCTCGCACCTATGCGGGACAGCGCATAGACGGATTGCGGACAACGCAGCGTCCCGCGGCAAGCAACAGTGGAAAAACTATTTACCTAAATGCGGCCATGCTGCCAGCGAGGAAACCGCTAAGACGTTCAACCGAAAGCGGCAGGCGACGACGCGCGCGCACCATCAAATGCGCACTCGCCTCAGCCAATGGGGGGTCCGACAATTCGCGTACCCCAACCGCTCCGCGCGCAAGTTCAGTAGAAACTGCGAAGCGAGGCAGAAAAGATATGCCAAGGCCGGCAATGACAAACCGTCGAAGGACATCGATTGATGTTGTTTCCACCATTGGAGCAACAGCAAAACCACTATCAGCAGCAACCCGCGTTACCAATTGGGTGATGCCGTGTCCCGGACGCAAAAGCGCATTGGGCAAGCCTGCACAGTCAGCAAGATGCAATCGGTCTTTTTTCAGCAATGGGTGCTCAGGCGGTGTCACCACACACAGCGGCTGCCGTGAAATAGCCAGCGAACGAACCCGCGTATCCATCAGCGGATTATAAGCAATCCCAATATCAGCATCGCTATTGGCGATACCGTCGAGAACGCTTTCGGTACTTCCAAGTTGCAGATCATACTGAACGTCGGGGTAAACTTTTACAAAAGAGCCAAGTCCATACTCAAGTACATCGGCCAGAAACCCCTCTCCGCACAGGATGCGGACACGCCGCTGTTGCACACCTTTGAGGAGGCCTAATTGCTCCGTCAAAAGACTGCTTTCTTCAAGAACCCGCCTGCTATGCTCAAGAACCAGTTCACCCGCTTCGGTCAAAGCCATGCCACGCGCGTTGCGTTCAAACAACGGCAAGCCGATATTGCGTTCTGTATCCGCAATCTGGCGGCTCACCACCGAAGGCGCGACGTTCATGTGTTCGGCAGCACCCCGGATCGAACCGATCCGAACCACCGCTATGAACATACGTAATTCTTTAGCGTCGAGCGTTTGCATACCGGTATGTTGCTCAGCAGCCACCGTTGGTCAACACGATCATTACTCCGGAGACAGTTCAGTTGCGACCAGCTTGATCCAGAAATTAGCCCCTATCGGCAAAAGCGCATCGTTGAAATCGTAATATGGCGAATGCAGGCCCGGATTATCTCCATCGCGGCGGCTGCCAAGCCAGAAATAACAACCCGGCCTTTCCTGAAGCATGAACGCGAAATCTTCTGCAGCCATACTTGGCGCCACATCCAGCACCTTAAGTCCGAGATCACGCGAAGCGGCCAGTTCACGTATCTTGTGAGCATTCTCAGCCGTATTGATTGTTGATGGATAGCGTTCTTCATATGTGAGACGCGCCATACATCCGAAACCCTCTGCAATCGACGCTGCCAGTGTTTGCATACGACGAGAAATCGTGCCCCCAACTTCAGAGGAAAACCAGCGTGTAGTTCCACGGATGATCATGCTCTCGGGGATGACGTTCCACGCATCACCACCATGTATCTGCGTCACCGAAACCACAGCAGATTCAAGCGGTGATACGTTACGACTGGCAATGGTTTGCAACGCAGTGACGATCTGAGCTGACGCAACCACTGGGTCAGCACCTTCATGCGGCATTGCTCCGTGCGCACCCTTGCCAATGACTTCGATCTCAAACGTACCAAACGCCGCCATCATGGCATCGTCACGCGCTACACATGTACCGACATCAAGCGCTGGCCAGTTATGCAAACCATAAATGGCGTCAACGGGAAAATCTGTGAACAGCCCCTCGCGAACCATCTCGCGGCCACCGCCTTCGTTTTCTTCTGCTGGCTGAAAGATGAAATGCACTGTGCCGTCAAATTCGAGCCCACTGATTGCCTTGGCTGCGGCGAGAGCCATCGTTACATGCCCATCATGTCCACAGGCGTGCATCTTTCCTGTCGTCTGCGAGGAGTGAGCCACGCCACTTTTCTCAACAATTGGCAATGCATCCATATCAGCACGGATACCAATGGCGCGCTTGGATGTTCCGCGCGTCAAGCTACCAATAACGCCTGTTCGTGCATAGCCCGTCCTGACAGCAAAGCCCCACAGCAAGAGCTTATCGGCAATGAATCTGGCTGTTCGGTTTTCCTCGAAGCTCAGTTCAGGATGGCGGTGCAAATCATGCCGCCATGTAAGCGCTTCCACGATATCGGCTTCTGTCAGAAAACCAACCATATGAATATTCCCTATGTGAGGCAATGCACCGGGGCAGGTTTGTTCACCTGCCCCGGAAACCATTTAACCTGTTATACGCAATGTCAGATCAGCGACAATAACCGAACCGAGATAAGTTCCGATCATCACGCAAATAGCGACGATAACGATCTTCCAGCCTGAGCGCCGAGCAATCTGAAACTCATTACGAGTCAGTGCCAAACCACCATAGGCAAGTGCCGGCGTCGCCAGTGCCAGAAAGTTCAGGTCTGCGACTTTGGCCACAACGTAATCAGCTCCCGGTACGCCCGGAATCGTTATGATGATGGCGATGAGCGAAACCCAGGCAACGCTTGGCAAATAAAACGGCATGAAGCGGGCCAGTATCAAACCAAATATGGAAGCTGCATAAAGGATTGCCATGCCAGGCAGAGCTTGCACCGGCGTAATGCCGCTGCCGATCCAGTTGGCAACCAACCCGAGAAAACAGGCGATTATAAGCAGCAATGCATTTTCGACTATATCGATCTTACGCTCATCAGTCGTCTCGACAGACAGGGTAAGAGTGTCGATTTTATTCTTCATTGAATTGGAAGTCATCTCATCATCCCCTTACGCAGCATCGCGATATTCTTCAGGACGGCACTTCTTATAGAGCCATTCCGTCAAGGGCAGCGCCACAAACAAACCGACATAAAGGCCCGTCGCATAAGTGAGAATATTGCTGGCTGCAGCCAAAGCCAGGATCAGATCCTTCTGTTCGGGAATAACGTTGACCAACCCGCCTGTACAGGCGGCGAGCATGCTGCCTGAGCCGACTCCGCATGACATGGCAAGCGCGCGAAAATCAAACAGCCCGAAGCTGTGAACGATTGGTGGCAGCAGCGCGAAAACGAATGTGCCAATTAAAGTACCGGTCGCATACACGCCCATCACACCGGCGCCTTCAGGACTGTCAAGGCCGTATTTATCGGCGATCAAAGCCAGATTCGGCTCACGGTCGATGGAATAGGTCGCACCCACAGTTTCGCGTCCCATACGCAGGACAAAAACTGCAATCGGGAAGGCCACTGCAATGGTGCCTAAGTTGCCAATTTCCTGTAGAACCAGAGCGGGACCGGCAGCAATGATATTCTCAATCTGCGGGCCAACCGTCGTACCAAACTTGGCAATAAACGGCATAATGGCAATAGTGATCATGGTCCCGGAAAGCTTAACTGAATCTGACTTGAGGACTTTGCCAGTTACCTTAAGAATGTTGGGATTAAATACGACACCTAAAGCAAATGCGTAAAGCATAGGCAAAAAGATGACAGCACCAATACCGATGGATAATTTTTGGATACCTATCAGTTCTGAAATAGAAATGATTAGCAGCACAAATGCATGCAACCAGATATGTCGCATAGCAAAAACGTTATTCCCCTTCACGCGGCTCTCCTTGTGGTTTCTTCATACGCGCTTTCGGGCAAGTATGATCAGTTTGCGCTCCAGCACCAGCCATCCCCGGAGGAACGCAGCGTTGCTTAGATGACAACGCTATAAAAGGTCAATGCGTAGGTGTTCGAGGCAATGATATCATTGCCGAATTCAGCTTGGATCCGGGAGTAAAGCTGGTTTGGACCATAATTCTGCAACGCTTCGGCTTTATCTTCGGTAGCCGCCCAAGTCCTTGACCGCTTTGGCTTAGTATCTGGGTAACGCTTATCAAAATCCCTACTTCGAGATACGCGCAGGTTTTGTGCATAGATATTCCCAGAACAGTTCAACGTGATTTTGAAGGGGCGTGTCGTGACGATAGATGCGGATTTCTACTGTGAGATCCCAGTAGTTATCAGTGGAAGCGCGCACAAGTTCCCCACGTTGCATCTCGTCATGAATCAGGCTTTCAGGCAGCCACGCCATGCCCCACCCCGCCAACGCCATTGCCTTCAGCCCAATGGAGATTGTGTTCTCGTGCATTACCCGTCTTTTAAAATCGGGTCCGGAGAAGAATTTTTGCGAGAGTGCCGCGCCGAAGAAAGAAAAATCACCGTAACTCAAATAAGGCAACACCTCACCGCTCGCGATCGCATGATCCAGCACCGGACCGGTCTCAGAAGGACATGAAACAGGTATCAATCTGTCTGTACCCAACACAATAGAGGGGAATTGATGAGGATCTATGAGTATCGGCACAGACGAATGCGCGTAGGTAAGGAAGAAGTCGACCTCACCTTCCGTGAGCGTTGCGATGTTATCTTCAAACCCTCCTCTATCCGGACTAAGCCGCGAGCGTATGGCACCAACTTCTCCATTCACCTGCCTGAGCCATTGCGGAAAAAAAGTAACCGTTAATGTGTGTAGAGCTGAAAAAGTGATAAACGGATTTTTGACTTCACGATTTGGCTGGAGTGCCTTGCGAGTTTTATAAAACTGCCGCACCGTGTCCTGTGCAACAGGTAGAAAGGTCGCGCCTTCTTTTGTAAGCTCTGCGGGAAAAACTGCCCGATTAACAAGCGTCACCCCCAGCCAGAGTTCGAGTTGCTTAATACGCCGTGAAAATGCGGATTGCGTCACATGACGTGTATCAGCGGCGCGCGAAAAGCTTGACGTATTTGCCAGCGCAATAAAGTCTTCAAGCCACTTTAGTTCCATTTGCGACCCATCCGGCAAATTTAATTTCTGCTTTACGGCAATTCGACGGAAAAGCCTCACAGCGTTAAGCCACTGCGAGAACGGTTCCAGTTAGTTTGAGTGGTTGGAACTGCATTAACAGCTTATTTGTGCGCATTTCCATACGCAAAAGCGGTTCCCACTTTTGCTCCAAGTATTTTAAGCCTGTTATGCAATTTTTGCATAGTGATTGCAAAACATAGCATTGGCCCGACAAATTCTTTTTACCTACGGTCCTCCTCAACAAAGATGAAATGTCCGAGGGCGTGTTTTGGCTAGGGTAATTTATTTGAATGGGGTCTTCGTAGAGGAGGGCGAAGCGAAAGTTTCGGTTTTTGATCGCGGCTTTCTGTTTGGTGACGGCATTTATGAAGTAAGCGCCGTACTCGATGGACGTCTGGTGGATAATGATCTGCACCTCGCACGTCTTGAACGGTCCTTGAAGGAAATCGGCATCCCGCTTCCTGTATCGCTCAGCGGTATTCGCAAAGCTCAGGAAGAGCTAATCCGCCGTAATGCTTTGCTCGAAGGTGTCGTTTATATGCAGGTCACACGCGGCGAAGCCGAGCGTGACTTCATTTACGCTGACGACATGAAGCCTAATTTCGTTATGCTCACTCAAGCCAAAAACCTCGCCAACTCTCCATCGGTGCTCAATGGCGTTCGTGTTGGCGTTGCCACTGATACCCGCTGGGCACGCCGCGATATCAAAACAGTAATGCTTTTGGCTCAGGTGTTGGCCAAGAAACAGGCCAAAGCCAAGGGCTACCATGAGGTCTGGCTCGTCGAGGATGGCTTCATTACCGAAGGAGGCTCATCGACAGCCTTCATTATCACCAAGGATAATGTCCTGGTTACTCGTCCAAATTCGCCCGCAATTTTGCCGGGATGCACCCGCCGAGCAGTTTTGCAGATCGCCAAAGAGCAGAACCTCATCATCGATGAGCGTCTTTTCACTGTCGATGAAGCAAAGGGTGCAAAAGAAGCATTTCTGACAAGCGCTTCGAGTTTCGTAACGCCGATTATCGGTATCGAAGATCATACGATCGGAGACGGAAAACCAGGGACAGTCACACGTCGCCTGCAGGAAGTCTACCTGGATCTCGCACGCGCGGGGAGCGAGCCAGTTTTTTAGCCTTAAACCATCAACTTAAAAGGAAAAAGAGGGGAACATGATAATAAAGACAATCTTCAAACAAGCCGCTTACGGAGCACTTTTTGCAAGTGCCGCCGTCATGTCTCATGCCCACACAGCATCGGCAGCCACTGAGGGTTATGGCGACTGTCCGTTGATCGGCGAAAAGGGTACAGCCAAGATCGATCCTGCAGCAGAAGACCAGTTCACTGTAATCATCAATTTGCCTGCGGTTGGTCAGTTCAATGGCGACACGCCGGACACGATCAAGGATGGCTATGAGTTTTGCATGGCGGTTAATCTTGCCCATCGCCTGGGCCTCGAAAAGGTAAAGCTCGTCAATGCTTCCTTTGACTCAATCGTGGCAGGGCAAAACAAGGATTATGACATCGCGCTGGCGCTGATCTCCGTTACTGAACCACGCAAGAAAGTTGTCGACTTTTCTGCGCCTTATATGAATTCGGGCTATGGCGTTGCCGCACGTGCTGACAAACCTGTCAATGAAGCCGAAATCAAAACAGTCAGAGTCGGTACTCAGGCAGGAACGACACTCGTTCCTTTCGCCCAAGATACCCTCAAGGTCGCAAGTCTGGACGTTTTTGATGATACCGCATCGATGTTTACAGCACTTGCCGCAGGCAAGGTCGATGCCGTTATGACTGATCTATCGATCACACTCGGTCAGGCGCATAATTCCAATGGCAGACTCGCAGTGGTGGGTAAATATAGATCCAGTGGCGAGACAGCAGGCATTTATCCAAAAGGTTCACCAAATGGAAAGATCATCGATCAATTGATCGAAGACATGCACAAGGATGGTACGCTTAAGAAGCTTGAAGAGGCCTATTTGCTGCCGTCATGGGGCACGTCTCCCGATAACATTCCACTTTGGAAGCCGTAATCCAAAGGCGTTCTGGGCTGCGATCAGGCGCCGTTAACGCAACCCAGCCAATATTCCACTAAGACCCTGGCCATGTGAAGGCTTTTGCAGCGTACACCGCGTCCAGAGCACGATTATCTTAAAGAAAGAGATCCTGCTCCGACTGTTTGTTAGAGATACATCTTTTCGGAACACCGATTTTATTTTCGGGATGTATGTCGGGTGGTGGACAAAGCGAGGTTCTGGCCTGTTCCATCGAGAGTAAAGTCATGTCCCATCTCGCACCAGATGCCAGCGCGCAGCGCGCCCAGCAATGGCGCGACCGCAACAAAGTCCGCACCCATAATGGGCGATCCCTGTTTGCGCTCGCTTTTTCGCTTCTCACCTTTCTGGCAATGGCACAGACCGCCTATAGCGTTGCCAGTTACACAATCAGTCAAGGTTGGCCTTCAACACCGGTCACTACGATTAGCATAGCCGTCCTTATTGCTCCGCTGGGCGTTCTTTGGTTTGCTTGGCGCGCAGTACAGCTATCGAGCAGGGCCGGAAACAATACCGATATTTATCAGGGACGTGAGTCCGGCGCACAGGCATCGGATATATCGTGGCAGGCTATTTCCTATGCTGTCGCACTTCTAATCATCAGCGCGGGCGCGTGGTTTCTGATCGTCAATAATGCAGCCGTCAGTCGCACGTTCTTCGATATCAGTCTTATCGTGAAATCCGCTGGCACGGTGCTTAAGGCATTTGTCACCAATATAATAATCTTCCTGGTTGCAGCCTTTTTGATTCTTGTTTGGGCATTGGTCATAGCGATTGCACGAACACTGCCAGGGAAGGCAGGCAGACCTATCCGTGTGCTTGCAACCTTCTACTGCGATCTGTTTCGGGGCTTGCCAGCTATCATAACCATCTATCTCATTGGGTTCGGCCTTCCCCTTACAGGCTTGCCGATTCTCAAGGACCTCTCGTCTATCTCCTATGCGATAATCGCACTGACTCTGACTTACGGTGCCTATACGTCAGAAGTCTACCGGGCAGGCATTGAAAGCGTGCACCCAAGCCAAATTGCAGCAGCGCGCTCGCTTGGTCTCTCTTATACGCGCACGATGCGCTATGTCATTATTCCACTGGCCGTACGCGGAATTATCCCTCCGCTTATGAACAACTGCATCAGCTTGCAAAAAGATACCGCATTGGTGGCCATCATTGGCACTATTGACGCCTTTAATCAGTCCAAGATCATCGCCAGCAATTATTTCAATCTCTCAGCTGTCACCACGGTGGCCATTCTTTTCATCTTGATCACCATCCCGCAGGCGCGTTTCGTAGATCGTTTGATCGAACGCGATCGCCGAAAAACACGCTCGAGCTTGTGAGGAAGGACCAAACACATGGCACTGATTGAAATCGATAAGGCCTATAAACGTTATGGCGCATTGGAAGTGCTTTCCGGTATTTCTCTCAACATTGAGGAACATCAGGTCGTTTGCCTGATTGGTCCTTCTGGGTGCGGAAAGTCTACACTGTTGCGGTGCATCAATAGATTGGAAGCGATCGATGAGGGTGAAATTCGTCTCCATGGCGACCGGGTCACGGGCCCAGGCGTTGATCTTGACTTGTTACGTCGCGAGATTGGGATTGTTTTTCAGGGATATAACTTGTTCCCTCACATGAGCGTAATGGAAAATGTGACGCTAGCTCCGACCAAAGTTCTGGGTATGCCTCTCAAAGAAGCCGAAGAAAAGGGAATGGCGCTGCTCGCCCGCATTGGACTCGATCACAAAGCGAAGGAATATCCTGACCGTCTCTCGGGCGGCCAGCAGCAGCGTGTGGCCATTGTGCGTGCCCTTCTGATGGACCCAACACTTCTGCTTTTAGACGAGATTACGTCGGCACTTGATCCCGAGCTTGTCTCAGAAGTGCTTGATATCGTGCGCGATCTGGCCAAAAAAGGCATGACAATGGTGCTTGCCACCCATGAGATGGGCTTTGCCCGTGAGGTTGCAGACAAGGTCTGCTTCCTGCAAAACGGTAAAGTCTATGAGGAAGGTCCACCTTCGCAGATTTTCGGCAATCCGCAGGGTGAACGGACGCAGGCATTCCTCAAACGCATTATAGAAGCTGGACGCCTTTAAAAAAACAAGGACCGGGGATAAAAATGACCGATACGGCGCGCGATCTGGGCATCGTCTGTGGCATTATGCCGACGGGTGCAAATAATACCATTACCGATGTGCCAGGTGTACGTGTCGGTCATCATACGCTACGCAACGGTGACATCAATACGGGTGTAACTGCTATCATTCCGCATGATGGGAACACGTATCGTCGCAAGGTACTTGCTGCATGCGATATTATCAATGGCTTTGGCAAGAGCACCGGTCTGTTGCAGATCGAGGAATTGGGAACGCTTGAAACTCCAATTCTTCTTACAAATACATTTGGTGTGGGGACCTGTACCAACGCATTGATCCGTTACGCGGTTGCCAAAAATCCTGATATTGGCCGCACAACAGCAACCGTCAATCCGGTTGTACTTGAATGCAATGATGGGCCGCTCAGTGACATTCAGGCAATGGCGGTTACAGAAGAGCATGCGCGTCTGGCCTTGCGAAATGCAAGTTCCGACGTTGCACAGGGCAATGTTGGTGCGGGAACAGGTATGACCTGTTTTGGTTTCAAGGGAGGCATTGGTACATCTTCACGTCAGTTCGAACTTGACAGCCAAAAGTATCATTTGGGCATTTTGGCGCTTACAAATTTCGGGCGCGCAGGTGATCTGGTATTGCCCGACGGACGCATGCCCTCCCCCAGAGTCCCTTCTCAAACTGAAAAAGGCTCTGTCATTCTCGTTCTTGCGACCGATGTTCCAATGGAACATCGCCAATTAAAACGCGTCACGCGCCGCTGCGGTGCGGGCTTGGCCCGACTTGGGGCTTTCTGGGGACATGGTAGTGGGGACATAGCTATCGGGTTTTCAACTGCTGTATCATTCGACCATGATGAGTCGGGTGATATCGTCAGTTTCGCAGCACTTAATGAAAACCGCATCGATATTCTTTTCCGGGCTGCGGCTGAAGCCACACAGGAGGCTGTGCTCAACTCGATGTGCGCCGCTAAAGCCATGCGCGGCCGTTCCGGTAGCCGTCGCTCGCTCGCCGATTGGCTACGTAATACAGACTGCTAACATGTTTATCCGATCTGAAACGAATACATGCATCGAAAGAAACATCAATGTGAACCCACCGGGCCATCGAAAAGGCCGCGTGGCCATCGTTGAACAGGACTGCACCTACCAGTCATTCCGGTCCACCTGTTCAAGCCTCAACATTATCTGGCATAATTTGTCAGCTTTACCAACAACAGTGCTAAGTTCGCGGTTAGAGGGCGGAGTTGTCTCATTCCCCAACACGTCAGGACTTCCCGTTGAGAATTCCTCAATGTAATCCGATCCTGTTTTTTCACAGCTAGACCTCTTCCTCAAAGTGACTACAATCTAGAGTTAAAGTCATCTGCGATGAATTCGGAGGCTCGGACTTGACGCTACGTTATCAGATCGTCGCATTGGCAATCGTGCCGCTTATCGTGGCCATTCTCACAGTGACCGCCTTCATCACATGGCAGTCGGCAAACCTTGTGCAAAGCAGTATTGCCACTTTTGAGCAAAATATGCTGAAGGCCAAGGAAACGGAGCTGTTGAACCTCACCAATCTCGCACTGTCATCCATTCAGAAAATTTATGAAGAAGCCGGACCCAGCGATGCAAAAGCTATGGAGAAAGTGCGAGCGATTCTGACGTCGCTCGATTATGGCCGTGATGGCTATTTCTTCGTCTATGATTATGACGGCAACAACATCGTTCATCCACGCCAGTTGTTTAGGCCGGGGCACAATTGGCTTAATCTTGTTGATCCTGATGGAGATCGTGTCATTGCCAATCTGATTGGGAAAGCAAAGGAAGGAGGTGGTTTGCATCAATACAAATGGGAAAAACCCTCCAGTGCGGAAATGGCCGATAAGTTATCCTTCGCAGTGGGGTTGGACAAATGGAAATGGATGCTCGGAACGGGCGTCTATCTTGATGATGTCTACGCACAAACCGCTGCAGCAAATGCGGATTTCCGAGCCAATATCCGCACAACATTCCTCATCGTTAGTTTGATTGCCGTTCCAGCAGTGATGCTCGTCTTCGCTACCTGCATGCTCCTCAACTTGCGGGAACGCCGAATGGCCGACACCAAACTCAAGGAACTTGCACAGCGCATCATCGATACACAGGAAGAAGAACGAGCACGACTGGCCCGCGAGCTTCATGACAGTATATCGCAGAATCTCGTCGGGGTTCGTTATGCCATTGATCTAGCAAGCCGCCAGGTAGGAACAGCAAGCAGCGGCGCGCCAATGGCAATCGAAAAGGCATCAGACGCCCTTAATGGAGCGATCAAAGAAGTGCGGCGCCTATCACATGATTTGCGTCCGCGCATCCTGGATGATCTGGGTTTGACAGTCGCTTTAAAGGCTCTTTGCGAGCATTTTTCAGAACGTACGGGTATTGATACACTTTTTGAAGCGAACGGCTTGAACGAAACGATAAAACCCGAACCGAGTACAGCTTTGTACCGGGTGGTGCAGGAAGCCCTTACCAATATAGAGCGGCATTCAGGTGCCAGCCGGGTTGATATCCGGCTTCGTGGCCTGAAGGGTAAAATAACAATGACCGTTGCTGATAACGGCAACGGTTTTACTGCTCGCAACCTGGAAGATGAGTTGTCGGGATTGGGGTTACGCAACATGCAAGAACGCATGGCACATTTTGGCGGTATACTCTTGGTTGAAACGAGCGTAAATGGTACGCAACTCACTGCCCGGTTGCCGAAATCGACCACGGAGAAAAAGCCAGAAGCAGGAGTAGCATGACGAACGAGTGTAAAATTCGCGTATTGCTGGTCGACAATCATCCGCTGGTACTGGACGGGTTGCGTGCCGTTCTTGAAACCTATGAAGATATTCAAATAGTGGGCGCTGCCGCAAATGCTCGCACCGCCCTTGAGCTCGCATCGGTGGTAGGTCCCGAAGTTGTATTGATGGATATTAATATGCCACTTCTCAACGGTATAGAAGCGATCGAACTTTTCAAGAAGCAGCTACCCGGCATCCGTATCCTCATGTTATCCATGCATGACAGCCGCGAATACATCTCCACTTCGATCATGCGTGGTGCATCAGGTTATGTCTTGAAGGATGTTTCAACCACGGAAATCGTAACGGCGATTCATGCTGTTGCGTCTGGCGGCACCTATTTCTCCTCAGGCGGTTCTGAAGCGCTTTTGGAACGAGGAGGAAAGAAATCCGAAGGGCTGTCTGCACGCGAAACTGATGTACTGGTATTGGTTGCTGAAGGTGGCAGCAACCGTGAGATTGCTATCAGACTGAGTATTTCAGAAGCAACGGTTGAAACACATCGCAAGAACATCAAGAAGAAGCTCGGCATAGCCAGTACTGCGGGTCTCACACGTTATGTCATCGAAAACGGACTGAACCTTCCATCGCATTAATTTCCCCGACGATCACCGTTGTTACCCACTAATGGGTAGAGCTTTGTTGCTTTAGTCTATCGTCGTCTTGCCGCAACGAATCGTCGCTCATAGTATCTTCCAAAACCGCTTGAGGAGGCGGGAAAGAAGGGGAGGAGCGATGTCAGTCTTGCTGGCGTTTTCGCGCGCTATCGACGCGGCCAATAATTTCATCGGAAAGTCGGTATCCTGGCTGATACTTGTGGCGGTTCTTATCAGTGCCATTAATGCTATTTCCCGCAAACTTTTCAACGTCAGCTCCAATGCTTGGCTTGAAGCACAATGGTATCTGTTCTCCGCTGTGTTTCTACTTGCCGCGGGCTACACATTGCTTAACAACGAGCACGTCAAGGTCGATCTACTCTATAGTCGCTACTCACGGCGAACCCAGTTACTGGTTGAGATATTCGGCACCATTTTCTTCCTTCTGCCATTCTGCCTCGTCACGATTTTCCTCTCATGGCCGATCGTTGAAGTAAAGCTCACCAGCGGCGAAACCTCCAATAATACGGGCGGATTGATACTGTGGCCGGTTTGGTTGCTAATTCCTGTCGGTTTCGGTTTGCTGGCACTTCAGGGCATATCTGAGCTCATCAAACGTATCGCCATTCTTCAAGGGCAGATCCCCGATAAGGTCGCCGTTGAAGATGCCGAAGCGCAGGCGCTTTGAGAGGAATGGATATGATCGCTTTTTTCGCAGAAAATCTCGCTCCCCTCATGTTTCTTTCGCTTGTGGTCGTACTACTGCTGGGCTATCCGGTCGCATTCGCCCTAGCCTTTGTCGGCTTCGTTTTCGGCTTTATTGGCATCGAATTGAGCCTGTTGCCCGTCAACCTGTTCGGTGCAATTCCTGATCGCATTTTTGGGCAGATGTCGAACGAGACATTGCTTGCCATTCCATTTTTCACTTTTATGGGGCTAATTCTGGAACGAAGCGGCATGGCGGAAGATCTACTCGATACGATCGGGCAGCTTTTCGGACCGGTACGTGGGGGGCTGGCATTTGCAGTGATAATCGTTGGGGCGTTGCTGGCTGCAACGACTGGCGTGGTTGCAGCCTCTGTCATTTCCATGGGACTTATTTCCCTGCCCATCATGCTCCGCTATGGTTATGACCGTAAGGTCGCGGCCGGAACAATTGCCGCCTCCGGTACCCTGGCACAGATCATTCCTCCCAGCCTTGTCCTCATTGTGCTCGCTGATCAGCTTGGGCGCTCAGTTGGCGATATGTATAAGGGTGCACTTGTACCCGGATTGATGCTTGTCGGCTTTTACTGCGCCTTTATCATAGGTATGTCGATCTTGCGACCCGCGACTGTTCCCGCGTTACCGGTTCACGCGCGTACGTTGAAGGGCTGGAAGCTCGTTCAGCGTGTGGTGTTCTCATTAGTACCGCCGCTTGTATTGATCTTTCTTGTCCTTGGAACCATCTTTATCGGCCTGGCAACGCCTACAGAAGGTGGTGCCATGGGAGCCGTGGGAGCGCTACTTCTAGCTATCATCAATCGCCGTCTCAATCTGACAATGCTGACTTCAGCTCTATACGCGACCGCAAAACTGTCGTCGTTCGTCATTTTCATCTTGTTGGGTGCACGCGTGTTCTCGCTCACATTCTATGGTGTCAACGGCCATGTCTGGGTTGAACACTTGATGATGTCAATCCCTGGCGGCGAGGTTGGCTTCCTTATCGTTGCCAATCTCCTGGTGTTTCTACTGGCATTCTTTCTCGATTATTTCGAGCTGGCCTTCATCATAATTCCACTTTTGGCACCTGTCGCGGACAGTCTGGGCATTGACCTTGTCTGGTTCGGCGTGATGCTGGCGGTTAACATGCAAACATCTTTCATGCATCCACCATTCGGATTTTCATTGTTCTATTTGCGTTCCGTCGCGCCGTCCCGACCATACAGGGACAAGGTGACGGGGGCGACAATCCAACCTGTTACATCCGGACAGATTTATGTTGGGTCCATACCGTTTCTGATAATTCAGCTCGTTATGGTCGGGATTATCATAGGTTTTCCCGGTATAGTCACTCACTACAAGGGCAACCATGAACAGCTGGATCCCTCCACCATCCAGATCAATGTGCCTATGCCAGATGCGGATGGAGGAAACCCGTTCGGTAATGCACCAGCACCTTTTGGTGCACCCGCGTTTTCCCCTTCTAATGAACCATTGCCTGCACCATCATTTGGCACACCCTCCCCGCCTTCATTCGGACAAGGTACCCGCCAATCGGAAAGGCCGGGACAATGACGCTAAACTAAACTTGGAACCAAAAGTATGGAACGATTTTGCGTGAAACAAAAACTTATAAAGATGCAGTTATGGCGGTTCCAACGATCGCGACTGAACTGAAAGCGCTCCGGTCATTACAGACAATTAAAAGTCTTCGAGGAGGAAAGACATGAAACAGGATTTAAACCGTCGAACATTTTTAACAAAGGGCGCCGCCATTGGCGCAGCCGCTGCAGCGAGCGGGACGGCGCTTGCCACACCTGCCATCGCTCAGGAACTACCTACACTACGATGGCGTTTGACTTCAGGGTTCCCCAACAATCTTGATACTATCTATGGCGGCGCTGTCTATATGGCCAACGCCGTTTCGAAGATGACGGAAGGCAAATTTCAGATCCAAGTGTTCCAGGCAGGCGAAATCGTACCTGGCCCACAGGCGATCGACGCTGTGCAAGCGAATACGGTCGAAATGGCACATACGTGCGGCTATTATTTTACCGGCAAAAATCCGGCTTTTGCCATTGGTACCGCGATACCATTCGGCATGAATACACGCCTACAGAATGCATGGCTCTATCACGGTGGAGGCAACGAACTCTATAACGAGTTTCTATCGGATTATGGCGTCGTGGGGATTGTCGGTGGCAACACAGCCGCGCAGATGGGGGGGTGGTATAGAAAGGAGATCAAAAGCCTAGCAGATCTCAAAGGGCTGAAGATGCGCATCGCTGGTGTTGCCGGTGAAGTCATGTCACGTCTGGGTGTGGTACCGCAGCAGCTTCCTGGCGGCGACATCTACCCATCGCTCGAGCGCGGAACCATTGATGCTGCAGAATGGGTCGGCCCTTATGACGACGAGAAACTAGGTTTCTATCAAATTGCGCCTTATTATTATTATCCCGCATTCTGGGAGGGTGGTGCCTCGGTCCACTTTTTCATCAACAAGGAGCAATATGAAAGCCTGCCGGAACCTTACAAGGTTGCGCTCAATACAGCTGCTGAAGCAGCAACTCAGAACATGATCTCGCTCTATGACGTAAAGAATACGACAGCGATCCGTTCATTGGTATCAAAGGGAGTGAAACTTCAGCCGCTACCACGTGATGTGCTCGACGCTGCATACAAAGTTACGTTTGATCTTTATGCGGAATACAACGAGAAAAATCCGTCATGGGCTAAGATTTATCCAAGCTGGAAGAAATTCCGTGACGAAGGTTTTGAGTGGTTCCGTGTCGCTGAATATACCTACGACAGTTATGTGTTTGCGCAGCAGGCCGCAGGCAAATGATACGACTATGACAGGCCTCGTCGTTCCCAAACATTGAGCGGGGCCAGTCGCCCCGCTATCCGGTTGCAACGCGTAAGATACAATCTAGCCATAAACTCGCTTTTTTTCCAGGCGAAACAACGCCAGTTTTGTATTTACAGTGGCACGGGCTATCCCAAGGATGAACATTTAGTGGGAACTAAAACCATCTATGATGTGGTTTAAATAGAGCCTGCATAAAGCCATACTCTCTAAAAACCCATTGATAAGTGGAAGGCCAAACACAATTATCATCGAGCCTATAAATGAGGATCCGACAGGTTGAACCTGCGTCACACCAGATATCCACAATGAAGTGTTTCTTTACCCGTGTTGTGGCAAAGGCTATTGACCTAATGGAGTTACTTTAAGGCCGGACATCGCTTACTGCAGACAAGTTGACTTTTCACTAGACCGACGGTGGATACAACGATTAAAGCTACTTTGCGGGATTGGCTCCATGCGACTGGCACAAACCGCTGTCATTTTGAATTTTCGGTGCTGTTTCCGCTGAGCACTGATACCCTCCCTGAAAGGCCAGGATACCGCCTCTTGGGTCGTCATACGCAGAAACTTGCAAATCAATCAGAGCAAGATCGCTGACCGAATATTGGAAGGTAGCTCAAGGCACTAGCACTTCGTCCCCCATTTTTCATGGCTGCGTTGGAGAAACTAGGCCGTGTGGACGGATTTGATTAAGA